>JAQTOF010000030.1 GCA_028713495.1 Candidatus Iainarchaeum sp.
CGGCCTTGAGCTTTATGACCTTGGTGAAGTCCTCCACTGCCTTTTCGTACTCCTCTATAGAGGCATAGGAAAGGCCGCGGTTGTAGAATGCCTTGAGATAATTCGGGTTTAGCTGGATTGCCTTGTCGTAGTCCTTCACTGCGCTCTGGAAATCCTGCTTCCTGTAGAAGGCGTCTCCCCTGTTATTGTAGATGATCGGGTTCTGGGGATCTAGCTCCATGGATTTCGTGTAGTCTGCTATGGACTTGTCGAAGTTCTTGAGCTGGTAGTAGGATAACGCCCGGTTGAAGTAGGCTTCTGAGAAGACAGGGTTGAGCAGGATGGCCATGTTGTAGTTCTCTATGGCCTTGTCATAGTCGCCCTTCTCGTAATAATCATTGCCCATCTGGTAGTATGTCTTCGCATCGGTCGGATTAGGTTTGCGCTCTGCCATTGAAGTCACTGTCGCTATGGGCTTTGATATAGCAGTTATGCGTCTATATTTTTAAGCCTTGCAATCAGCGCCATGCTCGTTTAAAAGTTCTGAGGTGCAATAGCCATCCTATGGGAGTGGAATTGGCTGCCACCTGTAAGGAATGCTCCGCAAAATTCCGCATAATGGAGGGCGGAGGAGAGGCTTTCACAATTCTTAGGTGTGATAAGTGCGGAAAGGAGAAATATATGCATCTGATTAAATTGAATCTGCGGAGAGCGGACATAAAAACCATCGAAAAGGCCGCAGGAAAGTGCGATTGCGGTGGTAGGAACACCTCTGATGCGCCCCCTAGATGCCCGAGCTGCAAGTCCAAAAATCTTGACATCTCTAATAAGATAATGTCTTATTTTGATTGACGATCCGGCTTCAGAGCGCCCTCATGTGCTCTTCTATGCGCAACAGCTGGTTGTACTTCGCTGTACGCTCGCCCCTTGCAGGAGCGCCGGTCTTTATCTGGCCTGCGTTGATGCCTACCGCGAAATCCGCTATGAAGCAGTCTTCTGTCTCTCCTGAGCGGTGGCTGACCACGATATTGAGGTTGTTCTGCCTGCACATCTGGACAGCCTGCATGGCTTCTGTGACCGTGCCTATCTGATTCAATTTCATGAGCAAAGCGCCGATGGAATCTTCCGAGATCGCCTGCTTGAGGCGCGAGACATTGGTCACTACGAGATCGTCCCCGACAATCTGGACCTCTGGCAGCTCTTTCTTCAGCGCAGCGAACGCTCCGAAGCTCTCTTCCTGGAACGGATCCTCTATGCTCTTCAGCGGATAGGACTTGGCCAAATCCGCGTAATAGTCCACCAGCTCGGTCTCCTTCAGCTCCTTTCCGTCTATCTTGTAGGCTCTGGCTTTCTCGTCATAGAAGGACGACGCTGCCGCGTCAAGGGCCAAAGCGCATTTGTGCGGATAGCCTGCCTCCTCTATGGCTGCCACAAGGGCGTCCAAAGCCTGGTAGGTATTGCTTATCTGAGGGGCATACCCGCCCTCATCGCCCACGTTCCTGGCCGCAGGGCCGTGCTTCTCCACCAATTGCTTCCCGAGTATGTGGTATATCTCGCTCGCCATCCTCAGCCGTTCTGAGAACAGCTCATCGTCAGGTATTATCATGAACTCCTGGATCGCCAGGCCGTTGCCTGCATGCTGGCCGCCGTTTATGACATTGAACATTGCATGCGGCAGGTTGGAGCCTCCCAGATAATCGTGGAGCATCTTGCCTTCAGAGGCTGCGGCTGCCCTTAGGACGGCCATGGATGTGGCGACCATCGCATTGGCGCCGAGCCTGCTCTTCTCCTTTGTGCCATCGAGCTCCTTCATCTTCATGTCTATGGCGTCCTGCTCGCGGACGTCCATCCCTATGATGGCCGAAGCGATGTGTGTGTTGACATTGTGGACTGCCCTTTGCACCCCTTTCCCGAGATAGCGGTGGCCTCCGTCCCTCAGCTCTATGGCCTCATGCTTTCCTGTCGATGCGCCGCTCGGAGCCGCTGCGCTGCCCAGCGCGTTCTCTGCGGCCACTTCTACCTCTATGGTCGGGTTTCCCCTTGAATCAAGAATCTCCCTTGCCCAGACAGATATTATCTTCATGAGGGGCATATTCCGACAAGCCTTATTTATCTTCCGCATCAGATATACGTCTGGTGTATGGGTGGAACTCGTTCTTGACAGTGAAAGCAGGGAGATGGAATTCTCAGGGACCTTAGCGGAATTGCTGAAGGAGCTGAAGGTCATGCGCGAAGAGGTAGTGGTCAAAGTGAACGGCAAGCTCGCGCCAGAGACAAGGAAGATAAAGCCTCGCGATAGGATCGAGGTGGTGAGGGTAGTTTTCGGTGGGTAGCTGTTTCTGCGGCGCTGAAGGCGTCGTTTTCCTTCATTATTCAAGCAAGCACCTCTGCGAGCAGCACTTCATCCGCATGTTCGACAAAAGGTTCAGGAAGACAGTGCGGATGGGGAAGATGCTGAGGAAAGGAGATAAAGTGGCTGTCGGATTGTCAGGCGGGAAGGACAGCACTGTTCTGCTCCATTCGCTCGCTGAGCTCAAAAAAGACCTTCCGTTCGAGCTGATCGCTATAACGATAGACGAGGGGATCGCTGGATATCGCGCCCGTACCATGAAGCCTGCGAAAAGCGAATGCGAGAAGCTCGGCGTAGAACAGCATGTCTTTTCCTTCAAGGAATTATGCGGGAAGACGCTTGATGACATAATGAAGAAGGATGATGGCATCCCGTGCAGCCATTGCGGTGTGCTTCGCAGATACGCATTGAACAAGGCTGCCCGCGAACTGAAAATGGATAAGCTCGCCTTGGGGCATAACCTGGACGACATGGCGCAGACGGTGATGATGAACATCATGCGCAGCGAACCTTCGCGATTAGCGCGTTTGAACGAACCATTGACAAAAAGCTCGCGGCTCGTCCCACGTATCCGTCCTTTGATGATGGCGCCTGAGAAAGAGATAGCCATCTATGCCATGATGAAAGGGATGCCGATCGAAAGGGTGGAATGCCCATATGCGAGATACGCATTCCGTGGACATGTCAGGAAGATGCTCAACGAGACAGAGGAAAGGTATCCTGGCACGAAATTCAAGATCGTGAGCAGCTTTTTGGAGATAGAAGACGCGCTGAGGGGCAAATACTCCAAAGGCGCAGCTATTTCTGAGTGTTCTTCGTGCGGCGAGCCCTGCTCCAAAGGAGTCTGCATGTTCTGCCAGCTCCAGAAAAGTTAATAGCTTTCGCACAGAAAAAGGCTCATGGAGATAGTCTTCTTAGGGACAGGTGGGGGCCGGATAAACCTCATCAAGCAGATAAGGGGCACTGGCGGCTTCCGCATAGACTCTTCCTCTGCGAATATACACGTCGATCCAGGGCCAGGGGCCTTGCTCAGCTCGCTTGGATATAAAGAGGATCCGCTCGGCCTGGACGCGATCATAGTGACGCACAACCATGTTGACCATTTCTCTGATGCCATGGTGATGATAGAAGGGATGACGAATTATGGGTTGAAGAAAAGAGGGATAGTGATCGGGAGCAGGACAGCGATGGAAGGCCCTGACCGGTCGATACACGGCTATCATCAGTCCAAGGTGGATGACGCCTATAGCGCCGTTCCTGGCGAGAAGAGGACGTTCAAGACAGAGAAAGGCACGTTCGAGATAGAGATAATAGGTATGAAGCACGAGGAGGAGACAGCGTTCGGGTTCAAGCTTTTCCTTGATGGTAAAGTGATCGGGCACATAACAGACACTGAGCCGGCTGAACACCTAGGAAAGGCGTTCTCAGGCTGCGATGTGCTGATTATCAACTGCATGAAGCCAGAAGCGGACAAGTACCATGGCCACCTGACCACTGGCGATGTGATCGCAGTGCTGAAGGAAGCCAGGCCTGCGATGTGCATCATAACGCATATGGGCCTGAAAATGATGAAGGCAGGGCCAGCCAAAGAGGCAGAAAAGATAGAGAAGGAGAGCGGAGTGAAAGTGCTGGCTGCCAAGGATGGGCTTAGATTCAAGGTTTGAGGTTTTTATTGTTAGTTTTTACATAAAAATGGCTGATTTTGTGTTTGAAAAAGCTAGTAGAAACATTTAAAAGTGTTTTCTTTGAGTTGTGTTAAAACATACAATAAAATGGTAAAAATGGAAGTGTTTTTAATGACTTCCGTAGCGGTATATACGGGTGAGGTAGATGAAACGACTGGAACACGGCCAATCGGCGGTTGCCGCAAGAACCAGGGATGCAGCTACTTCTAGACCACTAGCATACAAACTTACTTCTCCATTGCTCGTAGGATTGCTCGCGATTGGTGCGCCTGCGGCTATTATGACAATATCGAATAAGGCGGTTGCTCAGGAAATCGAGATCTGCGGCAGAAAGGTAGAGGTCGTCAAACTGGATAAGACAGTTGCGCAGATGGATAGGGAGACTGCGCCGTTTAGAGGGGCAGAAGCCATGCCTGAGAATTCAGTAAGCGGAGGCTACATAAACAGCGTTACAGTTCCGGGGAAAATCACCTTTGGTATTTCCAGTGAAAGAGATAAGTGGTTTGTAGTTGTTGCTTTCCCAAAAGGATTAGATAAAACTGGAATCACAGGAACTAGATCTATAGACCTCACCGATTTCGCAGACTACGTCGAGAAGTTATCGGGCCAGAAGATGGAGAGGGCATATATCATCCTTGAACTCGGTACTTTTGAGTACCAAGGAAAGAATATCGAGTATGTCACAGCACATATCTATCCGCTCAATGAGAAGGGCCAGTTCATAACCAGGATGAAAAATGGGGATCTGACTTACGATGTTTCATATTATGCTGGTGAAACCTACGGCGGGGAATCGTTACTGGTTGAATCCGCCGGTCGCAGATCCGCCATAGCCAAACAAGAGTTCATAATCGCCAGAAACTAATCCTCTTTTAAATTTCTCTTTGCTATTCTTACTTCATGTCACCGAAAACAGAGCAGAAAGGCGCTGTACAAGTAGAAGACGCAACAAAACTAAACAACATAGCAGCACAGAACGCCATAGTCCAACTCCAATCCCAAGGAGCCATAAAACCACCAACAATTCCTCCTCGTACGCCTCTGCCTGAAAAAGCTAAAATTGACGCTAATTATAAGGTCCAAGAGGACAAAGTGAAAAAGGCAGCAGTGGACTATTATCAAAAACCAGACGACAGAATAAAGCAGAGAACGCTTGAAGACGCGCTCAAACCCATAATCACTACCGCGCTCACCACGACCGCAGCCATAGGGATATTCCTGAGCGAGAAAGTCAAAGTGAACGTACAGGGCGCAAGGGATGCCGAATTCAAAGGCGACCAAACGACCCTTGCTACTAACATGGATAGTGCGAAGCAAGCCAGCGATGCCAAGGCAGACCTGGAAGGCAAGGACAAGAACAGAGCCCAGGCCGACGTCATAGCGGCCGTTGCGCAGGGCATGACCCTTCAGCAGCAACAGGACATCCTTAGGGCAGCATCCAGTGTCGGATACTCAGATAACTCCATATCTATAGCCTCACGAGAGCTTGCGATGCTAGGGGGAAGAGGAACCGGGCTCACGGAAAGGACAACTGCAGATCTTGCCTTAGAAACATTTACACTCGAGCTCCTTCGCAATAGGATGATGGAGCTCACTCGGCAGATGCATGACCAGCTCGACAAACAGCGCAATGACGAATGGAGCAAAAGATATGCACAACTTTACGAAAAGCTGGAGATGTATAGGGGAGCATCTTTGCGCGGTGCGGACGGCGCGATAACCGAGGATCCTGCCAAACTGATGCAGTATGCGCTGGTGCAGCACACCGAGCTCAGCGCCAGGCTCCACATGGGCATGCTCGGAGACGTCACAGCCAGCAGGGTCCGGTTAGCCTAGTTTTTCCTTGTATTTTATTGTTATTTTCACATTATTTCTATCTAATTTTAGTCAAATGTAACACGAAATAACCCATGACCGAGTTTTCAGCACAAGATTTAAATATATCATTATCGCGTATATATTGTGATAAACTATGGCTGGAAGAGGAACTAAAACAATCATCCCTGATAAGCTCCAAAGGTTCCTCAGGACCACCGCCATGCGGGACAACATACGCGAGACCAACGTGGCAGCGGTCATCATCACAAAAGGCGATCTTATAGTCTCAGAGAGAGGACTTCCGGCAAAGGCTGTAAACGGCGGCGGGATAAACAGTGCGCTCGATGAGCTTTTGGATGATTTGCGGATCGACGCGATACGCGGGATAACATATATAGGCTACTGTGATTGCAACGGGACAAGGCAGTATAATTTCGGGATAGACGCGAAACCGGCGAGGATATGCGGGCTGTTCAGGACGATCACAATCGAGAACGCGATAAGGCTGCTTGGAAAGAACGAGGCAAGGACGGTCGTGGCTGCCTTGAGGAAGAAGGCCGTCTGACTGCAGATTAGTTATAAAAAACCAAACGCCTATGTTAATCTCAGATTCTTATGCTTCAGCAAAGGTACGACAGATCGATTGAGGAGAAATGGCAGAAGCTCTGGGAAGAGCAGGGCGCCCACCACTTTGACGACAAGGACACTGTCAGACCTCTCTACACCATAGATACGCCTCCACCATTCACAAGCGGAGACCTGCACATGGGCCATGTGCTCTCTTACAGCTTCATAGACTTCGTGGCCCGCTACAAGAGGATGCAGGGGTTCAACGTCTTCTATCCGCAGGGATGGGACACCCAGGGATTCCCGACTGAAGTGAAGGTGGAAAAGAAATACGGCAGGCTAAAGCCTGTCGAATTCAGGCAAAAGTGCGTGGAATGGACCCACGAAATGATATCCAGGATGAAGCTCCAGATGGAGCAGATGGGATTCAGTCCTGACTGGAGGCACCAGTACCGCACCATGGATCCGGAATATCACGGCAAGGTGCAATTATCGCTCATTAGGATGTACGGCGACAAGCTGATCTATCGGGACAGGTACCCGGTCTATTGGTGCCCGAAATGCGTCTCTGCCATAGCCAAGGCAGAGCTGGATGATGAAGAGAAGACCGGAACGCTCTATCATGTGAAATTCTCAGGACCAGACGGGGAAGATCTGATCATAGCGACCACAAGGCCAGAGCTCATGCCTGCCTGCGTGGCTGTTCTGTTCAATCCTGAGGACGAGAGATACACGCACCTGGAAGGAAAAATGGTGAAGACCGCTTTGGGCAAGGAAGTGCTGATTTTCGCTGACAAGGAAGTCGATAAGGAGTTCGGCAGCGGATTGGTGATGGTGTGCACGTTCGGGGATAAGATGGACGTCGTCTGGATGCACAGGTACAAGCTGCCGCTATACGAAGCGATTGACCAGTATGGCAGGATGAAGAACGCAGGTGCATTGGACGGCCTGAAGGTGGAGGAAGCTAAGAAGAAGGCCCTGGAGCTGATGGGCGACAAGGTCATCAAAAGCACACCGTTGAAGCAGACGATCAAAGTTCATGACAGGTGCAAGACCCCTGTGGAGCTTATCCCGTCCCAGCAATGGTTCGCTGACATAAGGACCACTGGCAAGCACATCAAGGCCATGGCAGAGAAGATAAGATGGGTGCCTGACTTCGGCATAAGCTACCTCATAGACTGGGTGGAAGGTGCTGAATGGGACTGGGTCATTTCCAGGCAGCGCATCTTCGGAACCCCGTTACCGTTCTACATCTGCGAATGCGGTGCGACTGCGGCAGCAAGCGAAGACGAACTGCCGTTCTATCCTGAGAAAGCCAAAGGCAAGAAGTGCAGCTGCGGCAAGGAAATGAAAGCAGAGACAAGCACATGCGACTGCTGGGTGGATTCCAGCATAACTCCGCTGGTCATAGCAGGATGGCCTGACGAGAAGAAGATGGAAAGATTCTACCCTGCATCGCTAAGGCCCCAGGGCGTGGAGATAGTAAGGACCTGGGCGTTTTACACCATTTACAGAAGCGGTGTCGCATTAACAGGCATACCGCCATTCCAGACGATACTACTGAACGGTAATGTATTGGCGCCAGATGGGAAGAAGATGAGCAAGAGCTTAGGGAACATCATCTCTCCTGCTGACCTGCTCAAAGACTATCCGACAGACTCCATAAGGCAGTGGGCAGCTCTTTCTGGAGCCATGGCCAAGGACAGGCCTTTCAGCTACGAGGACATCAAATACGCGAAAAGCTTCCTTTCCAAGATATGGAACGCGGCAAGGTTCGTGGAGAATTGCGGAAAGCCGAAAAGCAACGAATGCGAACTGAACATGATCGACCGCTGGATCCTCGGTAGGCTGAATTCAACGATAACGGACTGCACAGCGCATATGGAAGCCTTCGAATACCACTATGCCATGAGCAAGATGCAGACGTTCTTCTGGCATGATTTCTGCGACAATTACATAGAATACGTGAAGCACAGGATATACGGAGAGGGACCGACCAGGGAAGCAGCGCTTTACACGCTGAATACCGTTTTGCAGGAATTCTTGAAGATACTCGCTCCGATCGCTCCGCACATAAGCGAAGAGGTCTATGCCGGACTGTTCGGCGGAAGCGTCCACAAGGAAAGCTGGCCAGAGCCTGGCGCATTGTACGAGGATGATGTCAAGAAGGTGATCGTGCTGAACGACATCGTCAGCCAGATAAGGCAGCACAAATCCAGGAACAAGCTGCCCCAGAACGCTGAATTGGAGAAAGTACGCTTATCGCTTCCTGAGGATCTGGACGCCAGGCTGATCAATGAGCTTAAGGAGATAAGCAAAGTGAAGAACGTAGAGATAGTGAAGGGCGAATTCTCGGTCACTGCGGAATGACCTTGCCGATCACGCGGCCGGTCAGTGTATGCTCCACTGTGCTGCAGTCCGGACCAAGCTCAGGTGCGCATGACACATAGGTCAGGTTGCCAGAGAACCTCTTGATAACGCCTTCCTTGACAGGCTCCCCTTCCAAGATGCCTTTGAATGTCGCGGTTGCGCCGCTCTCAAGGTCCACTTCAGAGCCAAAGCTGCCGAACTGCTGGAAGCCGTCTTGGGTCTGCATCTTCAGCTCCTTTATCCTTATCTTGTAAGGGAATCCGTTGTGGATATTGAGGTTCAGGTGGGTGGATCCTGCTTCATTGAAAATTGCGAAATCGCATCCCAGGTTATTGCCGAATGTGCACTCCTCGGACACAAGATAACTGGGTGAGAGAATGCCGCTGGCGAACAGGGCTGCGAGTACGATCAGCAGGACAAGAATGGCCCAACCATAAGTAGTGACGTATTCAATCGCTGCCTGCCCTTTCCTCATGGATTAGCATTCCCTGAAAAGCTATTAAATAGCTTGCCCTCCTTATAGTCGTTATAATTTTGAGCAACTATATACGGAGTGATATTCATGGCCATAGAGACATGTGAAAGATGCGGCGGGCAGACAGCCAAGCTTATCAAGTGCGACTACTGCAACCGCAGGATATGCAACACTTGCGTGAAGAGCTCCAAAAGGAAGAAGATAGACCACAGGTACATCTGCAAGAGCTGCTGGGGAAGCATCAACAAGAGGAGCATGTACAAGAGCGCTAACTGAATCTA
The DNA here is from genome assembly GCA_028713495.1 of Candidatus Iainarchaeum sp. GTDB lineage: Archaea > Micrarchaeota > Micrarchaeia > Anstonellales > Bilamarchaeaceae > Bilamarchaeum. The sequence continues at coordinate 9,526 of JAQTOF010000030.1, forward strand.
ATAGCTACTTCTCAAACCCCTTTTTTCTATTTACTTCTTCAGACTTAACGCCGTAGCGGATGTCAGTTCCGCTACTACGGCAGTCGGAAAGGCCATTCTTAGGTTTCTTATTTCATTTTGGTTATGGCAATCCTGACCAGCCTTCCGTCTATCGTGTACTCCTTCATCTCCTTCTCAGAGCCATAGGAGACTGCAGAGGCGTTGACGGCCTCGGAAAGCGGTTTCTCGTTCTTTTTCAGGATGGCTTCCAGCTCCTTTTCGGTGCCGATGGACACGCTTATCTTGTCCTGCTCGACCAGCTGGGCTTCCTTGCGCATCATCTGTATGCGGCGCTTCACTTCATTGAGGATGCCTTCCTCATAGAGCTCTTCATCTATCTTCCTGTCTATGTGGACTGCTCCCTTGGAGAACTGGCTGGATGCCATCTCTCCGGCAGGCTTCTCCTCTGCGATCCTTATCTCCTTCGCATTAACCATGCTGAGCAGGATGTCGCTGAAGGCATTCACCGCATCCACTGCCTCATGGGACTTGGTCTCTATGCAGATCGCACGGACAGGCCAGCGGACCTTTATGCCTGCGTCCTGCCTGGCCAATAAGGCTGCAGAGACGACCTCGGTCACTGTCTCGATCTGCTTCTCATAGAGCGTGTTTATCGCCCCATCATCCTCGGGGGTCAGATCAAGGAGGAACAGCGATTCCGCTCCCTCATATCTCTTGAAGAACCTCTGGTAGAGGTGCTCGCTGATGAGCGGGCTGATACAGCCGAGCATCTTTGCCGTTGACAGCATGACGGTGTATATCGTCCATAGGGCGGCATCGGCTTTGTCGCCTTTGGATATCCTTTCCTTGGCGACTTTCATGTAGAACCTGCTGACGTCGTCCACAAGGAACGATCGCAATGCCTTGACAGCCCGGTTCGGCTCGCAGGACTCGAACGCTGCGCGATATGCCTTGAGCGTGGAGTTCATCCTGCTGATCATCCATTCGTCCACCTTGGTGAGCTGGGCTTTCTCAATCCTCTTGTTCGGATAGAACCGCTCCAGGAAAACGATCATGTTGAGGGCGATGTTCAGGTCTGCGGAGGACTTCTTCAGCTCATCCCAGCTGAATTTCAGCTCATCCCATATGGTGTTGTTGATGCCCCAGAGCCTGAAGCTGTCGGCCCCGTATTTGTCAAGGATCTCCTCGAGCGGCACGAAGTTGCCCACGGACTTGCTCATCTTCTCGCCTTTCTCATCTACGAAGAAACCGTGCATGAGCAGTTTCTTGTATGGGCAGGCGCCATAGCGGACCACGCCAGAGCCGAGCAGCGAATAGAACCATCCTCTTATCTGATCCTGGCCCTCGATTATCAGGTCGGCCCTTTCGCTGTATTTCTTGGCTTCCTCAGGTGTCAGCGATGCCCAGATGGCATTGCCAGAATCGAACCATACATCAAGGACATCAGGTATCCTTTTCATCTTCTTGCCGCACTCGCATGGCAGCTCTACCTCGTCGATATACGGCCTGTGCAATTCCTTGACAGGCGGGATCTCGTCCTTGGAACCGATGACCTTGATCTTGCCGCATGAGCATTTCCATATGGGCAATGGAATCCCCCAGTATCTCTGGCGGGATATGCACCAGTCAGGCGCATTGCCCACGAACTCCTTGAACCTCTCCTTTGCGAAGTCGGGATGCCATTCTGTCTTGTCTATCTCATTGAGCATCTGGTCCTTTATCTTAGAGATGGTGATGAACCACTGGTTTGTGGTCAGGAAGATAAGCGGCGTCTTGCACCTCCAGCAGTGCGGATAGCGGTGCTTTATCCTGGCCTCATAGAGCAGGGAGCCATTGTCTTTCATGACCTCTGTGACGATTGGATTGGCCTCGCGGACGTTCTTTCCCTCGAACTGACCGGCATCGGCAGTATAGTTCCCCTTTCCGTCCACAGGCGAGAAGGCTTCTATGCCGAACCGCTTGCCGATTATGAAGTCTGCAGGACCATGTCCTGGAGCAGTGTGCACCAGACCGGTACCTTCTTCCAGGGTGACGAACTCGTCGCTGAGCACGACTTTCCTGTCATAGTATTTGTGTATCTTGTCCTGGAACGGGTGGAGATATTCAAGGTCCTTCAGTTTCCTTCCAGGGAGCTCTTCAACCACTGTGGCACTGACGCCTGCAAGCTCTGTTACGTGTTCTAGCCTGTCCTTGGCCACTATCCATACCTCGTCGCCCACCTTCGCCCTGACATAGGGGAAGGTCGGGTGGACCATGACGGCCATGTTCGACACAAGGGTCCATGGGGTGGTGGTCCAGACTATCAGGTATTCCTTTGGCTTGTCTTTCAGCTGGAACTTCACATAGATGCTCGGGTCGGTCTCATCATCGTATTCCAGCTCATAGTTAGCCATGGTGGTCTCGCACCTGTAGCAGTAGGGAAGCACATAGACGCCCTCATGGAGCAGCTCCCTTTCCTGGGCCAGCTTTATGTTCTTCCACGCGGAGTTGATGAAGCTGTCATGGTAGGTGATGTAGGGCTTGTCGAAGTCCATCCACACGCCTGCGGACTGGAACTGTTTGCCCATGACTCCGATGTATTTGGTGGCGAACTGCTTGCATTTCTCCACGAACTCTCCGATGCCGTATTTCTCGATATCGCCCTTGTTCTTGAACTTCAGCTCCTGCTCGACCTTCACTTCTATCGGAAGGCCATGGGTGTCATAGCCGGCCTGGACGCGCACGTCCTTGCCTGACATCCTGTGATAGCGGCAGACAGCATCCTTGATCGTCTTGTTCCAGGCAGTGCCCGGGTGAATCTGGCCAGTGGCATAAGGCGGCCCGTCGCAGAAGTAGAATGTCTCCTTGCCTGCGTTCTTCTCCTTTGCCTTCAGGTATATCCTGTTCTTCTCCCAAAATTCCAATATCTCCTTCTCTACCTTCCTGTGGTCATACATCTGTTTCGCACCTAAATAGCCCGCGCAGCGTTATCTTTGCAGGCGGTTGTCAGAGGCTATATAGGTAGAAACGTATAAAAAGCGCCGTACCGACATCAGGAACGCGTGATTTGCATGGAAAAGATATATGATTCTGAAACAGGCTGCTGCAAGAGGTTTGACCCTGAGCCATGGAACGGGAAGACAGTGAAATGGGAGGACAAGCTGTTCCTGAAAGACCATGTCATCAGCTTTTTCCACATACCGCTTAACTTCGGGAGCGTGATGGTGAAAAATATGGAGAAGATAACGAAAGCCGATGCGCTCGCTACTGAGCCACTTATGCTTTCAGACGAAGGTTCGGCGTGGGGATCCGACATCTACATCGCGGTGAGTAAGGAGGTGCCAGGCGCGAAGATGGAGCGGATTTCCGGCACATTCCTCACCAAGGTCTTTGAAGGCTCTTACCAGGACATGGGGAAATGGATAAAGGAAATGGAAGCATACGTCGCCTCGAAAAAGCAGAAGCTGAAAAAGATGTATTTCTTCTACACAACCTGTCCGAGCTGCGCCAAGGCGTACGGTAAGAATTATGTCGTCCTTGTGGCACAGGTGTAAGGGCGGATATAACACATTTAAAAACACTATTTATCAATATACCTGCATGAGAGAGCTCACATTTACCAAGGTGGACAGAGGAAGGGCTAACGAGAGGAGGATGCCAGTAGTGGCTAAGGTAGCCGCAGTGGCTTGCCTGGTATTCGTATCG
>JAQTOF010000031.1 GCA_028713495.1 Candidatus Iainarchaeum sp.
GCGGCCCTCCTCATAGAGCATTGTCCCGAGGTCCTTCCCCTTCAGGTATTCCATGGCATAAAACGGGGGCGATGTCAAGACCAGGTCGGTGATGAATACGATGTTCTCGTGCTCCATCTGCGATGTTATCTTGGCTTCCTGCGCGAATCGACGGCCAACGTCTTCCTTTCCTGCGAACGCGGGCGGAAGCATCTTGACGACCACTTCCTTGCCGAGCCTTTCGTCCTCGGCCAGATATATCATGCCCATGCCGCCTTCGCCAATCTTCTCTTTTATGCGATAGCGGTCCGCAAGCCTGGTTCCGATGAGCGGATCAGTGTTTTCTGCAGAACGTGGGGTCTCGTGAGCCGTTCCGAATTCCTTGGCAGCTCCGGTGATGCCAGCGGTAGATGGTAGCTGTTTTCCCCCCTTCCTTCTCATCATGTTATAATCTATGTTTAAAAGCATTTTTAATGATGCTGAAAAACCAGAACCTGAAGAAGGAGGGGATGGTCAGCCAGACATGGCGGAAGCAAGAGGAGAATGCTTGTAGAACGGAGCTTTCCTGGTTTCCTGATAGAGCCAGCGATAATCCAGTTCCAGGAAAAGAGGGCCTACGGACAGTATGTCAACACTGATCCGATCCCCTCTTGGTTCTCCAGTCTCCATATGCTTCTCCTCCCCAATTCACCCATTATCCCGCAAACCCGCGGGACCTGTCTTACCCCGCCAACCTCTTCCATCCCACTCCCCTCCGTTCTATCTACAGCATATGTAATATATATAGGTTTTGTAAAATTTTATGTAAAAATTGACACCATTTTTATAATTTTAATGTGAAAATAGTCATGTTTCAAAGATTTTATGGGGTAAATGCACTTTTTAAGCACCTTAGGCCACAACCACCGAAAGTATTTTAACTGTTAGACGACTTTCTATCTTGGGAGTTCTATCGACAAACGAGAGGTGAACGCAATGGAAGGTACACCGCCAGAAGAAACACGCAGTGAAGTGCAGATGCCAGCGGAAGCGCGCGTAGAGACCGAGGTTCCGGAAGAATCCGAGATCCAGGTACCAAGGCAGCGCGCACGGGATGACAACACGGTCTATGTCGGCAAGAAAGGCACCATGGGATATGTCCTGGCTGTAGTGACTCAATTCAACAACGGCGCGAGCGAGGTCACCATCAAAGCGAGAGGAAAGCTCATCTCAAGGGCAGTGGACGTCGCTGAGATCGTCCGCCACAGGTTCATGCCGAACTCCAAGATCCAGGATATCCTTATCTCCACTGAGGAGCTCACCTCTGAAGACGGCTCCAGGACCAAGGTCTCGTCCATAGAGATAAAGATCCAGAAATGATGCCATGAAAGGGGTTCTTGATACGAAGGGCGTCATCCTGGCGCTTTTTTTCGGTATCGTCCTGTTCTTCTACGGAGGCCCCCAATACCTGGCCCTCATGCTCATCTTCTTTTTCCTGGCCATGGTCGTCACAAGATACGACTATGACATAAAACGCGAGCTTGGCCTCTATGAGCACGAGAGGGGCTGGGAGAATGTGCTTTCCAACGGCTTCCTGCCGACCATTCTCGCGGTCCTCAGCCCGATCATCGGTCCGATGCCATTCATGGCATCCATGGCCGCTGTCACTGCCGACAAGTTCGGTTCTGAGATCGGCGTATTGGATCCTCATGATCCGGTCAGCATATTCAGCCTGAAACCTGTCAAGCCAGGCACCAGCGGAGGGATGAGCATGATCGGCACTGTCGGCTCTTTGGCAGGCGCATGCACCATCGGCGTATCGGCAGCCTTCATCTTCGGCATAAGTCCGACCGCTGCGTTTTTGATCGGCCTCGCAGGCCTCGCAGGTTCCATAGCCGACACCGCGTTCGGCGTGCTGGAAGAAGCGGGCATAGGCACCAAGGGCACGACCAACTTCATCTGCTCCCTCGTCGGCGCCCTAATCGGATACTATTTTATAGTGTGAAGAGCTACTCATTTTTTTATTCAAAATATAACATTATTAAACCCGACCATACGATATACTATCATGGGTAAGTTTCAAAGAAAACTTCGCGAGCAGCCAAAAGCAGAAAGACATTCCCCTCCGAAGTGGCACAAATACGCAGTCTTAGCGGCAGCTTGCCTGGCTGTCAGCATATCCACCCATGGGTCGCTAGAGCGTTCTGGGACCCCGGCACAAACCAGGGCATCTAAATCTGCCGTTGAGCCGCCGACCAGAAAAAATGCAGAGATACCTCCAGCGAAAATCAAGATAGCAGACCTCAAGTTACCAACTCCTGACCGTCGCTTCTCCAGATTGGATTCGGACCTGACCTCGCTTTTAAAGAGCAATGATTCGCTCTACTGTCCCTTCAACCTCGGGTTGGAAGCGCAGCTCGACGACACAATCCTTGGTCTGAAAAAAAGCCTTGAAGCCAAGGGGCATCGCATATTCCGCAATCTGTCATCCGCACCGGAGGTGGCCAAGCGATTGCATGACTACTACTTGAAAAACAACATCTATCTGACAATACGCAACGTGACTGTCACTAATCGCCTCAACGGGACGTCAAAACCAATCGCATGCCTCTTCCGCTTTCCAATCACTGGGAAGAAATCCCTGTCATTCTCTTATCTAGGCGGGCGCATATCCGCAGAACGCATACCTGTCCATTACCTGTCCGGTCTGATGCCGGAGCAAGGCGCTTTCATGGGCGGGGTCACTGTTAGGGCAGGCCTGTTGATCTTCCGTGATACCTATAACGACAAGAGGGGCGCAGATGCCCTGCAGTATGACGTTATCCTCCATGAGGGTATCCACTACAATACGATGATCCGTGAAGGCGGCTGGGATTTCGGGGATGATATGTATTTCGATGCCAATGCAAAGACCGAAGAAGCCCCAGAAAAGACGCTTTCACGCAGCCGGGACGAGCTTCGGGCCTATCTCATACAAGCCATGTATGGCCGCGATCCCAGGTATGCCCTGGAACTCCTCATGCGTCCTCGCATGAAACAGTATGCAGTCGCCCAGAAAGTGTTGATGGATAACCTCGAAAAAATGCTCGAAGGGGACCAGGTGCGGTCCGACCTGTTTATGAGGGGGCAGCTGCCGTCGGAGCGCTTAACCACAGATGAAATTCGTCAATTGGCCTACCGTACGTTCATCGATAAAAAGCTGTGAATCCCGGTCGGCAGACCAACTTTTTAAACATCGCTGCATTATCTTTGTTGTGATACTATGAAGACATTCATACTCGCAGGAGGAGAAGGGACAAGGCTCAGGCCTTACACGTACAACGTGCCGAAGCCCATGATGATGGTGGGCGGCAAGCCAATATTGCAGTATGTCCTGGAGAACCTGAAGCGCTCTGGCATGAAAGACCTTGTGATAACCTGCGGCTACAAGCACGAGCAGATAATCAGCTATCTCGGCGATGGGAGCAAATTCGGCGTGAAGATCGAATATTGCATAGAGAAGGAGAAGATGAACACCGCCGGCTCCATCCTTTGCTACAAAGGCAAGGTGAAGGAGACCTTCGCCGTGGTGATGGGCGACCATCTGACCAACATAGATATGGCCGACATGCTCAAGCACCACAAGAAAAGCGGTGCGATAGCGACAGTGGCCTTATATCACACGAAGATGCCGTTGGAATACGGTGTGGCTAAGATGGAGGGTGGCAACATCGTGAGCTTTGTCGAAAAGCCGATGCTGGAGCACCTCTACAACACTGCGATATACATATTCGAGCCTGAGATTTTCGATTACATAAAAGACAAGGAGGACTTCGCCAAGGATGTCTTCCCTCGCCTTCTTGCTGCAAAGAAGAAGATATCCGGCTATGTCTTCGAGGACGTCTGGTTCGACATCGGCAGGACCAGCGATTATGAGAGACTGGACGAATTGTTCAAAGTGATGAAGCTGGTCAAACCCTGAAGTATAATGTCAAAGCTATAACAGCGAAGACAAGCTCCACTACTATGAAAAATAGCACGAGATTCCTCTCGCTTATCCCTTTGAATGCCTTCATGACGACGTGCACTAATCCTTTTACCCTCCCGTCTTTAGGGTAGAGCTTCCCGCCTTTCAAATCCTGGTGGGTATGCGGGAACTTGTTCTTCACCTTCACGGCGAAATCCGCGATATACGGTATCATCAATATGACTCCTGCGGTCTCAAGGTTGCCGATTATCACCGCGCTCGCGACAGCCACGCCGATGGTGAGGTTGCCGACATCGCCTGGGAAAACCTTGGCAGGGTACTTGTTGAAATACATGAATGCGACCAGCGCAGCGAGCATGGAGATGGTTATCAGAGACATCTCGATCTGCCCATGGCTCAGCGCCAGTATGGAAAGAGCTGCGAACATTACGGCCGCCACACCGCTCTCAAGGCCGTTGAACCCTGCCAGCATGTTCGTGAGGTTGGAGCACACGGCTATGGCGATCGGCACCAGAATGAATATGTAGAATATCCCGAAATCCACCATGCCTATGAACGGTATGGACAGCGCCGTGCTTCCGGCAGCCTTCACCACGACTAATGGCACAGCAGCGAACAATGGGAGCACCGCCTTCAGCCACTGAGGGATGCTTATCAGGTCGTCCACCATGCCGATGAACGCTATGGCATGTATGGTGATTATGGCAGCGAGCACATTGACGAGGTTGAACTCGAATCCTCCGAACGAGTTGAAGAATATGGCCAGCAGCATGCCTGCGCTGAAACCTGCGACGATAGCTATGCCGCCCATCTCAGGGACAGCAGGCTGGCCTGCCTTGTTCTCATCGATGCCTGTTATGCCTGCCCTTGCCAGCCTAGGTATGAGCAGTTTCGTGAATATGAAAGTGACTAGGAAAGATAGGATGCCCAACGCCGCATAATACAGTATCTCCATCATCCTTTCCGCACCCTCTTCAGCACCTCTTTCGCGTGCTCAGGATCGAAATTCCTCTCTGCGCTGATTATCTCCGCCACCTTCTCCGCTTCCTCTGCATCGGCGCCTGCGAATATGGCTATGTTCCTTGCATGGAGCTTCATATGGCCTTTCTGTATGCCCTCTGTGCTCAGCGCAGCCAGGGCAGCGAAGTTGTTCGCCAGGCCCACGCAGGCCATGGCCATCGCCAGTTCGCGCGAGCTCCTCACACCCATGATCTTCAACGCGATTTTCGCTGTGGGGCTTGTGTTCATCGCCGGCCCCACGGTCGCCACTGCCAAAGGCAGCTCGATGCTGCCTACCAGGTCGCCCTTCTCATTCTTGTAGTAATGCGTGAGCGGATGGTATTGGCCGAGGCTGGCATAGGAATGCGCGCCTGCCTCCACTGATCTCCAGTCATTCCCTGTCGCAAGCGCCACGGCATCGATCCCGTTCATTATGCCCTTGTTGTGCGTTGCGCATCTGTATACATCGTTCCTGGCGAACTCGGATGCGTCCAGCACCCCTTCCACTGTCTCCTCGCCTATCACGTCCTTTTTCCAGACCGCAGAGGCCCTGGCCCTGCGTTTCACTGCGAGGTTGCTGATTATCCTGAGCCTCACCTTCGCTCCGGTCACTTTAGCCAGGGTCGGCGCCACCCCTTCCAACACGGTGTTCACCATGTTGGCGCCCTGCGCATCGCCCACAGCGATATAGAAATCGACTATGACCATCGATCCCCTCGGAGTCTCCAGGATCCTTGCCTGGAAATCGCGCGCCCCGCATCCGAACCTCTCATGGGGCTTCATCAACTGCGTCGCTATCGCCATTATCTCTTTTCTGTTGAGCGAGATGTTCTTCACAGCCTTAGTGGCATCATCTACAGCTGTCAGCTGGATCTGCCCTATCATTATGGATTCATCGGCCTCTGCCTTGAATCCGTCCGGCAATGTCTGCTTGGCAGCCTTGCAAGCCGCGGCTATCACCGATGACTCTTCCACTGCCATCGGTATGACCATCGCTTTGCCGTTCACCACGAAATGCGTCGCAAGGCCCAATGGCAGATGGACCGCGCCTATCACGTTCTCCACCATCTTGTCCGCCCTATCCATCTTCAGGGCACCGCTATCCATCAGCACTGCTGCCTCTTCGTCAGTGAGGTTGGCCGACTTTTTCACCTTAGCCAGCCTCTCCTCTGCGCTTAGCTTGTAGAATCCTGAGAAATCCTCCATTGAAACTTTCCTCCTATCCTACTCATGATAAAGTTTCATCAAACTTCCTGAGATTTATCTGTAGCTGTTCTCCAGTTTTTCCAATGCCACTGCTATATTGGAGAAGGCGCTATCAGCCTTGTTCAGGTAGAACTGCCTGAACGTCTCTTTCAGGTTCTTGCCATCCCCGTACCCGAGATGGTACCTCCCTTTCTTCCTGCTCAGTATCCCGAAGCCCTTCAGCCTCTGCAGGTGGTAGTACACCGCCTTGGGGTTCTGCTTGGCCTTGGTCTGCTCCTCCAGCCTTGCTATTATGTCCCTGGTGGTCGGGTTCTCGTTCTTGACATGGAACTCGATAAGGACTTCCAGGATGTCAAGGAGCAGCTTCCTGCTCTCGTTGGGCAGTATCATGCCCAGGGACAGCGCCAGCCACCTTATCAACGACTTGCGTGCCAGGAGGACATCGTCCGGAAGGGAGAGCTCCCTTATGGTGAACTCTGACATTATCAGTCTGGACTCCGGAATCATGAAGCGATTTCTATGAGAAAGATTATAATAATGGCTGTAGATGTCCCCTACAGGTGACGAAATTGACCAGTCTCAGCATGCGCACACATCCTGACGTGTTATTCGGATTCTCAAACCACCATGTGGAGCTCATCCTCAGGGTGGAGAATGAAAACGACCATCCGATATGGGCAGAAGCAGAGATCGCGGTGCCTGAGAACATCTCCCTCAGCCCTAACAATTCCCTCAGGAAAGGCAGGGTGAGGATAGGCATCATCGGCAAGAACGAATTCCTCGAGAAAGCCGTGAGGGTGTATTCCGGCTCGCTCACCAGCCCGCAGATGTACAAATGCAGCGCTATTCTGTTCGTGTTCAACAAGGATGGCGTCATAGATAAGAGGATGGAGCGGTCATTCAATTTAAGGTGCGAGCTGAAAAAAGAAGCTACCCTGTGATCATCTTTCTTCCACAGTGACGCATCTTATAGTAGAATAGGGCGGCTGGAGCAGCGCGGTTTCAACCTCTGTGTACCCGTCAGGCAGCTCCTCCTGCGCCGGGTTCCGCGGTGGGACTCCGTAGCTTTGGCACACTGTCCTGGTTTGCTGCGGCGGACTAGAGGTTGCGCATCCCATCAGGCCTGCGGCGAGGACAGTGATACAAGCGAAAGCTGCCTTGCGGCTGTTCTGCTTCGGCATGTTGGCATCAGGCACTCCTTTCAGTTTCATCATATCCTCTATTGCTTGCTATAATTTAAAACACTGCCTTTCTTTGTTTCCCACACTATACCAATTTTATATGCTGGTCCGCTACGAGATGCGAGAAATAGCCCACAGCGCCGACTATCGCCACAGTGAATCCGGTCAGGAACGATAGTATGGCCCCGAACACGGCTGTCGCCACCAAAGTGTGCGTTATCCCCCTGTGTTTCGGCTTGAAGAACTTGAAGAACAGGAAATAGATGCCGACCATAGCCAGCAATGCCGTGACCATGCCGCTTATCTTCTCTATCGGCGGGATGCAAAGCCCGTTGCCACAGCCGGACATATACGCCGTGGAGCCTGCGAATCCTATCGCCACCATGTCCAATATCTGCCTTCCTTTGCTGGCGTCATGGTCCAGGTCAGGCACAAGCGCTGCCAATCCACCGAACACTAAGAAGAAGCCCAATCCCAGGATATCATGCACGCCGAGCAGATAGGCTGCTGCCAATGACGCCACTGCTCCTATGACTGCATGGGATTTCCAGTCCATACGATAGGAAAAGGAAAGAAAAAATAATAAAGTAGGCGGCTAGCCGCCTATCTCATAGCCTACACTCACTGTCACGCTGACATCGACTTCGCCAGGCGAAAGCACCGTGGGCGCAGCTGATGCCGCCATATCCATCATGGTGTTCCTGTAATACGGCGTGGGGTAGTAGTTGTAGGACTCGCTCGCTGACAACGGCTTGCCAAGGCTGACACCGAGGCCCTCTGCTATCTTCTGGGCCTTTGCCTTGGCTTCTGCGGAAGCTTCCTTCAGGAGCTCCTTCTCCATGCTCCTCCTGGTCGCATCCTGCAGCGTGAAAGACACGTAGTCCACGAACGTCTCGTTGGTGCCGACGCTGGTGGCGGTGTCTATATAGTCTCCGCCCTTATCCAGCTCTTTGACATCCAGCATGAGCGTCTGGGTGGTCGTGTATCCGGTGATCTCAGAGTCCCAGTGGCACTTGCCTGTGGTATCGCAGGTCTCGAAGCTCTGGTAGTCCGGTTGGACGCTGTAGGACACGGTCTGCATGTCAGAGTCGTTGAGACCTGCCGTCTTGAGCGCGCTCCTCACCTCGGCCATCACCGCAGCGTTATCCTCCTGCGACTTCTTGGCATTCGTATCGGTCGTCTCCACCCTCAGCTGTATCTGCAGCAGGTCTGGAGCCACCTTCTCGGATGCCGTCGCCGAAGTGGATATCTGGTGCTCCGGCGGGATGCTTGACACATAGACATTCGGGTTTGTCGGTCCGACATTCACATTAGGCGCATAATCCCCCTGCGCGAGCAGGTACGAACCCACGATCATTCCTATCGCCAGAAGCAGCGCAGCCACCAATATCCCGCCTTTGGGGCCAGAGCAGCAGCCGCTTTCGCAACAGGCTTCTTCCTGTTTGACCATCATGTTCACCTCAAAATCGTTATTCCTAGATAACTTCGGCTATTTTTAAACCGTTTTCCCTTTGCTTTGGCCATGGCCGAAACTTCATTCTAGCCACTTTGATAAGCTTTTTATAACTTTGTTATCAAATGGATTATTATGGGCAGGTCAATTTTCATACTCGGCTCAGAGAAACGTGGGGCAGACAAGGTGCAGGTCAGGAAGTTCAGGGACGAATTCAGGTCCAAAGGCCTTGGCGTCTCAGGCCCCTTCGCAGACAGCCATGATGCTTTAGCAGAGCTCACGGACCATGTGAAGAAGGATATGAGTGCCAGGGGCGTATCCCCTATAGATGCCACCCTTTCGGCTTTGGTGCCGCGGAACGCATGGGGCAGCGGCGCTTCTTCGCTCCAGGTGCCCTTCGTCGTCACCGATTCTTATTCCGAAGATAACATAGTCAGGGACTGCGCAGGCGCCATCGCATCATCCGCACCTGTCATGCGTGATGGTACCGCTTTCCGGGAGATAAGCCCGGTCCATCTCGAGCTTCTCACCGTGGCAGTGCTGCGCCGCCTCGGCATGGAATGCTTCTATGCAGTCATGCATCCTGACCACTCGTCACCCATCACGCAGATATTCGACGGCCTCGCTGCCAGGATAGGCACAGGATCCGTGTCTCCGATGTCATGCGTCCTGGTGGTAGGCAAGAACCCCGAGATATACTCCATGAGGGTGCCATTCGTGTCGCTGCCGCTCGTAAGCGCTGAAACCCTCTCCATTGCCCTTGAGGTGCTGGATGACGACGCCACCCACTCCCTACTGAAGCTGGAGGTGGCTGTGGAATCCTGCGTAACCTTGATGCATGAGGTAGCGACCAAGCAGCAGAGCTTCGATGGCGAGTGGTCCACCAGGGCCATCGCCATCGGCCATACAATCCATGCCGCTAAGGTGCTCTGGACGCCAGAAGAAATAAGCCAGGGGATCGTGGACGCAAGCGATCTGCTCAGCATACCGGCGCCGGATGGCCTGTCCAGCATCGGTGATTCATCAGAAGGTACTGTGTTCCATCCGCTCAACTGCCTGCCGTGCCATGCGAAGACGGCATTGGCGACGATGCTCCCCATAGTCACGATCGATGCGATCAAAGGCATGGGCGGGCTTCCTGAAGGCGTTCAGATGCTTTCTGAAGGCGCTTACGTACTGCCCCCAGACGAAACGCATAAGCTCCTTGAGCAATCTGGTTTCTCCGAGAAGTTCGGCACCTATATGTCCCTGGTAGAAACCATGGGCGCGCATATCCATCAGATGGACGAATGCAGGTCGAAATCAACCCTTAACTGAGAATCAGGCTGCTTTATCCCGTTTCGCTTTCTTCTCCTTGTCTAGTTTTCTCTTGATAGTCTTGAGGCTGACGAAGCTGTCCCTTTCCATCTCTTCCAATCTGAAGGTTATCAGCTTCTTGTCGTCCTCCAGCCTTGGAAGCAGGACGAACTCCAGCGCGTTGACACGCCTCTTGGTCTTCTCTATCTCTATGATAAGCCTCTTCATGGCTGTCTCGGTCTCAGCCAGCCTCACCACCATGGTGAGTATCTCGTTGAAATCGTCCACCGCGTGGTCTATCTTGGCGCTCGTCGCGGCCACAGAATAGGTCGGGAGGCTCAGGAAGTGCCGGGTCTCCATCTTGGCGGTGATATCAGGTATCTTCACTCCCATGACGTTCTTCACTTCGATGTCTATGTCTATCTCCTTCCTCAGGTCGAGCGATACCTTGGAGAGCTCCTGCATGTTGTGGTAAGTCTCTGCCATGGCGAGCGAGCGGTATCCCTTGGCCATCCTCAGTGCGAGCTGGCCGCGTAGGTCCTGCGCCTTCTTCAGTATCTTGAAGAACTCAAGGATGAGCGCGTCGCGCTTCTGTTTCAGGAGCTTGTGGCCCTTGACCGCAAGGGTGATGCGGTCCTTTATCTTTATCAGCTCCATCCTTGTCGGATTAACGTCGCTCGCTGCCATGTTGCTTCCCTTCATGCCGATTTCTTCTTCATGTATTTCGCAATGTACTCCTTCTTCACCCTCTTGAGCTCCTCTTCAGGCAAGATGGACAACAGGTCCCATGCGATCTCCAGGGTGGTCTCTATCTCCCTGTTCTCGTACGGCCCCTGCTGTATGAACTTCTTCTCGAACTCGTCTGCCAGCCTCAGGAACCTCCTGTCGGTGGCCGAGAGCGCCTCTTCGCCGACGACCGCGCTCAGGCTCCTCAAATCACGCCCGTTCGCATAGCCTGCATAGAGCTGGTCTGACACGCCCTTGTGGTCCTCCCTTGTCTTGGTACCGCCTATGCCTGAGTTCATGAGCCTGGACAATGAAGGCAGCGGATCCACAGGAGGATAGATGTTCTTCCTGTGCAGGTCCCTGCTCAGCAGTATCTGGCCCTCTGTGATGTATCCTGTCAGGTCCGCGATCGGGTGGGTCTTGTCATCGCCGGGCATGGTCAGCACAGGGATCTGCGTGACCGAGCCTTTGCTTCCCTTCACCTTGCCGGCCCTCTCATAGATCGTGGAAAGGTCGGTGTACATGTATCCTGGGTATCCTCTCCTGCCTGGCACTTCCTGCCTTGCTGAGGATATCTCACGCAACGCTTCGCAATAATTGGTCATGTCCGTGATGAGCACCAGCACGTGCATGTCCTGCTCATAAGCGAGATATTCCGCTGTTGTCAAAGCCAGCCTCGGCGTGATGATACGCTCCACCGAAGGGTCGTCTGCCAGGTTCAGGAACAGGACCGCGTTCTCCAGCGCTCCTGTCTTCTCGAAGTCCCTCATGAAGAACGAGGCTTCCTCATGCGTTATGCCGATGGCCGCGAAAACGACGGCGAACTTCTCGCCTGTGCCACGTACTTTCGCCTGCCTCGCGATCTGCACGGTCAGCTGGTTGTGCGGCAATCCTGCGCCTGAGAATATAGGCAGCTTCTGTCCCCTGACCAGCGTGTTCATGCAGTCCACTGTGGACACGCCTGTCTGGATGAACTCGTTGGGCATCTCGCGTGAGAACGGGTTGATGGGCAATCCGTTGATGTCCACCTTCTCCTTGGGTATCACCCTGGGCCCCTTGTCCCTGGGCTCGCCCATTCCTGTGAACACCCTTCCCAGCATGTCGGTGGTAAGTCCCAGCCTCATGGTCTCCCCGAGGAACCTCACCGTGGTCTGGCTGGTGCTGATGCCTGACGTCGGCCCGAACACCTGCACGACCGCCATGTTCTTGCTGACGTCCAGCACCTGGCCCTTCCGCTTCTCGCCGTTGGGCAGCATGATCTCGACTATCTCGTTGTAGCCGACACCGCTGACATCGGATACGAAGACCAGCGGTCCCGCGATTTCAGTGATTGTCTTGTATTCCTTCATCATAATCACCTTTTGAGCAGTTCCTCGAAGCTCGAGTCTATCTCCTTCTGCAGCTTCGCGAATTCATTCATGTCGGCGATCTCCTTCATCCTGCCTATGGTCGCCTTGACCTTCAGGTCATTTATCTTCTTGAGCTGGACTCCTAGGTCCAGGGCAGAGTTGGTCCTTTCGCCGAACTTCATTATCGTCTTGAGCATGTCGTACTGCTTCTTCATTTCGCACCTGGCGTCAACGTCGCTGTAGGCGTTCTGCTGCAGGTAGTCCTCCCTCAGCATCTTGGTCACCATCAGCACCGCCTGCTCCTTCTCTGGCAGGGCATCAGGGCCGACCAGCTGGACGACCTCCTGGAGCTCTGCCTCCTTCTGGAGCAGCGCCATGGCGCTCTTTATCATCTTGGTGAAGTCCGAGGACACGTTCTCGGCGTACCATTCCTCAAGGCTGTCCGAGTACAACGTGTAGCTCTTCAGCCAGTTGATGGCCGGGAAGTGCCTCCTGTAAGCCAAAGGCGCATCCAGGGCCAGGAACACCTTGGTGACACGTAGCGTGTTCTGCGACACCGGCTCGGATATATCTCCGCCGGGCGGTGACACAGCGCCGATGATGGACACCGAACCATACCTCTCTTCGGTCGCCAGGCATCTGACACGGCCTGCCCTTTCATAGAACTCCGCGAGCCTCCTTGCCAGGTAAGCAGGATATCCTTCTTCGCCAGGCATCTCTTCC
>JAQTOF010000032.1 GCA_028713495.1 Candidatus Iainarchaeum sp.
TCGGGCCTGAAGGATACGAATTCGAGGATTTTGTCGCAAAACTGCTGTCTTTGCAGGGATACAGGACGGAACTCAGGCAGGTCGTGCAGGGAAAATGCATTACTCATGAGGTAGATATCATAGCTGCTAAGAACCGCGAATCCTATGCCGTGGAGTGCAAATTCCACAACCAGCCAGGAGCGAAATGCAGGATACAGACCGCTCTGTACGTCTATGCGAGATACCTGGACCTGGCCGCAGGGGCAGAGAAAGGGACCTGCAGGAAGTTCACGAAGCCCTGGCTGATAACCAACACGAAATTCTCAGATGATGTAGTCGCCTATGCTGAATGCATGGATATACCATTATTGGGATGGCACTATCCGTTCAAGGAAGGCCTTGAGTCCATGATAGACAGGACGAAATGCTATCCTGTCACCGTGATAAACATGAGCAATGACATCCTCAGGAGGCTATTAAGCAAGAAGATAGTGACTGTCTTCGACATCCCTGAGAGCGCGGATACGCTGGTTGGGATGACCGGAGTGCCGCATGCAACTGCTAAAGAGATCGTTGAACGGGCGGCATACGCTAGGTAAGGTCTGTTTATGGGAGAGAGGATAATCGAAGTAGATAGCGTCAGGGGCATCGCCATAGTGATGATGCTCTTCTACCATACGCTCTTTGATCTTGTTTTCCTTGGAATGATATCATCTGTGCTTTATCTCCTTCCGGTCGTGCTATTCCAGAGGACGATCGGTTTCCTGTTCGTCATTACTGCAGGAGTGGCTTTGACGTTGAGCGAGAGCAAAAACGAGGAAGGATATGAAAGGCATTTCCTAAGGGCGCTCAAGCTGGCCGCAGTGGCAGCAATGATAACGCTCGTCACGTGGATCGTGGTGCCTGACAGATTCATAACATTCGGAGTCATACATATGCTCGCGCTGTCGACATTGATAGCGCCGATATTCTTCAAACTCGGGAAATGGAACGTGGTTCTTGGAGCGGCCATCATGGCCATCGGATTGTTGGTGGTTGGGACGGTCGTTGATAACACATTCCTGTTCTGGCTGGGATTTCCCTATCCTGGATATACTGCGCTGGATTACTATCCGATGCTTCCATGGTTCGGTGTTGTTCTGTTAGGTATGGGATTAGGGACTGTCATTTTCCCGAATGGAAAACCGAAATTCAAGATACCGAAGCTGCCTTTGATGGACCAGCTGGCTTTCCTTGGAAGGCACTCGCTCACGATATATATCCTGCACCAGCCGATAATACTAGGAATACTGATAGCGCTGATGCTGCTGAGATGAAGAGATGTGGGCCCGATGAGATTTGAACTCATGACCTTTCGATTTGCGCCTTTTAGGAAAATGCGCCCCAAAACTGGGTTGCCATTTCCCAAAAGTTATCAGTCGAACGCTCTAGCCTGGCTGAGCTACGGGCCCGAATAGACAAGCAGATAGTTCGTCAGTTATTTTTTAAATACGATGGGCAGGCAGCCCTTTTTTATAGTTTCAGCGAGATTAATCAGCATGAAGATAGCCGTCTTCTCTGACCCTCACCTCGGATATGCGAGGTTCGAGGAGGACTCTTACATACAGGCCGAGCGTGCCATAGCCAGCGCTTCAGAGAAAGCGGACCTCATTCTCTGCGCAGGCGACATCTTCGACACCAAGATACCGAAACTGGAGACATTGAAGCGCGCTATGGAGATGTTCGCCAAAGCGCGTGTGCCTGTTTATGCGATACATGGGAACCATGAACGGAGAGCCAAGGACATGGTGAACCCAGCCCAGCTGCTCTCTGTCGGCACTAAATTGAGGCTGCTCCACGGAGAGGCAGCGACCCACGAGAAAGACGGCGAGAAGGTGCAGGTGTTCGGCATGGGCAGCGTGCCTGAGGAATATGCCGAGACTGCGTTGAAGGCGGCCATGGAGGGGTTCAGGAAAGAGGATGGCGCTTTCGCGATACTCATGATACACCAGTCCATAAAGGAATTGATACCGGGCGGGGATGATGAGCTTTCCCTTGATTATCTGGAGGCTTTGCCTTTCGACCTCATCGTGAACGGGCACATACATGAGACCAGCACAAAGCTATGTGGCAGGTTCATCATACCTGGCAGCACGGTCATAACCCAGCTGAAGAAGGATGAGATGGCTGATAAGGGCTATTTCCTCTATGACACGAAAACCAAGAAAGCCGAGTTCGTCAAGATACAATCAAGGCCGTTCTTCTATGAGGAGTTGGAGTTCAAGGGAGCAGGAGAGATGGAGATACGGGAGCGGATCAGGGAAAAGGTGAAGGAGATAAGGGCGAAACATCCTGATTCTGTGATCGCCATAAAGATAGACGGAACCCTCAAGGAAGGGCTTTCAGGCTCTGACATAAAGGTGGATGGCTACGAGCATGTGTTCGTAGAGAACAGGCTCAATGTTGGAAGCCTCACTGCCAAATTGGAGAGGATAAGGAGCAGCAGGGAGGCTAATCTCAGCATGCGGGATGTGGCAGTCAAGGAGTTGAAGGCCAAGACCGAGGGCAAGATAGACAGATTCGACAGCACCGAACTGTTCGAGAAGCTGGTCGTCGGGCCTGATGAGACTATGGAGTATCTTGAGAGCAGGAACAAGAAGAAGGCATAGCGAACAGGTTATTGAAGGTACTCTTGTTTTCTGGTGGTAACCCAATACCTCGGAGGTATGCTTCCGATGGTCCTTGGATTGAACAGCCTCTTGTGCAGAGGTATCGCCCATTTGCGTTTTTTGACCATTTTTCCCTCATGCAATATCTTATCCAGGAACCTCTCGTTTTTCCCCGTGCTTTGCATGAATATGAATCTTGCGATGAATACCATCACGACCTCATTTGTAGTGACTTTTTTCCTGGTCTTCAGCTTATCTATTATTCCTCTTAATGTGCGCTTCGCTTCTTCAGTGCCATTCATCATCCCGACATAGAACTCGACGAGCTCCGCATCCTTCCTTTCAATCGTGATCGAGATGTTATCATACTGGCGCTTGCCATGCACTGCACTACGGTCTATCACATTGCAGGGTATCCCCAGATTATAAAATTCTACATACTTGAACCGGCCGTGCGTTCTTAGGAGTGCTTCCGTGAGATGCATCACCCCTTGTTCTGCGTCTATATGCTGGATCAATAGTTCCCTCGCACCGTCTATCGATTTAAGACCAATATGATCCCTTAATTTTATTTGCGCCCTGGGTGGCAGCATAGTGACCGCGCGTTCACCGACCAATCTCCTGAATCTCATGAAATCGATGGCTTCCCTGCTTTCTTTAGGGTGAAGTCTTATTTTGTTCCTTAAGACGATATATTCTATTTCCACATATCTGACCCTGTCCAGAAATACTGTCGCGGTCCCTTTGGCCGGATCGCAATTATGATGCAGGGTGACTTTCCCTTTCCCGATTTGGCCAGAGAATTCGGATATGGTCGGCCATTTCTCGATTTGCCTCTCTTTTCCTGCGATGTATTTCGCATCCCTGGCGCTTACATATTTCCGTTGATGCGAATCGGTATAGACCCTTATCTCCGCCTCAACAACTTTCCCACGCCCGATTGTCTCATAGATGAAAAACTGTTTTCCATCCCTGGTTATCAGCTTGTTGTCAAAATATCTTCTTGACAACCCGATAATCCGCACTATTTTTGCGATGGGCACCCGTTCTGCCGGAATGTCCTGGTCAACACGTTTGGTTTCTTTGACTCGGTCCGCGGATTCCTTTCTGACAAACCAGTACGAACCGCACTTGACCGCATCCAGGCTTCCTCTTTTGATCCGGTCATGTAATGCGATTGTTGAAATCCCGAGATCGTTCTTGACTTTGCCGATATTATAGAAATTCCTTCGTTTTGCTACTTCATTTCTTATGATCAATTCAGCATCCTCTTTTCTGAAGTAAAACTTGTGATTGCTTCTAAGAAAGAGGAATCTTTTTTCTGCTGCATACATTTTCGCATTCGTTTCGGTTATCGCACCGTAAACGAAGTGCTTCTCCCCACCCAGTCTAGTTGTGTGTCCTCTGATAAGGTCCAGAGATAATTGATAGCATCCTTCAGTGGGCTTCTCTTCACTATTGATCCTGGCATTGATTTCATTTAGCGAGAGGTATGCTTGCGCCTTGATCGCTTCTTGCTCGCGGATATACGAAGCATCGGCTTCAGTTATGAAGCTAGTCTCATGAGGTCCGAGGGTGATAGGTATCAGGACCTCTTGCCCGGCTTTCGGTTTTTCTGCGGTCGATGGCTTTCTTTGCGTTCCTGGGAAATGCCAGTGGCGGTAATATTTTTGGCCATCGGCTTGCAAAAATCTGCCCGAATCTATGTTTATTGAGGTTTTCCCGGATTCATGCAGCAGTGCCCTCAATGAGACTAACTGGCCCCGTGGTCGTTCTGTCAAGGGTTCCTTTGGCTTAATCCTGGGTGGGGCAGGAGTTGGCCTTGTTGGTTGGATGGCCCTGGCTAGCCCGGTGGGTGTCATCCAAGCAATTGTGTCAAGTAGCGCTTTTAAATGTGTTGATAGACATGGTATGTAGTGAACAAAAAGAAAAACGAGAAGGATTAGCTCTCAGATACCACCATCATCGTCTTTGTCTTGGTTATTCCTTTGATGGACTGCATCCTCTCAAGCAGGATTGCCTGAAAATCCTCCATGTCGCGGCAGCGGACAGTGGCAAGCAAATCTGAATCGCCGGTCACGATATCTGCGCTCTCCACGCCAGGGACTTTCTTCAGGTCGGCAGCCACATCCTTCTGGGTGCGTTTGGCCATCGCGAGCACTGCCAAATCAACGAAGACCAGCACATAGGCCTTCATCTTCAGGCCGATAAGAGAATTGTTCTTCCTGATGGTCCAACCGGCTATGACGCCCTCCCGCTCCAGACGCTGTATGCGGTGATGGACAGTGGATGGCGGAATGCCCATCTTCCTGGCTATGGAATGTATCCTTGCCTTCGCGTTGGCCTGAAGAATGTCTAGAAGCGCCATGTCCGTATCGTCTATCTTGGGTTGCATAGTTGGAATATTTCCAATAAATCATTTTAAATGTTGCTTTTTTTGTAAATAATCCATAGAAAAGTGGAATAAATATAAATACGGCTTTGGCGGCAATAGTCCATGGTGAAAACTATGGAAGACATGGAGAAGAAAGCCCGCCTGAGGCTTGTGTCAGGCATACTAGGGTACACGACAGGCTTCTTCCATATGAACAACTTCACCCAGCTCATGCCGGTGATACTGTCTTCTGTGACCGATCCGCTCGGGCCTGACCCTGGCAGCACGGTCATCAAGAGCGGCGAGATAGAGTATCTCGGGCAGAAGCTGACGCTCACTCAGTCCATGATACTCCACAAGCAGATAGCCATCAAGCAGGGGCTGGAAAGGATATTCATAATATCCCCGAACGTCAGGCTGGAGCACCCGGAACGGAGAAAGAGCGGCAAACACCTCTTTGAGTTCTCCCAGGTGGACTTCGAGATTGCCCATGCGAAGAAGGAGGATGTCTTCAGGCTGATGGAGGACTTTATGTCAGGCGCAGTATCCCATGCTAAGGCGTGCTATGGGGATGAACTGGAGCTGCTTGAACGAAAACTCAGGCCGATAGAAGGCCCGTTCAAGATTTATACTACGCACGAGCTCAGGGACAAGCATGGCGAGGATTGGGAGAAAGAGATGTCGCTGAGGAGCAAGCAACCTTTCTGGGCGCTTGACCACAGCAGGGAATTCTATGACAAGGAGGACCCTGCTAGGCCAGGTCACTATCTCAACTATGACCTGATCTACCCCGAAGGCTTCTGTGAAGGTCTATCCGGTGCAGAGAGGGAACATGAGTATGATACTATCATGCGCAAGATTGGCAAGCACGGCATAGACACCGTCCGCTACAAGCCGTACCTGGAGATGGCCAAGGAAGGGCTCACGCCTTCGGCAGGCGGGGGTTTCGGCGTGGAACGGCTGGCGAGGTACATCTGCGGGGCAAGGCATATCGGAGATGTCCAGCTATTCAGAAGGGTGCCGGGCGAGCCGGTCACGATCTGATTTTTTCTTTTTCTCTTACTTATTCTGTTTTTGAGGCCATGGGCAGGAATAAAAACAGGAAATAACAAACCAGTTTTACCATTGCAGGGATGACAGAGCCCGGTCAAATGTGCGGCGCTTAGGACGCCGTGGCTTAGTGCCTGCGCAGGTTCAAATCCTGCTCCCTGCATCTCTTTTCCTCATAGCGCGCAGGAATATAAATATTTACATCCATAAATATGTTATGGACACACGCATCTTCAAGGCGTTATCAGACCCCACACGCCTTGGACTCGTTAAAATACTTCTCAAAGGCAAGCGGTGCGCATGTGAACTGCCCGAGATGGTCAAGAAAGCGCAACCGACAGTATCGCTACAGCTGAAGAAACTGCGCGCGGCCCGCATCCTAACATGCAGAAAAGAGGGCAGGAAGTGCATCTACCGAGTGTCTGATCCGAAGGTCAAGAGGATATTGGAGCTGATAGGATGAGCACAGGACCGCTCGAGGATTTCGCTGGTTATATTGTTTTCCAACTGCTAAACATGACGCCAGGCGACGCATTGGCCGAGGCCCTGAACTTCTTCATCTATGACACCATAAAGGTCACTCTTCTCCTCATGATCATGGTCTTCCTGGTCGGCATAATCAGGACTTTCGTGACCCCGCCCAGGGTCAAGAAACTGCTGGGCGGCAGGAAAGAAGGGGTAGGAAATGTGCTTGCAGCGTTATTGGGCATTCCGACGCCTTTCTGCTCATGCTCGGCTGTCCCGCTCTTCATAGGATTTGTGGAGGCCGGGGTGCCTTTGGGAGTGACATTCTCTTTCCTCATCGCATGCCCGATGGTGAACGAGGTGGCGGTGGCGTTATTGCTCGGTATGGTAGGCTGGGAAGTGACCGCGTTGTATATCGGGACCGGCCTCATCGTGGCCATAGTGGCGGGGATAGCCATAGGGAGGATGAACCTCGAGAGCGAGGTCGAAAGCTTCGTCTACAAATCGCGCTCCAAGAAGATGAAGGAGCCGAAGCTCAGCTGGAAGCAGAGGTTATACTTCGCGAAGAGCCAGACCGTCAATATCGTCACCAAGGTCTTCCCGTATATCGTGCTTGGTATAGCTGTAGGCGCGTTCATCCACGGATTCGTGCCTGTGGGCTTCCTGGCGGATATCGCCGGCCCTAACAATCCGCTCGCTGTCCCGATAGTGGTGGCAATAGGGATACCGTTATACTCCAATGCGGCCGGAACCATACCGATAGTGCAGGCCCTGATGGCCAAGGGCATGGCATTGGGCACGGCATTGGCATTCATGATGAGCGTGACAGCGCTCTCGCTCCCTGAGATGATAATCCTGAGAAGGGTGCTGAAACCAAAGCTGCTTGCCGCATTCGTGCTGATCCTGGCCGTGTCGTTCATACTCACGGGATTGCTGTTCAACGCACTGCTCGGATGACGGCGAGAAGCCATAATTTAAAAAGAATGCGGAGCATAGGTTAGACCACTATCGCTAATTTAGGTGTTAACCGATGGGTAAATTTCCAGAAGCAGACGCTAGGCTTGCAGAGATAAACATCTGCAGGAAGTGCAAGACAAGGAACAGACGTACTGTTGACAAGTGCAGGAACTGCGGTTCCTCGTACATGAGGCCGAAGAGAAGGGAGATAAGGGCGAAGAAGTGATGTTTATAAACCCTATCCAGCACTATCCTTGACCTCTATAGTCAGACGTAATTTTACTTAGGTGGATTAATGGGCAATGGTGAATTCGCAGGAAGAAATTTGCAGAGGAAGCGCAGGAAGCACAAATGGCTCTCCAAGAGATGGAAGAGGAGAGCGCTCAAGCTCAAGGAGAAGTTCGACCCTCTAGAGGGTGCGCCGCAGGCAAAGGCAATCGTCCTTGAGAAGGTCGTGCTTGAACAAAAGCAGCCGCACTCAGGCCTTATCAAATGCGTGAAGTGCCAGCTCCTCAAGAACGGCAAGGTCGTAACGGCCCATGCCGTCAGGGACAAGGCGATAACGTTCATAGACGAGCACGACGAGGTCATCCTCGCAGGGCTCGGAGGCTCCCAGCGCGGGCAGATGGGCTCCATACCCGGAGTCAGGTACAAGGTAGTCGCTGTGAACAACGTAGACCTCCAGATGCTCAGAAGGGGCAAGAAGGAGAAGGCCAAGAGATGATCATATGGATAAGCTATTCGGCAAATACTCTGTGGAAAACATCCAGATAAAGGATCTCAGCCTGGCCCAGAACATTTCTCTCAAGGCCATACTGGTCCCGCACACCTTCGGCAGGCACGCCAAGAAGGCGCTGGGCAAGACCCAGATAAACGTCGTGGAGAGGCTGGCCAACAAGCTCATGAGGGGCGGAACCGGTGCGAAGACGTCTGGAAAGGTCATAAGGACGCATGGCAGGATGCAAGGGAAAAAGCTTCACGCTCTGAAGGTGGTGGAGGGAGCCATGGGAATCGTGGAAGAGCAGACCAAGGAGAACCCTGTGCAGGTCCTGATCCGTGCCCTTGAGAACGCTGCCCCTCGCGAAGATGTGACTAGGGTGTCGCACGGAGGAGTCAGCTACCAGATAGCAGTGGACGTATCAGCCACAAGAAGGCTGGACATGGCCCTGCGCAACATCTCGCTCGCTGCCCTTATGGGCTCGTTCAACAAGCCGAAATCGCTTTCCCAGGCTCTTGCAGACGAGATAATCTCAACGGCCAAGGGTGACATGCAGACGAGCTATGCCATAAAGAAGCGCGACGAGACGGAGCGCATGGCAAGAAGCGCAAGGTAAATCAGTTCTTTTCCTTATTTTTCTCTCTTTCTCACATCCCACGCTTAGCGCAAACTTTAAAATGCTTAGACGAGGGGCTATATCGGTGATTTATTTATGGCAAGAAGCCCGATAGTAGCAGTTATAATGGGAGTAATACCGCTTGTGAACCTCTACCTGCTTTACAAGTGGTTCGATGAGTTCAAGGCAGCGACCAAGGCGGCATACAGCCCGATCATCCAGTTGATCCTGTGCTTCATCCCGCTGGTGAACATCTATATCGTCTGGAAGTTCATGGGCGATGTGGAAACAGCGGCAAAGAAGAAGGGCGCGACAGGCTACCCGATGGGAGCCACAGTATACCTGCTCATCTGCATATTCTTCTTCTGGGTGTTCGGCCTGCCTATCCTGTACCTCTATTACAAGACGCAGGAGATGCTGAACACGCTCTGAATTTTTTTCTTTTTTATTTCCCTTTTTCTATTTCATTTGAGAAGCTGGAGAAGACCCAGAAAACATTAAGAATGAGAAGACCTAATTCTCTACTAAGTTGCCCTCGTAGTCTAACCTGGATATGACGCGGCCCTCCGGAGGCCAGGGTACGGGTTCAAATCCCGTCGAGGGCGAATTATTTTCAAAAAAATAAAAATCGCTTGATCAGATGCTCAGCCTGCCTTCCTTCTCTCCTATCTTCTGGACGACTTTCCTGATTATGTCCAGTATCTGGTTTGTGACGTTCTTCGGATGGAGAGCCACATTGCGCATGTACGAGACAGTGTCGTTGCGGTGCTCGGGCATGACGAAAAGCTCGCCCGGAGTGAAAAGCACTATGGGCTGGTCAAGCTCCACGCAAAGCTTCGCGAACTGAAGGGCCTGCGACGGGAAAGGCTCTGGCCTGTAATGGGCGAGCGCGTCTATCTTGAACAGCACGTAGAAAGCGTTCAGCCGGTCCGGATCGAGCTTGCCGCTGGCGTCATAGCACGACGGATGCAGGGACACCCCAAGGCCCTCTGCGCGCATGTTCTCTATCCCCTGAGCGAAATAAAGGGTGCTGTCGTGGACGGCGTCCCTGATCTCCTCCTTGTAACGGTCGAACAGATCGTCCTCCTTCGGCAGGTTGCAGAGCCCTGCCACCTCGATCCAGTCCTTATCTGCCGATATGCCGTAAAGGGCGAGTTGGGATTTGAAGTCGCCCTTCTGCACCTTCCTCAAGGATGGAAGGTTGCCCACGCTCAACTTGTAGTAAACTCTTTCTTCGCCGCTAACGCGTTTCGTCCTCACAGACACGATGCCTGCGGCCTCCAGGGTCTCGCCAAGCCTGCGTACAGCCTCGTTGCTCGGATCAAAACGATAACACTGCTGGAGCAGCGCGTTGGCAGATTCACGCATATGGTTCGCCACCCGCTTGAGGGACATGTAGCCGCCTTTCAGGTCAGGGGTGTTGCTGATCGCCAGCTCCCGAAGAACCGAGACCATGGCGGCTATGGGGGCAAGCTTTTCCTCCACTGGCGAATTCCTTGCGGTGGCGCGGTAGAAGCTTGCGAGGGCCATCTGGGAGGAAGTCGGAACTTCGCCCAGCTTGAGCTGATGGTAAAAATTCAATGACCTGAAGAAGTCATGGCGGAATTCAGGGAAAAGGGCCGGGTCCCACATAATCCTGGCATAACCTATCCTCTCTCCTGGAAGCGCGAACATCTTGGAGAAGCTGGACATCTCCACGATTGGCACACGCACCCCTTTTTCCTGCCTCAGCTGGAGGGCGAGCTGGATCGGATCTATGCGCTTGTCCATATCCCTCCTGAAATGCTCGTATATGATATCGGCCATGACCAATATGGGCTCGCCGAATTCCTGCGCTTTGGCATCTACGACCTCGAGCAGCGCCTTGAATAGCGAGGGCTCCATGGCCACTGTGACCGGATTGCCTATGGTGGCGAAGAGGACCGCCCGCGTATCCCTGTCTATGGATGCTGCCAGGCTCTCAAGGTCCATCTGGCCGTCTTCTTTGATGCGGCATTGCTTGATGTAGGCGCTTTTGCGGTATGCCGCAGCGAGATGGGAGGGATAGGTGAGCTGCGGTACGATGATGTTGTCCCTTCGGTGTATTGTCTCGCGGGCCTCTTCAAGGTCCCTCATAAGCGATAGCACTGTCTTCTCTAGTGCGAGGATATTCCTCTCCGACGCATCGCTTTTTGCCTTACTAAGGCGGACCATGACCGTGCTGGTGGTCGCCTCCAATTTATCTTCATCAGCCCTTGGAGGCTGGAGGAGCAGGGCGTTGGTGATCAGTCCCATGGCGCCAGAGACACCGCCGGTAACATATACTGACACGACAGGCGGCTCAGGCACAGGCATATAGCCAGGGCAGCTGCGCCAGCCTGCGTGGAGCATCTCCTTGAATTCGTAATCGCCGAAGATGCTGTATGAGGATGATTTCCTCCTCTCAAAGGCGCCGGTTCTTTGGCCATGCCTGAAAAAGGCTTCGTGCGGGGTTATACCGAAACTGGTCGGATCACCGATAGATGCGTTTATGGCCAGATACGACTCTTTGCCTTCCAGGCGGCGGTCTTCATTGAGCCGATCCATATACCTTGTGACATCGGTCTCAGCGAACATCACCGTGCTCATGGCTTCTATATGCTCTCCGCGGCCGCCTTCTTTGTAATGGCGGGACTTGAAGAATTCAGTCGGACTTCTGGGAAGTTGGCTTGTTCTTGGATCTTTCAATCTGCGATTCATCGATACACCTCATAAGAATGATTCCAGCTTGTGCAGCACCTCATGGCGCATCCTCTCAAGAGAGAGGTCTGAGCAGTCCCCTTCGTGGGGCGTGGCGACGACGCTGCTATGACCTACGAACTTCTTCGTCATATCGTCGGCCTTCCCTCCTGACCAAAGTATCTTGTCCTTTGGGA
>JAQTOF010000033.1 GCA_028713495.1 Candidatus Iainarchaeum sp.
CCTGAGGGGTGCCATAGCGAGATCTAGGAATCTCG
This sequence comes from Candidatus Iainarchaeum sp., assembly GCA_028713495.1. GTDB lineage: Archaea > Micrarchaeota > Micrarchaeia > Anstonellales > Bilamarchaeaceae > Bilamarchaeum. The sequence goes on from JAQTOF010000033.1 coordinate 36, forward strand.
ACCATACAGCCTGCACTATCCCCATAGCGCTTTCTTCCCATGTCATGACGACCTATACCGAAGGCAGTCTTTAAAACTTAAACGCCGCAAGCATTTCTACGAGAGGCTATTCTATGAAGATTCTTGTTACCGGAGCGCTTGGCTTCATCGGCTCCAACATCACAGAACGGTTGGTCAAGGAAGGCCATGAAGTCACGGCATTGGACAACCTCCACACAGGCAGCGAAGACAATATCTCGTCCGTCAAAAACAAGATAAAAACAATAAGAGCGGATTCAGGCTCAATTGGCTCCATGACAGAGAAATTCGATGCCATCATCCACCAGGGCGTCTATTCCTCATCTCCGATGTACAAGGATAATCCCCACCTGACCGCCAAAGCCATAGACGAATGGGTCTCAATACTCGAATACGCGAGAAAACACAGCACAAAAATAGTCTTCGCGTCCTCCAGCTCGCTCTACAACGGCAACAACCCTCCGCACAAGGAGGATATGCCCATCCTGGTGAAGGATTACTACACCGAAGCCAGATATGCGATGGAACGCATGGCCAAGCTCTACAGCGACCTTTACGGAGTCAATTCCGTCGGCCTGAGGTATTTCAGCGTATACGGCCCTCATGAGAAAGCCAAAGGGAAGTATGCCAATCTGATCACACAATTCCTCTGGGAGATGAAGGCAGGGAGGCAACCTGTCATATTGGGAGATGGCAAGCAGACACGGGATTTTGTTTATGTGGATGACGTTGTCGAAGCTAACATGCGCGCCTTGGACTACAAAAAGCACGACATATTCAATGTTGGCACAGGGAAAAGCGTGACAATAAACGAAATGGCAGTTTTGCTCGCTAAAAAGCTAGGTTCAGATATAAAGCCGAAGTACGAGCCGAACAGGATAAAGAACTACGTCAAGCACACGCTGGCCGACACCAGCAAAGCAGCATCTCTCCTGGGCTTCAAGACCCAGGTCTCTTTAGAAGAAGGCATCGGTCGTCTCATAAAGTTCTACTAGGTCTGCATATGGAAGGGGAGGAAGAGATACCGCAATATTCCAAGGAGGTAGCCAGAGGCAGCTTCTGGAGCCTTTTAGGCAATATCGCGTTCAAGCTCGTCTCTTTCCTTTATGTGATTCTCATCGCAAGGGCGGCATCACAGGATGACATCGGTCTTTTCTATCTAGCCCTGAGCGTCGTCTCCATAATCAGCATCTTCAGCGATATCGGCCTTGCTGGATCCCTAACGCGTTACATTCCATATTTCGAAGGCAGGAACGAAAAGGGCAAGATAAGGGACCTGCTGAATATCTCCTACATCGTATCGTCCATAGCAGCAGTGGTTCTTATGGCCCTGCTTTGGTGGCAGGCTGATGCCATAGGCGAGGCATATCACAATCCCCTGCTTGCCGAAGCCATACGCATGCTTGTATCCTATCTTTTCCTGGTCAATCTCCTCAGACTCGGTACCTCTGCGCTTCAGGGATTCGCAGATATCCGTTCCATGCAGTATGTCAACAATATGCAGAATGGCTTCAAGCTCATCCTGACTGCTGCATTCTTCTATCTGTACGGCGCCTCTGTCCTCACGTTATCCGCCGCATTCATCATATCGCATATCCCTGCCGTCATCATGGCCATCATAAGCACTGGTCGCAAGACCGCTTCCTTCCCTTCAGGCGGCGGCACGTCCATATCGACCCATCAGCTTTTCGGTGAGATCGTGCCTTTCGGCATAATGCTCAACATAGTCACATTGTTCTGGAGCATGACCGCATATGCTGACCGCCTGCTCCTGGGCTATTTCATCGATCCATCGCTCTCAACAGAGACCGTCGCCGTGTATTCCATAGCCATAACCATGGCCACGGTCCTTATGCTGTTCCCGGGGTCAGTGGCTAACATATTCCTTCCGGTGATGTCACGCCTCGCAGGCAAGAACGAGCCGGTCCACATGCGCGCCATACTGGAGACCTCCCAGCGCTGGTCCCTGCTTATCACATTGCCCATGGGCCTTGTCATGATTATCTTCGCTTCAGACATGCTAGGCATATTCTATGGCCAGGCGTATGCAGGCGGAGCGCTCACGATGGCCATCCTCACCTTCGGCTTCCTTATCCAGGCGCTCTCCTATGTGCTGCTATTCGCCCTTGCTGCCCTGCGCCTTGTGAAGCTGGAGCTCAAGCTAGCGTTCATAGTCACCATGGTGAATGTCATCCTGAACGCGCTTCTCATACCCATATACGGCATGGAAGGCTCTGCCATGGCATCGGTCGCGAGCTGCGTTGTGATGACTATCCTGCTGGTACACTATGGCAACAAGCTCTTCTCTTTCAGCTTCCCGGCAGAGATCTACAAGCTCGTTCTCGCGGCTATCATAACCTTCGCTATCGTGTTCTTCATGAAGCCTTATGCTTCAGCCGTCATTCCGCTCCTACCTATGGATGTCGGAAGCCTCCAGCCCTATATCAACAAGATTATCTATCTAGTCTATCTCGGCATCCTGGGCGCCATCTCCACCGCCATCTTCATCGTCTTTGCCATAATTCTGAAATGCTTCAGGAACGAGGATGTCCTTCTCATGAAGAAGGCCCTGCACCGGGCGAAGATGCCCCCTCAGCTCATCTCCGTCGCCACCGCCATAGCATCTTTCGGCGTGGGCGTCCGGAAATAGACCTTTAAAAAACGTTCCGGCCATCATAACCTTCCAAGGTATCAGCATGTTAGAAGACATACTTTTTGGTACGATTGTCATGCCTGGCGAGACCATCCGGGTCATACTGGCCTTCCTAGGCACTGCCATAGCCGCCTATTTCGACATATTCAACAAGAAGAACATCCCTGACCCGGTGCTCTACGGCTTCCTGGTCGTGGCCCTGCTGGTCAATGTCTTCTTCTATGAAGAGAGCCTGTTCTGGTTCTCCCTGGTCATGGCAGCATTCATCTCTGCCATAGGATATATCTTCTACAGAGTGGGCCAGCTCGGTGCAGCGGATGTCTTCGTCCTGGCAGCCATAATGCTCCTGTTGCCGCTCCATCCGTCATCCGCAGACATGCCATTCAACATACCATTCGTGTTCTCGGTCATAATATTCTCAGGCGTGGCCTTCGCGCTCTTCATCCTGATCTATTTCGGCTGGAAACTCCTCAGGACCGAGGCCAAGCCCAACCTGCTCTACGCCCTCATGCTCATCCCATACGCCCTTTTCGCCTATGTCTATGTGAACTCATTCCTGTTCTCCCCGGTCTATTTCGCGTTCATCACCATCCTGCTCGTCGCTGTCACATTCTTCATGATGTTCAGGGAATCCTTCAACCGCATCCTGTGCGAGGAGATGCCGGTCGCCCAGCTGCAGCCTGAGGATGTCATCGCCCTTGAGATAATGAACAAGGACCTGGTGGCCCGCTACAAGATACCGAGGCTCGTCACACGGGATGAGATAAAGCGCCTGAGCAAGACCAAGGTGACAGAGGTCTGGGTGTACACCAAGCTCCCGCCATTCATACCGTTCATACTCGCCGGCATGGCGCTTGCGATGCTGTTCGCCAGGGACCTCCTGCTGTTCTAATGATCAGATGAAGGCATCTTTATGGATTTAGCGACGATGATAAGCTATGCGGTGGCGTTCTTCTCGCTCTTCACGCTGAACGTCTTCATACTGCTGTTCCTCAAGCACCGCCATGAGTTCCTCAAGCGGCCGAAGTCAAACGGCCGGTTCCCTATGGTTTCCGTCGTGGTGCCTGCCTACAACGAAGCCGCGTACATACATGAGTCGCTCCAATCCTTGCTCGAGCTGGACTATCCGAAAGACAAGCTTGAGATAATAGTCGTGGACGACGGTTCCACGGACGATACCTTCAAGGCCGCGAAAGCAGTGGAAAGCAAGACGGCACCGATACACGTCTTCCGCAAGGAGAACGGAGGGAAAGGCGCAGCGCTCAATTTCGGCATCAAGAAGGCCAAAGGCGAGTTCATCGCCACCATGGATGCGGATTCCTATGTCACAAAGGATACGATCCGCGAGATCCTTCCGTATTTCGACGACCCTGAAGTCATGGCGGTCTCCCCAGCCGTGAAGATCAAACCCGGCGGTTCCTGGCTCACTGAGCTCCAGCGCGTGGAATACCTCATGATACTTTTCTCAAGGAAGCTGTTCAGCTTCATAGACAGCGTTCCGGTCACACCAGGCCCGTTCAGCATATTCCGCACTGCCGTCTTCGACAAGGTCGGGCTTTTCGACGAGCACAACCTGGTCGAGGACCAGGAGATCGCCCTGCGCATACAGTCGCACAACTTCAAGATACGGAGCTCCATGACAGCTGATGTCTACACCGAGCCTCCTGACAACGTCAAGGACCTGCTCAAGCAAAGGGTCCGCTGGCAGAGGGGCGGTTTCCGCAACTACTGGAAGTATCGCCACATGATAAAGCCTGAATACGGCGATTTCGGCATGTATTCCATACCTATGCAGTTCGCCACCCTCACTGCTTTCTTCGCGCTTCTAGGCATCATGCTCTACACCTTCATCACCACGCCGTATTATGTCCGCTACATCTGGTTCGAGGCGTTCGGCATGGGTGTGGACCTTTTCACGTTCATCGGTGCCTTCGTGGTGCTGGTCTCAACCCTGTTCCTTTATCTCGCGGTGAAGAGCTTCGAAGGCGAGAAGGTGAAGCTGCGCTATTTCGTCACCTTCCTGGCCTTCTACTGGTACCTCATGCTCGGCTACAACGTCCTTTTCCTTCTCAAGGAGATACGGAAGGAGGGCTTCTCCTGGTGATGCTATGGAACGCACAGTCTCAGTACCGCTCTATATCGGCGCTTTCCTGATGTCGCTAGCAGTGTTCCTGCTCGGCATCTATGTGGGCTCCACGATGAACTCTTCCCACCTGGCTTCCATCTCCGAGGACGTCTCAAGCGTCTCGGATCGCGTCGCATCGGTCCAGCTGATCATGCTCATGGAAGGCAATTCCTCCAGCTTCTGCTCTGCCTACTCATCAGAGCTGGATGCCATAGACAGCGAAGTGGAGCGGATGGGCTACATGCTCTCTTACCTAGAAGACGAGAAAGGGGTCTATGATAACGAGCTGAAGAAGAAATACTTCGTCCTTGAGGCAGAGTCCTATGTGCTCTCCAAGAAAGTGAAATCCCTTTGCGGTGATGACAGCGTGCTGCTGATAAACTTCTACTCAAACCAGGGCTGCGGGCAATGCAAGGAGCAGGGCACCGAGATCCTGGAAGCCAGGGATGCGCTGGAGGCAGAGGGCACTGACATCAAACTGTTCTCCTTTGACGGGGAGCTCAACAGCTCCGTGGCCGATGCCCTGGCAGCCCAGTACGGCATCACGAGTTATCCATCGGTCGTGATAAACGAGAAAGCCTATGACGGCTTCCGCGAAGCTGACGCGCTCAAGACGCTCATAAAGGGCTCATCATGATAGTCGAGATAACCGCCGTGCCGAACTCGAAACGGTTCTCGGTCTCGCTCAAAGACGGCCGGCTGAAGGTATGCCTGAGGAGCGTTCCGGAGCACAACAAGGCAAATCTGGAGCTCGTGCAGGGGCTTTCCAGGCTGCTGGGCCGGGACGTGGCGCTCGTGGCAGGGCAGACATCGAAAAGGAAGAAGCTGGAGATAGCTATGAGCGAGGCTGAGTGGGCTGTTTTCCTGTCGAAGCTTGAGGAATAATCTTAAATACTCAGGTTGCGTAATAATAGAGAGAGCGGAAAGCTGAACGCTGAAAACGGAAAGGTGAAGATCGAATGGTTGGAATTGTTGAAACTGTTGGTGTAGGCGCGATCGCATTGATATGCATCGGCGGAGTGGTGCTTCTGGGCCTTGGTTATGTGGTTCTCACGTTCAACCGCCTGGTCACCCTGAGGAACAGGGTCGAGAACGCATGGGCGCAGATAGACGTCCAGCTCAAGAGGAGATACGACCTCATCCCGAACCTCGTGGAGACCGTCAAGGGCTACATGAAGCATGAAAGGGATACGCTGGAGAGCGTCACCAAGTACCGCGCCCAGCTCGTGACCGGCACGGTCGAGGAGAAGGCAAAGGCCAACAACATGCTCTCACAGGCGCTGAAGTCCCTGTTCGCGGTGGCTGAGAACTACCCGAAGCTCGAGGCGAGCCAGAACTTCAAGATGCTCCAGGAGGAGCTGGCAGGCACAGAGAACAAGATATCCTACATAAGGACAGCCTACAACGACTCGGTGCTGGAGTATGAGAACGCCACAGAGCAGTTCCCCAGCAGCATCATAGCTGGCATGCTCGGTTTCAAGGCAAAGCCATACTTCGAGGTCCCAGAGGCTGAGAAAGCAGCTGTCAAAGTGAAATTCCAGTGACTGGATGCCCGAACACATAAGTTTCTTTGACGCGGCCGAGGCCAACAAGCGCAATTCGCTTATCCTCATGGCCGCGATGTTCTTTCTCTTCATGGCTACTGTGATCGCTCTTTCCTATATCTTCGATATCGGCATATGCGGTCCTGTAATGGGCTTCTTCGCGCTTCTTTTCTATGCCCTGATCGTCTTCTACAAAGGCGACAGCATAGTCCTGGCCATGACCGGGGCCAAGGAAGCCAAGAAGGCGGACTATCCATTCCTCTACAACGTCGTGGAAGGTCTATCCATCGCATCCCAGATACCGATGCCGAAGCTCTACGTGATAAACGACCCGAGTCCGAACGCATTCGCGACAGGCAGGGATCCGAAGCACGCTTCTGTTGCAGTGACCACTGGATTGCTTTCCATGATGAAGCGCGAGGAGCTTGAAGGGGTAGTAGCTCATGAGATATCGCATGTGGCGAACTTCGACATCAGATTCTCCATGATAGCCATAGTCTTCGTGGGGGCGATCGCCCTGCTCGGCGACTTCGCCTGGCGCATGATGCGCGTCGGAGCAGGCGGAAGGAGGGGAAAAGGCGGAGGAGCGCTGATATTGATCGCCCTGCTATTCGTCATCATAGCTCCGATATTCGCCCAGCTAGTCCGTTTCGCCTTATCAAGGCAAAGGGAATACCTGGCTGACGCCAATGGCGCCAGGCTCACCCGATATCCAGAAGGTCTTGCCAGCGCCCTTGAGAAGATAAAAACAGCGGGCCTTCCGACTGCAGCAGCAAACGACACCACAGCATCACTGTTCTTCTCAAACCCATTCCCTAACAAAATCGGGTTCCTAGGATCCACCCACCCAGCCATAGACGACAGGATAAAGCGGCTCCGAGCGATGTGACAGGGCTGGCCCAATAAGCATTTAAATAAGCTGGCAGTAATGGTAATCATTCTCATTCAGAGGTGTAAAAATGTACGGAGTTTCCCCCCAAGCGTATGACAGAGCGATAACAGTATTCAGCCCTGACGGCAGGCTGTTCCAGGTGGAATATGCCAAAGAGGCTGTCAAAAGAGGCGCCACGGCCATAGGCATAACATCGAAGGACGGCGTGGCATTGGTGGCGTTCAAGTCCATCCACACGAAGCTGGTCGTACCTGAATCACTGAAGAAGGTGTTCGAGATCGACAGCCATGTCTGCGTTACAGCCAGCGGCCTCATCGCTGATGCCAGGCGCCTGGTGGACATCGCCAGGGTGGATGCCCAGAGGCACCGGATAACCTACAGCGAGGCGCCAAGCGTGGACAGCGTCGCCAGGAGTGTGTGCGATCTCATGCAGATATACACCCAATACGGAGGCATAAGGCCGTTCGGCGTATCCCTGCTCATAGCTGGCGTGGATGACCAGGGCCCCAAGCTCTTCGAAGCAGAGCCAAGCGGTGCCATGACAGCATACAAGGCCGACTCCATCGGAGCCAACAAGAAAGAGGTGGACGAGCTCCTTGAGGCCAAATACGACGAGAAGCTCACGCTCGATGAATCGATAAAGCTCTGCGTGGACGCCCTCCGCAAGACCCAGGAGGAGAAGCTCCAGCAGGAGAATGTCGAGATATCCTATGTCACAGTGAAAGCTAAGAAGACGATAACGCTGCCTGACAAGGATGTTGGCAAATATCTCAAGAGCTGACGATCGTACCGTTGTGTTTCTTTCCTTCTATCGCACTCTCAACGTCAGCCATCTTCCTGAAGGATACGAAGTGCGTCTCTATGCACGACCGAGCGATGAGCTTGCAGGCGAGCATGTCAAACACGAAATTGGTCCCAGCCATCCTCTTGTCGCTCTCCAGGGCCAGCTTGATCAGGTCGTCATAGGTCATCTTCTGGAACTTCTTCGCTGAAGGATTCTTCCTGGGATCGGAATCGTATACCGCCTCGACGTTGCTTATGTTCACGAGCCTCTGCGCTCCGATGGCCTCAGCCAGCAATACAGCATCAGTATCAGTGGTTATGCCAGGTATGGTCCCGCCCATCACCACGACCTTGTTGTCTCGAGCAGGGCCTTTCGCATACTCGAAATCAGTCAGGACCCTCCTGTAGACCTCCACCCCTTCTCCGACCAACGCTGCCATCAGGAGCTGCGCGTTCTGCCTCGTCGATGTGATAGCTATGGAATCCGCTTCGTACTCACCGGCTCCGAGCTCCCTCGCTGCTGCGGCATAGGTCCTTGCCACAGTGCCTCCGCCGCACAGGATGCCGAAGCTGTTCTTGCTCTTCTTTATCGTCCGGGCGATGCTTTTCAGGAAAGCGATATCTGGTTTCCCTTCTGGTATTATCGAGCTTCCACCGATAGAGAGTACAACGTGCATGGGTGGCTTTCCAAGGCTAGTTTTTTAATCCTCTCCAGCATCTTCTATCCATGACGCTTGATATCGGCATCAACAAGATAACGAAGATGCTCTCAGAGAAGGAGAAGAAGCTGGACATCGTGCTCGCAGAGAACCGGAAGGTCGTACGCTCGTGCTCCAATGCCATAAAGGCCATGCACGCCTATGATATGAAGACCGCAAAGGCGCACCTCAAAGAGGCTGAGAACGCGCTGAAGGCCCTCGCACCGTATTCCGAGGAATTCCCAGGGCAGCTGAACCACATCTACCAGGAATATGCAGAGGCCCAGATCGTCATTTCAGCCATAGAGCTCAAGAAGATCCCGAGCTATGCCAAGCTCAAGGTCCCGGAAATCCCCTATCTTCTCGGCCTGCTTGACGCAGTAGGCGAATTGAAAAGGGAGATGTACGAGTCCCTGCGCAGGGGCAACAAGCACGAAGCCGGCTTCTACTTCAAGATGATGGAGGAGATATACGATGAGCTCCTCCCGCTCAGGTTCTCCAATTCAGTGCTCCCAGAGTTCCGCAAGAAGCAGGACTCAGCAAGGCACCAGATCGAGCAGGCAAGAGGAGAGCTCCTCTGAGGTATTCCGATGCCATCCACAGCGTTCAAAGCAGGGAAAGAAGAGCTTTCCACACAAGAGTCGCAGAAGTCCAAACTGGCATCCAGCCTGGGCTCAAGGGGTATGAGTTCAGAGCACATGATGGGCAAGCCTGAGCTGAAATCTCTTCTGAGCGGTGTGAAAGGGAGCATAGGCGGCGCGGTCCGTGGGTTCTTCAAGCGCCTCACGAGCAAATGACAGCTAATAGGTTATCCGGTCTGTCCTTCTGAAAAGCTTCTCGTAGTCTATCTGGGCGCCTTCAGCGACCTCCTGCAGGAATCCCATCGCAGCATCGCTGTCTATGTTCATCATAGAGTCGAAATGCCTCCTCGCTTCTTCGTCATTTCCTATAGCAAGGCTGAACAGGAAAGCCAGCTGCTCGGTCTCCTCGCAGGTCCTTATCCTCTCCAGGGTCTTCAGCAGCTCGAATCCTTTGACATATTCCTGGAGCCTGTAATACGCTATGCAGGCATGGATCGCGCACATCACCATGTCTGCCTCGTTCCTGGCCAGGTTGAACGCCTTCCTGGCCTCCATAGCAGCCTCTTCGTATTTTTCCACCCATAGTGCTGATTTACCAAGCAGGAAATGCGCTACCATGTCGTCAGGATGCTCATTGATATACTGCTTGGCCAGATCATAAGCCTGCCCGTGGCACTTGTTGTTCAGGTAAAGGATGAGCTGTTTCTGATATGCCTCTGGCTTCATGCGCCTGTCACCATTTGCTCTGGAACGTCCCAACTATTCTCAGCTTCTGGTTGCTCGCATCCACCACGAGTATGATCTCGCCTTTCTCGAAAGCGAGCGGCTGCAACAGCGTGAGGTCGTTGTCGGTCACAGTGCCTTCCACGAACTGCATATTGGTGTAAGCGTGTATCCTGCCTTTCAGCTCATCCTTGAAGAACGGGCTTTTGCTGAACCGGCCGTTCACCACCTGCTCCACCTGGAATTCGTTCCTCAGCGGCACCAGCACGCCACGTTCGAGCGGTTCGCCTTTGTAAGCGATTCCGAACCTAGAGCCTGCAGGGGCCTCCTCGGCATCAGCATCGTTTATCTGTATGCTCCTGACCTCTATCTCCTTCTTCGCAGGCAGCAGGAAAAGCTTCTCGTGCTTGGTTATCTTCCCTGACTTCACTATGCCCAACGCCATGTTCCCGACCGATTTCACAGATAGGGCCTGGTCGACAAGCGCCATCATGTTCTCGCCGGCCGCATCGCGCTGCAGCGCCAGCAATTTCTCCTTCGCGGCGTCCATGTCTGCAGCCTTCTGATACTTGTCAAGGATGGTTCCGGCGAGCGGAAGCTGGACACCAGACACCAGGATGCCTTTGTCCATACGCATAGCGTTCAGCGCGACGATCATCTCCCCTACTTTTGGAGTCAGCGCATCCACCAGCACCACCACGCAATCCGCTATGGACAGCGAATAGAGCAGCGGCTGTATCTTATCAGGATAAAGCGTCGGCTCCACAAGGGTCAAAATGCGGCCGCCATAGCTAGCGGAATAGAAGCTTATATCATCTTTTCTGGTCTCATTGCCCATGAGCTTGCAGAACTTCTCCCTAAGCTCAGGTTTGTCAGACAATACCGCAACAAACAAGAAACCACCCCGTCTCTTTTTTACAGGCTCTTCTTAATAATCTCTGCCATCTCCTTCTTCCTTTTCTCCAACTTCTCTTTGCTTTTGTACTCCATCGTGAGCCGTATAATGGGTTCTGTCCCGGACGCCCTTATGAGGAGCCAGCCATCCTCCTCGTCTATCCTTATGCCGTCATCGCTGCGTACCTCCCCTTCTATAGCGATGGCCCGTTTCACATTCTCCATCGCGGCTTTCCTGTCGCTTGTCTGGAACTTCTCCCTTGCCATGAAATGCTGCGGATATTTCGCCCTCAGCTTGGAGAACCTCCCCTTCTCGCAGAATATCTCGGCGAATTTCGCTGCTGCCACGACCGCGTCAGGCACATGCACGCCTTTCTCATAGATATACTCGCCGCAGGGCTCGCCCCCGAAACCGGCCCCGCGCTCTTCAAGCATATCCCCGACAAAGGTGCTACCTACGGGTGTTATCGTTATCATGCCATTGTTCTTTTCCACCACATCACGGATGGTGAGCGACGCTTCCACAGTGGAGATTATCTTCTTGTTTTTGGAGTTCGCGAGCTCATGCTCTATCATAATGGCGAGCTGGACGTCCAACGGCAGGACCTCGCCCTTCTCGTCCACCACCACGCAGCGGTCACCGTCGCCATCATGCGCGATAGCGAAATCAGCTCCGATATCAGAGACAA
>JAQTOF010000034.1 GCA_028713495.1 Candidatus Iainarchaeum sp.
TATTGACAGCGCGTTCACCAAAGAAATACGAAGTGACCTCGAACAGAACATGGAGCGGTTCAGGGACCCTGTAGTGCTGGGTGAAATGGTCTACAGGCTTCTTGAAGAGCGAGAGAACACAAACCGCCTGCTCAGGAACATCCTCCAGAAACTGGAACAACTGGAAGCCAAGATGGCCGGTGGGATGCCCATGGTGGCAGAAGAAGCGCCCTTGCTTCCTGAGATCGATGACCAGATACTGAGATTCGTGAAAGAATCCGGCAAAGTCACCGCAGAGGACGTACGAGTGAAGTTCAACTATCGAGGCAAGAACGCGGCATCAGCGAGGCTTAACCGCCTCTACGAACTGAACCTGCTGCAAAAACAGCAGGTCGGAAAGAAGGTTTTCTTCTTTCCGTAACAAAAAATATTGATGGCAAGGCAGAGAACGGGTCATACCTCCCGCCTCTCACTAATCATTTTGATCCGTTCTCCCTTGTTATCCTCCCAAACAAAATGAAAAATCAGAAAAGGGCGACCTAGAAACTCCGACCAGGGTTTCTAGGACAATCTTTTCTTTCCTTTTATTTTCATGCTGCAAGGCTGAGAACGGACGTACCTCCCGCCTCTCTCTCATTATATGTCCGTTCTCAGTCTTCTGAAATTCCCTAGAATTATCCAGCGTTAGCCATAGGCACCTATAAATATGAGATCCGCGTCAAATATTGACATGGCTGTGTCAGAATATAAGACGACCAAAGACGTAGTAATACCTAAAGATCCTTTCGAGCGGATCATAGGCCAATCCCAGGCAGTAGCCATAGCCAAGATGGTGCCATACCAGAGGAGGCACTTGCTCCTTGTCGGTCCGCCTGGCACAGGAAAAAGCATGATAGCCCAGGCCATAGCCAGCGTCCTGCCGACCCCGGATTTCGAAGTGTCGGTTCTTGACAACCCAGAGAACCCTGAAAGGCCCATCGTGGAGATACGGGACGAGAGCCAGATGAAGAAGGAGAAGAAAGAGGAGAGGAAGATAGGCGTGGAAGTCACGGCGCTCGAGGTCCCGACCTTTGTCGCGGAGAGGCTGGGCTTCAGATGCAGGAGATGCGCAGCCCTCAGCCCGTTCACAGAGACAATCTGCCCGCAGTGCGGAGCGAGCAAAAGGGGATTTGAGAGATTCGGCATGCCTGCCCAGATGGGGCCTGCCCCTGAGAACGAGAAAGTACGGGTGGCCACCACCAGGCGGAGCCTTGATGGAAAGGAAGATGTCATAATATACGAAAGAGGCTCTGATGGCAAGATAATCATGCTCAGGCAAGAAGAGATGAAGAAGCTTGAGGAGATTAGCAAAAAGTCCAAAAGGAAGGTATTGGTACCGCTCAAGCGCTCTACATTCGTGCAGGCGAGCGGGGGCAGCGAGACCGAGCTGCTCGGCGACATAAGGCACGATCCCTATGGCGGCCATCCGAGTCTCGGCACCCCATCTTATATGAGGGTGGTGCCCGGAGCGATCCATGAGGCTCACGAGGGGGTCCTGTTCATAGACGAGCTGACCACCCTGGGGAATATACAGAAGCATATACTCACAGCGATGCAGGACAAGCATTTCACCATAGTCGGCAGGAACCCCCAGAGCTCAGGAGCGGCTGTGCGTGTGGAGGGAGTGCCCTGCGATTTCATATTCGTAGGGGCATGCAACATCAACGACATAAAGCACATCGTGGCGCCTCTCCGCTCAAGGATACGCGGAGACGGCTATGAAGTGCTGATGAACGCATATATGGATGACACACCTGAGAACCAGAAACAGCTGGTCCAGTTCATCGCCCAGGAGATAATAAAGGACGGGAAGATACCTCATGCTGAGAAGGCAGCAGTCGATCTGATCATAGATGAGGCCCGCCAGATAGCGAAACGCGTGGATAACGCCAAGGGACTGACGCTCAGGCTCAGGAACCTCAGCGGCATAATCAAGATGGCAGGCGACATGGCTAAGATGGATAAGAGGGAGCTGATAGGCAAGAAGGACGTTGAAAGCGCCATCAAGGAAGCCAGGCCCATAGAGGAGAAGGTCCGCGACAAGTACGGTAGTTGGTGGGCTGCAGAGGCTGCTGACCACGGGATGAAGAGCGAGAAGGTCGGGCCAGAGACAGCGTGAGGCAGATGAAACAGGAAAAGAAACACACGCCACTGTCGGCGTATTTGGATCTTGCTTTAGGAATATTGCTTATCCTTTCGCTCGCCTTCCCGCAGGTGTTTTTCGGTTTTGTGGACGCGAGATTGAATGCGCTCATCGGAGTTATCTTCCTCGTCCTCCTGGTCGGGCGAGGCGGCGGAGCGATAATAGCGCTGATCATGATTGGAATCGTTGAGAAGATCTTCAGGTCCATTGGCAAGTGGTATCTCACATCCTTTATCACTTATGTACGGAATACGTTCCTCGTGTTCCTAGTAAGCTATCTTGAGGGCATGGTCATCATGCTTATATTCGGCATGATGATGCTGATTGCGAATGCCGCCACTTACGTGGCGCACATCCAAGCGCCCGAGATATTCGCTGCAAGCGCGGCATTCCTCGAACCGGTCGCCCATGATACGCTCGGCTGGTTCGTGAGCGATAAGAGCGAGGTAGCCGCGTTCGTGCTAGGCGTACTACTCACCGCATTCTCCTTCTTGGCGCTTTATCTGATAAAAGCCTATGACTTCAGCTTCGTGAAGAAGCTTGGCTTTCCCAGAAAGGCGACCAAAGAGATGTATGAGAAGCTGCTTAGGCTCACCAAAGGCGAGGATGTAGAGATAGGACCGCTGTTATCGTAGCTATTTCTTCAGCATCCTTGACAAGAGGGGCGGAACCATGAATGTCGTCAGCAACGCCATTGCAGATATTATGGAATATTGAGCGACAGTGAGCACGCCACTCGTCAGGCCGATGGAAGCGACGATAAGTGCCACCTCCCCTCTCGGCACCATCCCAATCCCGACCAAAAGCGAATCATGCAGCGGAAGCTTGGCCCAAAGCGAACCGATCGCGCAAGCGATAGCCTTGCTGAAGAACGCGAGCAGAGTTATGATGACTATCGGCACAGCGAACGCACCGAGCGCGTTCACATCCACTAACATGCCCAAAGTTATGAAGAATATGGGCATGAACAGCAATTCCAGGCCATAGGTCTTGTCTTCTATCTCCCCGAGATACTTGCTCCGGTTGAGCACAAGGCCGGCGATGAACGCTCCGACTATGGCAGAGAGCTGTATGAATTCTGCTATGTAAGCGTAGAGGAGCATCAGTGCCAGCACCAGCATGAACCTCCTCGGGCTCATCTCTTTCCGGTCAAGGTATCTGACGAAATAAGCGCCGGCAACCACGCTCCCGAACAGGAAGACGCAGGCCGAAATGAACGTCATCAGGAGAGGTGCCAACGAGCCAACTCCGCCAGCCACGTTTATCACGAAAGACAGGACAAGCAGGCCGAGGACATCATCTATGACCGCAGCTCCGATTATTATCTGGGCGAACCGTTCTTCCATAAGCTTGTATTCTTTGAGGATGGCGACTGTGACACCCACGCTGGTGGCAGTCAGAGCCGCGGCCAGGAACATGGAGTAAGCAAAATCGCCTCCTGTGGCTGAGGCATAGAGATAACCGACTATGAATGGGAAAATCACGCCCAATGACGCCACGATAAGGTTGTCCATGGCGAATATGCGCTCCATCCTGCTGTGGAGACCGACCTTGAAGAGCAGGATGACAGCTCCAAGCTGGGCGAAGACCTGGATTATCTGTTCTGAACGGAATATGTGCGGCGGTTCTGCAGGCATGGCGAAGGGAAGCTGGAGGGAAATAAGGAAATCCCAGGTGATAGCCATGACGCTCGGACTCAGCAACATGCCCAGAACCATCAGGATCATGACTGAAGGCTGTTTCAGGTAGATGACTGCAATCTCGCCAGCCACTGCGAGCAGGAGGAGGAAGACGATCTCGAAATAGATGTGCTTGCCATCCTCGACCTGGCCGAAGATGCTCGTCCTCAGGACAGTCAGCAGGAGAATGAGGAATATGGCTATAGGCAGGAAGGCAAGAATCGAGTTGAACGTCTTTTTCATGCAACGGATAGCCGCCTAGATTTTATATTGATTGTCATCGCACGGATTTTTTGTTCATCAGGAAAAGAATCGCACCTACGGCCAATATGACTAATTCCATCAGCCAGATGTTCAGACCGAAATGGAACAGCATGATGAACGCGGTCAGCACGCCTAGATAGGCAAAGACAGGGATTCCGAAAAGTCTGGGGCTCAGGAAACCGCGCTTGAGTTTGGAACCTGCCAGGGCGATGAGCGCTGCATTGACCGCCAGGTATGCCATGAACACAGCCAGATCAGTCAGCTGGGCCACGGTCCTTATCTCAGTCGCATATGCCAACACAGCTGCAACGATGCCTACCAGCAGGACAGATATATATGGCGTGCCGCGCGAGCCGATTGTGGAGAACATAGGTGAAAGCGAGCCGTTGTGTGCCATGCCATAAAGCATCCTGGAGCTGGCGATCAGGAATATCAGGGCGGTATTGGCAGTTGCGAACAACGCTGTGAATGAAAGGATCGCGGAGTATGGGCCAAGGACATCCGATACCACGAGCACGAGCGGTGCGCCGGACTTGGAGAGCGCCTCCCAGCCAACACGGCTCACGGCGGCTATGGCGACAAGCATGTAAAGGACCGAGGATATTACCAGCGAGAGGAGCAGGGCTTTCGGCACGATCTTCCGGCTTTCCTTCACTTCTTCTGCTAGGTTGGCCACGTTCTCAAAGCCGATATATGCGAAGAATATGATGGATACCGCAGTCATGATGCCTGCGAAGCCGGATGCAGGCAGCTGGAAGAGGTCAAAATGCGCTGGGGATACGATGAAGAATCCTATGGCGATCACTATCAGGAGGCCAAGGACCTCCAGTATGGATGAAAAGTTGTTGAAAAAAGCAGATTCCTTTATCCCTATATAATTGAGCGCGGTCATGAGGACTATGAGGCCTACCGCGACCATTTTCTCATCGCCTCCGAACAGGTCGCAGAAATAGCCGGCAAAACCCATGGCCACTGTGGATGCTGCTATCACCGTACCGATGGCAAGCAGCCAACCCACAGCAAAGGAAAGGACTTCCTTCTTGAATGCCTTGCGGGTATAGGTATATTCGGCAGCTTCCTTGGGGAACATACTGGAGAGCTCAGCATAGCTCAGGCCAGTGAATATAGCGATTATGGCCGAGATTAGGAAGGCCAGCCAGAGAGTGTTGCCCCCATCCGCAGCTGCCGTGCCTATCAGTGCATAGATGCCTGCACCGATTATGACGCCCACTCCGTAGAGTGTGGTGCTGAAGAGCCCGAGCTCGCGTTTCAGAGGCATAGACTGGGCCTCGCGGCGTTGCCCTTACTTTGATTTGCCTTTTGGCTGCCTCTTCATGCCAACATAAAGTGCGTAGAGCACAAGGACATAGGCGATTATCCTGATCACTATGAGGGCGCTTGAGAGCGACTCAGCCATGCCAGCCAGGGTTATCACATGCGAGATGGCGAAAATACCAAAAGCAAGGCCGATATAAAGCGGTACGACATCCTTGCTTTTCTTGTAGCTCCAATAGCCTGTGCCCAGGATGATGACGCCCAACAGCATATTCACGAATGTTACCAGGTCGAATGCCATACTATCACCGGTTAGCTATCTGAGGCGGATTTAAAAAGGATTCATATGGGATGCCAGACGACGCCAGCCGCAGAGACCGTACATATATTTAAAACTTAAGTGCGGTTGCACTGCATGAGATCCATCATTGTATTATCGGTGCTTGCGGTTTTGATGATTTCAGGATGTCTTGGGCAGACCTGCCCGGACACCTATGACCCAGTCTGCGGTTCTGACTCTGTCACATATGCGAATGCATGCCAGGCAGCCAAAGCCGGCGCGACTGTGGAAACCCAGGGTGCATGCGTTGAAGAGACATGCTCAGACTCTGACGGCGGCAAGGATATCTTCAGCAAAGGCACTGCCACCGGAAGAAGCGGATCTGTGGTGGACAGATGCGAAGACGCGCTTCAGGTGGACGAAGCATATTGCAGCGGGCTGACGGCGACGTCGCAGACCCTGCCATGCCCCAACGGCTATGTATGCACCAACGGCGCGTGCGTAATCGCCCCGTGTTCAGATTCTGACAACGGGAAGAACAAGACAGTCAAAGGCACCACGACCGCGCAGGGCGAGAGCATGACTGATGAGTGCGCAGATTCAAGCTCGGTCACGGAATACTACTGCGATGGAAGCAATATAGCTAACGAGGAGATGGCATGCGGAACCGGCATGGAATGTGCGAATGGCGCGTGCAAGGAGGCGACCTGCACTGATTCCGATAGCGGGAAGGACACTTCAGTTGCAGGTACCACCAAGAAAGGAACAGAGACCTCATCTGACAGCTGTGTCGGAACATCAAGCGTGAAGGAATACTATTGCGAAGCAAACGCGATCAGCTCTGAGACCATCAACTGCGCGAGCGGTTACAGCTGCACGGCAGGAAAATGCGTCAAGGATGTTTGCGTTGACTCGGACGGCGGCAAAGACCAGTACGAGAAAGGGACAACCACGTATGGAACCGCCAGCTACACAGACAACTGCTACAGCGACACCGCGGTGCTGGAATACTTCTGCTCCTCTGACACGTCCATCATGAATGAGAAGATAAGCTGCGGCACAGGAAAGGAATGCTACAACGGCCTGTGCAGGACAGCCGAGTGCCAGGAAACCCAGGACCAGATAGACGAGACAGACACGAGATACCAGATAGCCGCTTTCGATGATGGTGACGAGCTCACATTGTACGCAGATGACGTGGTGGAGATAAACGACGAGTTCATACTGGAGCTGAAATCAGTCAGCGCCACTGACGCCGGATTCAGGCTCTACGAGAATTACGCTGAATACCAGGATGACAACGAGCTCTGCAGCGTGACGATAGCGGAAGGTGCCAACGACGAGGATCTCTGCGGCGAGAACACAGTCAATGTAGAGGTCATTGAAGTGAATGACACCGAGGACAACGCCAAACTCGTCATAGGGGAGTACTATGCGACGCAGTACTACACTGAAGAGGGCCTCATAATCGACTGGACCGACAACCCGGTGTGTCCTGACGACAGCATCGAATTCGACAGCCATGTGTCTTATTTCTACCCCTACCTGGACACTAAATCGTCAGGATTGAACCTGGACGGCAAGAAGTTCAAGCTGTTCGGCCTTGACGCCAGGATAAACGAGGTCACAGTTGACACGTTCACGTTCGAGTTCGATGGGTCGGAGAATGAGATGGAGAGCGGTGACGAATTCACTTATCAAGGCGTGGACTACGAGGTCACACTCACCTTCCATGACGGCGGCTTGTACAAGTTCGTGGTCGAGCCGGCCTGATTTTCTTTTTATTTTCATTTTTTGGCATATCCAGCCAGCTTGTCCAGGAATTTCTTTACCCTTTTCTTGTATTCCTCATCCTTTACCATGCCCTTCCCGTCAAAGCAGTCCTGGATGTTAGGGAAGTGCAGGGCCTCGCGGATGGGGATCATCTGGAGCTCTATGGCCACCAGCCTGAGCTGCTCCACCATCCTCGCGCCTCCGAAAGGGCCTATGGAGACTCCGACTATACCGAGCGGCTTGCCTGCATATTCTTCGTATAACAGGTCCAGCATCATCTTCAGCTCGCCTGGATAGCCATGATTGTACTCCGGCGAGACGATTATGATGGCGTCGGCTTTGGTTATGGCTGCTGCCAGCTTCTTCGCCTGGGGAGATGTCTTGGAATTATCGGTCGCTGGGAGCCTGAAATCCCGCACATCAAGGAGATTGGTCGCGATACCGGCCGATTTCACCTCATTGAGCATGAATCTTGCGACCTTCTCTGACTCGCGTCCCTGCCTTGCTGTCCCCAGTATTATCGGTATGTACATAGTATGCACCTACGGACGAATCTCATATGCCACTTTTCATTTCTGGCTGTACTATTTTGAAATGAGTAGAGGATTTTTAATACTGGACTCGGTTGTTCTTTGTGGTGAGGTGCTCGAAAATCTCACCTACGAGGTGTGTATATATGGCGAAAACAAGCAGAGGCGGAAGAATGACCGCGGCTAAAAGACGTGCAGCGAAAAGTCATCATGGTGGTGTTGGAACCAGGCATGCTGGCAAGGGTCCCGTAAAAAACCGCCGGGCAGGAAAAAGAATCATGAGAACCTAGATTTATTGTAACTTTATTTTTTCATATTTAAGATATGTAAGATAATGGGGATGATCTGATATGGGTAAACACAATACAGTATCTGGAATTCTTGTTTTGGTCGTCGTTTTGATGATCGCGATATCCACCTATATGGTGTTAAATTACGCGACAGGTGTTTTGAATGCGGCCGTGGCTTGGGCATCAACAGACCAGATCGGCCAGCTTCAGGATTGCGGGATAGCTGCCCCGTCCGAATTATACAAACTTCGAGATGATATTCCGAGCTTATTGCTCCCAGCGATTTATGTATATTTCCCCGGTCTGATGGTAATCATCTCAATACTGATGTTCATCGCCGGATACTACTACAGTGGGGGGGAAGCGCGCAGTAGCAGCGAAACATCAGTCACGACGAGTACCCCGAACAGGAGCCGTGACACTGGCAAGTACCAGCCAGGCAGGCGCGTCGAGAAAACCATAACCGAGAAATCATCAAGCAGTGAAGAAAAGTAATTTCCTCTTTTTTTATTTTTTATACTTTTATGCCTTCAGGAACATTTTTGGCGCCTGCAACCCATGAGAGCCACGATTTTTATCAGAAAGTAACTTCCAAACGGATAGAAATACGGTTATAAACGTTTGCTGGGTCGTTTATTCATGTCGACGAAGTACATCGAAGTCGGGACCCTCCTGGTTGCTTTGGTTGTGCTCTGGGTATTGCTTGTGTTTATCCAGAATCCGATTGCACTGATCATCAACTCGATCATAGCGATCCTCATCATGTTCCTCCTGAACGCCATCTTAGGTCTGGGGATCCCGATCAACATAATCACCATCCTGGTCGTGGCTACCGGCGGCATTGTCGGCCTTCTGCTGATAATCATATTGAGATTGATGAAAGTGGCATTTATCTGAGGTGATTACCGTGGCTGAAGTTCTTGGATTTGTTGGTTTATTCGGGTTATTAATCGCGCTTTTGATAGTCTACCTGATATTTAAGTTCCTGAAGAACCCCGAGTATATAATAGGGAACTCGATCATGGGCATCTTGATATTCTTTATCCTGAATCTCGTCGGAGCTGGCATACCGATTAACATCTTTTCAGTCGGGATTGTTGCGATCGGCGGCATCCCCGGACTCGTGCTGGTCCTGATTATCCATTTCCTCGGACTCGGATTCTGAAGGTGGATAAAAAGATGCTCCTGCGCTTCGGCAGGAGCGTGGTTCCTGACTGCCAGGCTACTTCTTTCCGGATTTGGCCATCATCTTGTAGAGCGTATAGATGATGGTCACATAGCCCATGGCCCTCAGCACGAATATGGGGTAAAACATCGCCTCAGTCATATCCAGCAGGGTGAGCAGGTTGGTTATGGCGAAGAGCACGAAGGCCAGGCCGATGTAGAGCGGCACGAAGTTCTTGGTCTTCATGTAGGCCATGAGGCCAACCAGTATTATCGCCAGGTTCAGCACGAAATTCAGCACACTTATCAGATCGAATGCCATAAAAGCACCGCTTGGGTGTCCCGCCCAAGATTAAAAATAGTGCTCCCGCCGCATGCTGTGTGGTTCATGTCTTCCCGTAGAGCCTTTGGTAGAGGTCCCTGAGTGGTTTCAGGGATATCTCGCTGGCGTTCTCCCCGTAGTCCTTGTAATCGAACGGATTGTCCAGATCCCTTATGAGGAACAGCATGTAGAGGGCCAGGAATGACACGATGAATATGAAGAACATGGACTCGTAGAACGGCTCCACCTTCATGAAGACCATGCCGAGCAACAGCAATACGATGAGGGCTTCCACCACGGCATATGCGGATTCCACGAAATTGAGGTCCCTGATGTTGTTGGTGCGGATGACCAGCTTCCTGATATTGTTCTGCTCCTGCTTCATCCTGACGAGGAACGTCGGCTGGGTCTGGGACTCCAGCTTGGCGAAATGGGCGTTCATGGAGGACACTTTATCCAGTATGGCGACGGTGCGCTCCTTTGAATAGAACCAGTCCTCCAGCGACTTCAGGAATGAGCGGTGGAACGTGATGAATTCGTCCGCCTCCTTGGATTTCTTGTTCGCCTTTATTATCTGCGCCTCGTCATGGAGGACCTCCAGGCTCGCAGCGAGCTCCGTAGGTATCCTTTCGCTTTCCTTGTAATCAGAAATAACGCCGCTTATCAGGAACCCTATGAGGAAGATGGTTGCTGCGATGATGCTTGTGAACAAGGCGCTGAGGGATATGATTTCCATGTCGTTGTTGTGGGCGAGCAGTTTGAGCGCCAGCACCAGCGCCAGGAAAGGGATTATCTGTATGACAATGTGCCACTTCTTCCACAGCTTCCTGAAATCGAGCATGCGAGGATAGTGCAACTTAGGCTTAATAAGAATTGCTCCTGCCGCGATTTGAACGCGGGTCCTCAGAGTTCCCTTGGGCTTTTGGCGACCCCGTTTTGGGGCGCCTTTTACCAAAAGGCGCACTGAGAGTCTGATATCCTTAACCGGGCTAGACGACAGGAGCTAAGGAGCAGCACATATCATGAGGACAAGGATTTTAAAAAGATAAGAAAAGGAAAACCCCTGGAACTAGCGGTAATGCCTGGACATCTTGACGAGGTGCTTCTTGAAACCAAGCGAGGAGTAGAACGAGATGGCATCTTCATTTCTGACATGCGCTTCGACTTCGATGGTTTTCAGCTGGGCAAGCTTCCTGACGAC
>JAQTOF010000035.1 GCA_028713495.1 Candidatus Iainarchaeum sp.
CGCCTCCTGCCAGTTGCCGTTGTTCACCTGCACCATCACCATGGCATTGCCGGCCTCAGAAGCATACTTTCCGCTCACCACGACCTCTTTCAGGCCGACTACCTCGGCCTCGGTGGGCGTTGTTATGGAGCATGCGCGCTCGGTGCTGTAGGCGCTTATCTTGCCGTCAGCAGAGCCGAATATGACCTCGTTCTGGTAGAAAAGCGGGCTTCCCACAGACCCTCCTGCGCTGCCTTTCCAGATTATCTCACCGGTATCCTCTGACATGGCATATATGCTCTTGTCTGTGCTGCCGACGAATATCGTCTCCTCCCCGCCCATGCTGCCTTCTTCGGGCTGGCTCTGGACCGCAAGCGCGGTACGGGCGATCCATTTCACCTCGCCACTGCCGCTGTCCACAGCATAGAGTCCGCCGTCATTGCTTCCGAAATACGCGACACCCTCGCTTACAAGCGGGGTGCCTGTGACCCAGTTCCTTGCCCTGGCTTCCCACATCTCAAGGCCATTGGCTGCCACATAAGAATGCAATTTGCTGTCCAGGGCGCCTATGTATATCACGC
The DNA here is from genome assembly GCA_028713495.1 of Candidatus Iainarchaeum sp. Lineage (GTDB taxonomy): Archaea > Micrarchaeota > Micrarchaeia > Anstonellales > Bilamarchaeaceae > Bilamarchaeum. The sequence goes on from JAQTOF010000035.1 coordinate 561, forward strand.
CGCCTTCGATGACCGGTCTCGACAGCCAGAACGAACCCTCGCTGAGTTTCGCCCTCCATAGGATCTGGCCGTTCTCAGCTGTTTTTATGAGCTCCTTGTCCTTTCCGTATACGACATAATCAGGCCCTGCTACAGGCGCTGTGAGCAAAGTATTGTTGAAATTGGCTATCTTGGCCCTGACGCTCCCGTTCTTCTCGATGACGTACACTCCGTTGTCTGCCGTGACGAATATATAATTCAGGTTGGCGCTGGTGCCATAGATATAAGACGTATTGTACTTCGTGGTATTGAGATTGAGCTCCCAAAGGATATTGCCTGTGCTGCCGATCTTGACGACCTTGCCGCTGGTCGTTGAAGCGACCACTCCGTTGTCAAAAACGAACACTTCATTTGGGTCGAGCCCTGCCTTGGCCTGCCACTTCTTTCCGCCGCTGGCCGGGTCGATGGCATAGATGTTGCCGTCATCAGAAGCAGCGACTACCATCCCCTGGAAAATCGTCGGCTTGGCGGAAACCGAACCGTCAGTGCTATACTCCCAGAGGAGCGATGCGTAGGAGAGCGAAAGCAGGATCAGTAGAAGGATCGGCTTTTTCATATCGCTCATCCTTTCAGCAGGGAGTCGTGCTTTCCTTCGTTTACCTCCTTTATCGCTTCCCTTGCTTTCTTACCGTCGATTGTGACTCCCATGCTAACGCATGTACCGAGTATCTCTTTAAGCGTTTCCTTAGTGTCCTTCCCGAGCGAATTCGTCTTGGACTTGGCTATAGCGACCGCCTTAGCCATGGAAAGGTTGCCTGCAGGGGCTTCCCTGTTGCCGGCGCCTTTCTCTATGCCCGCTTCCTTCTTGATTATCTCTGCGGTTGGTGGGCTGCCGACTTCAATGGTGAACTGCTTGGTCTTAGGGTCCACATGCACCTTGACAGGGACCTTCATCCCTGAGAACGCCTTGGTGGCCTCGTTTATCTTGGCGACAACCTGGCCTATGTTCACTCCCATCGGAGCAAGGGCCGGCGCGAGCGGCGGGCCTGGCGTGGCCTTGCCTCCTTCCACTATGGCATCAATAGTTTTCATATCAAAACCTCTGTCATATCCTTATAAGTCGGATGGAACTTATTCGGGTGCTTTGTTTTTTAAAGCTAATCTCAGCCCCAACCTTCCATCCGTATCCTCTTCGGGTCAGCACCGAGCCCTGCCAGGCACTCCTTCATGCCTTTCACCATCTCCATCTGGCCGCACATCCACCAGTCGAAATCCTTGGCATCAGGCATATGCCTGGAGAGCATCTCGTGGTCGAACCTGCCGCATTCGCCTTTCCAACTCCCGGGCTTCTCTTCCCTTGTCAGTGTGATGACCACTTTTATGCCAGGGTTCCTCTTCTGGAGCTCTTCCAGTTCTTTGCCATAGACGATGGAATCCCTTGTCCTGGCGCTGTAGAACAGCACGAACGTGCCATTGAGCTTCTCATCTGCGATATGCCTCAGCATGGACATGAGTGGTGCTATGCCAGTGCCGCCTCCGATGAATGCCGCCTTGGGCTGGTCGCCATAGGAGAAATGGCCGAAGCCGCCCTCCACCCCTAGCACCGCGCCTTTCCCCAGCGCCTCCAGCCGTTTTGTCATCTCACCACCGGCTAGCTTGATGCAGAACTCCAGGTATGGCGCGCCTGGCGCTGATGCTATGGAATACGGCCTTTTCACGACGCTGTTGCCTTTCTCGTCCAGGATGTGCAGGAACGCGAACTGGCCCGGCTTGAAGCTGATGGGCTGGTCCATCGGTTCCAGCCTGAATATGCGTATGCCTGGCACCGCATCGCTCGCCGAGGCTATCTTGTATCTGGTCATAGGAGACAGGTAATCACCATCTGATTTAGCTTCGGTACAGATATGCTATTTAAATTATGCGCTCGTATTGGTGAGCATGGAAGATGAGTTCTCAAGGACGTTCAGGTATGCATTGGAATTCTACTTCAAGAGGCTCGGCATCATAGTCGTGTTCTCCATCCCGTTCATACTTGCATTCCTCATCCCTGCGCTGGTGCCTGCACCGACATATCTCGCCCTCGGCGGGGTTTTCCTCAGGACCGGCAGCATCCCAGAGCTTTCCATCCTTGACATAGTATTCACTGCCCTGGCATATGCCATCGCGGTATTCCTCATCGCAGACACCATAGTCAACATAAACCTCGTGGTCCGTGCCAAGCGCACGCTCACCTCAATCGGCTATGAGGTCGCCAAGGCCATGGGCACCTATGCCATGAGGATATTCTACATATACACTATGGTCCTGCTCCTGCTTTTCATCGCCCAGCTCGTCACCTATGACAATCCGTTCCAGTCCTGGATATACCCGATATTCACGCTCCTGCTCACGGGCCTGCTGTTCTTCGTGCCTCCTGCAGTGGTGATAGACAACTCAGACACACCCACTGCGATAAGGCGCTCGGTCAGCATGGCGGTGCAGAACCCGCATTTCGTCCTGCTCTGGACTGTGGTAGCTCTTGCCAGCCTCTCGATCGTGAAGGTACTGGGGGACATCATCTTCGCCAACCCATTCTCAGGCTATTTCGTGCTCCTCGTGAACTCGCTGGTGCTTCTGCCTTTCCTGACAGTGCTCCAGACGCAGATGTACATGGAGAAGTATCCGCTCGCAAGGTAATAAGATGAAAAAGACGCAGACCGAGTCCCGCAAGAAAGAGCATGTGGATTTCGTACTGGAGAAAGGGGCACAGTACGTCAAGACCGCCGGCTTCGAGCGTGTAGAATTCCTGCACAACGCCCTTCCTGAGCTCTCATTGGATTCAGTCGACTTATCAGTCAAATTCCTCGGGACCACCCTCAGATGGCCGATCGTCATCTGCGCCGCCACCGGTGGCTATGGCCCTGCAGAGAAGATAAACCGCGACCTGGCGTCTGCAGCCCACAGGCACGGATTGGCATTCGGCCTTGGCTCCCAGAGGGCCATGCTAGAGAACCCTGCGCTCGCTAAGACCTATAAGATCCGCGACGTGGCGCCCGACGTTCCATTGCTCGCCAACATCGGCGCGTATCAGCTCAAGAAATACTCGTTCAAGAAGATAGAATCCATCGTCAACGCAGTGGACGCCGACGCCCTCGCGATACATCTCAACCCGCTCCAGGAGGCCCTCCAGCCAGAAGGTGATAAAGACTTCTCAGGAGTGCTTTATGCCATAGCTAAGACCTGCGACCAGCTGTCTGTTCCGGTCATAGTCAAGGAGACCGGGGCCGGCATGAGCCAGGATGTTGCCGTCAGGCTCAAGGAAGCAGGCGTGAAATACCTGGACGTGGCTGGAGCTGGCGGCACTTCGTGGAGCAAGGTGGAGTACCTGCGCTCCAAGGGCGTGCCCGGGTTTGAGGAATGGGGGATCCCGACTGCCGAGTCCATAATACAGTGCCGCGGCATACTGCCTTTGATAGCCAGCGGAGGGATACGCAGCGGCATAGATGGGGCCAAGGCGATAGTCCTTGGCGCTGACCTCTGGGGGGCGGCATACCCGTTCATAGTCGCCCAGAACGAAGGCAAGCTTGACGCGAAGATAGAGAAATATAAGAAGCAGATGCGCATTGCGGCTTATCTTTCAGGTTCCAGGACTATCGAGGACCTGAAGCGGGCGAAGCTTGTTTTCAGGTAGCTGGCTGGCGGTCCGGTATAACTTTTTCTATGTGTCAATTAGTGTAAAAACATATATTTAAAAGCAGTTACAACCATAAATTAACTATGGCTCACACTAAATCTCTACGCCATGCGATGGAGGCGAAAGAACACTCATTAGTACGCCCGATCCACCTCATCCATCCAGCCCAGCTTGAGCCTATAATCGGCGCAACAACCCCGCGTCTTTCTCCTGCCATGGAAGATAAATCAAAACAAGCAAAGGAGCACTATGTCTCGCTTGGCGCACCGAGCGTGTACGAGCACGCGATGCACGTCCTGATGGCTGCAGGAAGGGGCAAACTGCTTGACCTGACCGCAGGAGAGAACGACAAGCTTTCCATGGAGCTGGCAGACCAGATACTCTATCACCCGATATCCTCAGAGAGCCACCTCCCGAACATGAGATTCGGCGAGGCATTCATAAGGCGCTTCCATCTGCACAACCAGTTCAGGGAGCTGGACAGCTCGCGCGGCGAGCGCATGGAGGGCTACGTCAGGCTGCTCAACGATCCATCGCACGACCTGACCGACCTGCTCATCACCCTTTACACTAGAATCGCGGACATGATGACTATTCATGATCCTGCGACAGCGACCGCTGCATCCACGAAGATGCCGGGCGTCTTCCCAGTTCATAGTAGCTGGGAAGACGTCAAGGTCGCTTGGGCTGAGCCAATGCTGAAGATATACTGCCCGATAGCTGACTGGGGAGGCCAGACCGTTGCCTACCGCGAGATGAGGGACAACGCCATACGCTACCTCCATCCTGATGAATACGGGAAGACCGTTGAAGAAGTGCGCACGCGCATCGAAGCCCTCAGGAACACCTCCCGCATAATGCATGGGCTCCTCAGCGACATGTCACAAAGGATGGGTCTCAGAGTGCTGGTGGCCCATGATTACAGGACGATATCCACTGCGTTCCCCCACGTCGGAGAAGATACTGTCGCGGTCGCACTCAAGCCATTCAAAGGCGTTGGCGGACTGCTCAGCAAGTCCATGAAAACAGGTTTCCCTATCTCCAGGATACACGACTGGGCAGGAGCCACGATCATAACCTCGACCCAGGACCAGATGTACAAGGTGGTAGCATTCCTCTACAACGGAGCGATCCGTGCTGCAGCCAAATCCTGCGGGGTCCCTGATCTGTTCGTGAACGCGCCGACCGACATGGCTGCGCACCCGAAGCCCGTCACGCTCTATAGGAGCGTCCACCTGGACACCGTGAGCGCTGATCCGAACATGACGCCAGTCGAGCTGATAGTCAGGACCGTCAAGATGCAAAGATGGGCGGACGAAGGCGAGGCGTCGCACGACTCCTACAAAGGCTGCCCGCTCAAAAATGGCGAGAAGGCGCGCTTCAGGCAGAGGCTGGCAGAGATCTCATCCGGGGCATGAGCCTAGTCAGTCGCTATTTGCTGTTACGCATATATTTATATATTCGTGTTAGCATATCTACTTTCATGGCGGTCAGCCCAGAAACTTTCAAAACACGCAGTTGAACTGGCCGACCCATCAGATGATCCGCAAAGAGTGTATTGACATGGATTTGATTACCCGTCCGCCTAACCTGGCCATAAGCGTCCAGAGGGCGCGGCAATTCTACACGCATTTCAATGCGCCTCCGCTCTACGAACACTGCCACGAGGTCTTCCAGAGGGCATCCCGTGAGGGGATGATAGATGGCGGGCCGTTGAAGCGTTTCAAGGATGACGAAGAAGGCAGCAAGCTCGCATCGTTCCACAGCACAGTGGCTGAGAGCATGCTCTATCATGTCGTGGATGCAGATAAGCTCATCGGTGGGAGCGTGGACCTTTCATTCCTTAAAGAAGGCCATCCCTTGCTCGATCCGGTTGTCCGCGCCGAGCTGGAGGTTTTCAGCAGACTGACTGAGCTGGACCGGCAAGGCGCGCCAACCAGCGAATACGCTTCAGTGCTGAACAACGGTCCGGCGCCGCGCGCCCTGCTCACGAAGCTGGCCGACTATGCAGTCACGCATAACACCGAGGACCGCACCCCAGGCCATATCAGCCACCACCAGAGCCCTCTTTTCAGGATGTATTCCTCTCAAGCCGATGCGGCGAAGCGCCTCAAGATGGATGCCAAGGCCGGGGAGAGGATATACGCGTCGGTGGCCGAGCTTTTCGGTTTCCCTCTGCTGGCAGGAGACATCCTCAAGCATGCTTACAGGATAAACCACCAGGTCATCCATGACCATGTGGTCGGGATGATAGAGAAGGAACGGGCCGAAGGCCGGCTCGGTGCCACCCAGACCATAGCTCGCAGGCTTGCTAGGGTCCTGAAGAGGACTCTCAGGGATTCCGGCTTCAACGTTGAAGTCGTCCAGCGCCTGGAGAAGCATGAAGGAAAGATAATGAGGAAATTCTACAAGCAACTGGCCCAGCGCCACAAGGCGCTTCCAACGTCCTATACGCCGTCTCTTGAGGAATTCATAGCTGAAAACATCCGCGAATACAGCCTCTCATCCATAAACGATCCTGTGGCCCTGAAAGTGATCATAGACGGGTTCAACGGCAAGCAGATAGATGCCCTGCCCGATGCTGATAACGCTAGGGTCATCAAGGCTGCGCTCGACATGGTCACTGTGCAGATGGAAATACTCCAGATTGTAGAAGGATATGTCCCTACTTACACCCTCCTTCGCAAGAATAATGGTTATACTGCCCATCATCTCGATGCGAAGCCGACGCTGCATGACAATACCCTGCCACTTGAGGTGCAGGTCAAGACTAGGGCTTGGGACGACGTAGCCAGCCACGGCAAGGCAGCCCACTACTACTACCTCGGCGGAGATCCGGAGTTCATAGAACTAGTTTCGAGCGCCTACCACGACATCATCTACCGCAAGCAGAACGGCGACAACGGCAGATGATCATACAGCATCGAATTCGGTCAGCCTTTTCACTATATTCAGCACGATGTTCGTGTTCGTCTTTTCCACGTCGTCCATGGCCAGTATCTTCTTGACCGTTTCGCTGAGGTCGCCCCTTGACTTGCACATCAGTATTGCGATGGCATCATACTCTCCTGTGGTGTCCCAGACAGCCGCCACATGCGGGAGCTTGGCTATCCTCCTCTCCACGGCCAGGATATCCTTACCGTTCATACTTATCTCGACAACAGCCATGAACTCCACACCAAGCTTCAGGTAGTCAAGCCTGACGCCATAGCCCAGTATATGGCCGCCTTCTTCGAGTCGCCTTATCCTCTCTATTATGGCTGCAGGTGACATGCCAAGATCTTTCGCAAGCGTGCGGTAGGAGCGCTTGCAATCCCTCACCAGCTCCTGCAATATCTTCCTATCCACGCTGTCCAGTTCTTTTGCGCTCTTCATAACTCCAAACATTTGTTCGTAATATTTATATTTTTATCGTACAAACGTTCAGTCTTTCGCGTTTTCACCATGTTTTTAATATCTGCCTGCATATCAACCAGTAAGCAACCGGTTAGAATCAATGCTTAGGGAGGAATGAAAAAATGGACGCCAAGTCAGCACGACAGCTAGCGGAGAAAGAAGGATTGCAGTTGGCAGATGTCAAGTTCTCGGACCTTTTCGGGCAGTGGAAGCATTTCACCATACCGGTGGACCTGCTTGATTTCTCAGACAAGGACAGGCTCCCTTTCGATGGCTCTTCCATCCCTGGCTTCAAGGAGATACACGAGAGCGACATGGAGCTAGTCCCTGATTACGCCACTTCTTTCGTGGATCCGTTCGCCAGCAACAGCATATCCATGGTATGCGACGTCTATGATCCGCACTGCAAGAAATTCTTCGAGCGGGATTGCAGGACCATGGCCAAGAAAGCAGAGTCGTACCTCAAAACAACCGGCATAGGGGATGCGGCCTATTTCGGTCCAGAAGCAGAGTTCTTCGTATTCGACGACCTGCGCTTCGACCAGCGCGAGAACCAGGGTTACTACTTCATAGACTCAAAGGAGGGCGCCTGGAACTCCGGAAACGGCGGAGCACCCAACCTGGCCTATCGTCCACGCTTCAAGGAAGGCTATATCCCGGTGCCGCCCAATGACGGCCTGCAGGAAGTCAGGACCGACATGATCCTGACCATGCGGAAATGTGGCCTGAAGATCGAGAAGCACCACCATGAAGTGGCGACAGCCGGCCAGTGCGAGATCGGCATCAGGTTCGATACATTGACCCGTGCCGCAGACAACGTCATGATCTACAAATACATCGTCAAAAACATCGCGCACAAGCACAACAAGGTGGCTACATTCATGCCCAAGCCGATGTTCAATGACAATGGCTCAGGTATGCACTGCAACCAGAGCATATGGAAGGATGGCAAGAACCTGTTCGCAGGCGATAAGTATGCAGACCTCAGCCAGACCGCGCTTTATTACATCGGCGGCCTGATAGCGCATGCGGATTCGCTCGCAGCCATCGTCTCACCGACGACCAACTCATACAAACGGTTGGTGCCCGGATTCGAAGCTCCGGTCAACCTAGCCTACAGCCAGGCGAACCGGAGCGCAGCTGTGCGCATCCCGCTCACGCCGGAAGGCAACACGGCGGCCAAGCGCATAGAGTACAGGCCGCCCGACCCGAGCTGCAACCCATACCTGGCATTCTCAGCCATGCTGCTCGCTGGCATAGACGGCATAAAGAAGAAGACAGACCCTGGCGATGCGGTCACAGAGAACATCTACCATATGTCGAAGGAGAAGTCGGCCAGGATAAAGAAGTTGCCTGGAAACCTTTCCGAGGCCATATCAGCTCTGGAAAGCGACCACGAGTACCTGCTCCAGGGCGATGTATTCACCAAGGAGACCATCAGGACCTGGATAGACCACAAGAAGCACAAGGAGATGGGGCCGCTCAGCCTAAGGCCGCATCCGTATGAGTTCTATCTGTACCATGATGTGTAAACAAAAACGGGCTCGGAGGGATTTGAACCCTCGACCTGCGGATCTCCACCTTTCAGGAAAACGCGGCCAAAAACTGGCTGTTCATCCTAAAAGATAAAAGTCCGACGCTCTACCAAGCTGAGCTACGAGCCCTTTGCAGCAGGATTGTAGTGCGGGTATCTTTTAAAAACGCACACCCCATTATCTAACGAAGCCGGGTTGGCAGATCGGCTATGCAGCCGCCTGCAGTTCCGCCTTTTTAGTAAAAAGGTGGCCCAAAAACTGGGTGCAGAAAGCGGCTTAGAGGGGTTCAAATCCCCCTGCCTCCTGACAGTTCGGGGGGAGGACTATTCCTCTACCCGGCTTCTTTATCTTTTTTTCTAAGCCCAGGACTCATATTTTAATTCATTTGCTGAGATACGTTTTCCATGACCACTATCCGAAGGCTTGTCTTAGACGTAATGGTACCGCTCAATGTGCCATCATCAGAAGTCGCCCTCAAGCTCTCAAAGCTCAGCGGCGTCGATGGCGTCGACCTGCTCGTCACGGAAGTCGAGCACCGCATCGAGAAGGCCAAGATAACCGTGGAAGGCGAGAACATAAACCTAGACGCGGTCCGGACATTGCTGGACAAGGCAGGCGCATCCCTCCAGGGCGTGGATCGCATCAGCTGCGGCAAGAGGGTAGTCGGCTAGATGTTAGCTTTCATAAAACAGCACGCCGAGCGCCTGCGCTATTACGATGCCGTCACAGGCATGAGCAAGATACTCCGCCGCTACTTCGTCATGAACTCGTTCGACGGCGCGCTCACAATATTCGGCCTGCTCCTCGGTTCCTTCGCCGCTGGCGTTAGCGATCCGATACTCATCATCAAGATCGGGATGGGCACTGCTGTAGCAATCGGTTTCTCAGGCCTCACAGGCGCTTTGCTCACCGAACGTGCCGAACGGCTCAGGGAAGTCAAGAAGATGGAGCTTGCCCTGCACAGGCGCCTGGACAATACCGACTACAAAAAAGCCTATGATTTCGCTACCATGATAACCGGCCTTGTGGACGGCCTCTCCCCCCTGCTTGTGGCCGTGGTCCTCCTCTCGCCGTTCATGCTTCTCCCGCTTCCAGACGCTTACTACTATGCATTCGGCCTTGCCCTGGTATTCTTCTTCTTGCTTGGCGCATTCCTCGGTGAAGTCTCCAAGGAGAGCCTGATAATCACAGGCATAAAATTCCTCGGCGCAGGACTGCTCTGCATGGCCATAATCCTAGTTCTAGAGCATATCTAGACAGTTGTCTAATGTTTGACAAGTGTCAAACCCTGTGGGCTAATGTTTATATATGCCGGAAGCGCAATTTACTATTGCGCCTGGGTTTTTCGGGTGCGGCAACAAGCCAACTGACTGGTTGCAACGGTTCCGACTGAGGGCTTTTTCCCCTGAGGGCTCGCCCCGTCGCCGCGTGCCAGAACAGAGGAAGTTGTCGATAGGACATCGATCGGCTGCTATAAAAGGCAGTTAATCCAGTCTCCCCGAACCCAAAAGGTGGGTGTCTGGAAGCAAAGCGCGATAAACGCGTAACGGCTTTCGGAACTAGGAGCCGGGAGTGAAGCAGTGTAAAAGCGGAACTTCCGGGTACCTAGGCGCTATATCAATCTTCTTCTAGTGTCACC
>JAQTOF010000036.1 GCA_028713495.1 Candidatus Iainarchaeum sp.
TCGAGTTAGTGGAACTGCAGACCAAGCATTTCTTCTCTTCAGCCATGTTGACACCTCTAATCGCTGGAGTTCGAGTCGTTGGAGTCCGAATGCGGCATGCTGGTGGTCAGGCCTTCATCTCCGATGGGCTTGTCGGTATCTATATTGAAAAGGCCGGCAAGCTGCTGGTCGTTCGCATTAGCCGCTGCCCCTCCGGTCCCAACGCTGGCATTCGCACCAGGCGTCTCTGGCTGCTCTCCCTTCTTGGCGCAGCCAAGGAAGAGGAAAGACACCCCAAGAAGCAACAATATCAGTATCTTAGTGTTCATGCTCATGCACCCTCCAGTATCAGGCCGCCGAGCGCATTGAATTCCTGATACAGGTCCAATGCCTCGTCCCAGCACTCCAGGTTCTGCCGGCCGTATTCGAAGTTGTTTTCCACATCAGCAGAGTACGCGCATTCTGATATGAGTTCCTCGGTATCATCCCTCAGCGCCGTCCCTCTGCTCAAAATCTCGTCCTTGTTTTCGTTGTTGCCTGCCTCGATTATCGGCTTTGCGTAGTCTATCGTAGCTACCATCTGTTCCAGCCTGAAAAGGAGGACGAGCCTCGAATGCCTCGCATAGAGCTTGGCTATCTCAGTAGGATTTTTGGTGTCGAACGCAGGGTCTATGTCATCCACAAGCGTTTCGCCGTCTTCAACAATCTCCTCCATGTCCGATGTGTCTGCACCGACAGCCTGGAGTTCGGCTATCTGCCCGTTCGCATATTCTAACTCGTTGTTGACATAATCCTTTGATACGTCCCGCTCTTTCTCCATGGCTGCGTCAAAGCACGTGTCGTGGACTTCTATGAGCGGTGCTTCGCCTTCCCGCACGCACGAGAAGAATTCGCCGGTCTTGTTGGTGAATGCATCCTGGAACACAGCTCCGATCAGCTCGAGCGAGTCAGCGCCCAACTGCCACATGCCCAAGCCGAACTCCACCTGGTTGGCCTCGTCTTTGGCCTCTTCCAGGTCGCCCAGATCATCTTCCAGATCCGTCACATATGATGACGAGTCGAACACAGGCACATCAGTGCTGTCAGCACAGTCTTCCCTCATGGAAAGCCAGTCTGTCGCATAATCCACATTGCATACAGCGTAATCATATCTCGCGTCCATCATGTCTGGCAGGGCACCATTAGTCCATGCCGCTGACACGCCAGCGAGCGCTACAAGAGCGAGAACCAAAAGCGGCTTCATAGTATCACTAGAGGGCTTTCCAAAGCGAGATTTAAAATGCTGATTGCCTCGACCGTCTCTTCATTTCCGCGGAAATGACCTGTGTCTGCTTTTCTTTATAAAGAACCCAAGATCCAACCTTTCTGTTGAAGTCGGGGATGTTTTCTCCGGTCATGAAATGGGTGGGGGCCCTTGCGGGCCTCATTATATTCACAGGTGATTTTGATGGAACGGGTCGGAACAAGGATGAGCGCATTGATGAGATACAGGGACATGATAGATGACAGCGAGAAGGAAGTATTCGATATGCTCATGGTCTATGCTGGGGAGGTAGCCACCACCATAGAGAAGCGGAGAACGGCTGCCGCATTGCAGATTCACTGCTAATTCTGGTCACCAGAATATGGGGACGAGAGGGGGAACTTGAGAGGCGGACCCCCTCCCACTCTTTTTTACCTGATCAGCGGAGCAATTGCGGAGCGAAGAGGAGCATGATGCCAAGGAAGAGCATTATCGCGCCGCCGATGATCTTGCAGTATCTGGCGTATTTATCGCCCACTGATCCATAGACGAAGATTGCAGAAGCGAAAATCAGCATGTCATCCAGCATGAAGAAGAAATCATAGAGCGCGATGTAGGCATAGTACTCCCAAGCAGGGAGGTCGCTTAGGGCCAGGACCTGGGTGAAAACGGCCGGGATCGCAGCCGAGCACACGAACTCGATGGAATTGATCGTGAACGCAAGGGCGATTATGCCTATGAGGACCGCCCACGTCAGCGGTGCAGCGATGAGCTCCCGCATACTTGCCGTGAGCTTCTTCTTGCCCTCTGCATCCACCACATTGCAGACCATCGCGCCTTTCGTCTCCAGATATTCCTTGATAGAGAGTATGCCACCGCCAAGGGCGACAAGGCCGACGGCGATGGTGACGATCCGCACATAGCCGAGCAGCAGGAAGGCATTGAGCCAGGCGGTCATGAAAAGGAAGTAGAGGACGCCAGAAGCGAGCAGGAAGGTGCCGACTATGAGCCAAAGCCTTTTCTTGTCATTGAGGTGCATCACCAGGCTGATAAGATATACAAGGACCCACATGGCGCAGGGATTGAAGCCGTCCAGCAGGCCGAGGACCAAAGCGAGGAGAGGCAGTGAGAGCGAGGATAGGTCAGTCTTCCCTAGGAAAGGCAGATCTATGCCTTTGGTGAGCGATTCAGTGGTGACCACGGCGGGCGTGCCATGATCTTCACAGCCGCCATCCATGCAGTCTTCGATCGCATCACGCATCTGCGCTCCGATGCCGGCCGGAGAATCGAATCCTATGAACATGTAGTTGCCGATGAACGTCGTTGGCGTGCCAAGGCTGGAAGGACCGACGCTGAAGTTCTGGGCCATTATCAGGAGGAGACGGGATTCCTCAGGTATCGTTACATCATGCTTGATGATCTCGACCTGGGGGAATTCTTCTACGAGCTGCTCGTTGAAAGGCTCCTGGGCAGCGCAGTGCGAACATGTCGGAGAATAGAAGAAATGGACGACAAGCTCGGCTTCGCTGGTCTGCTGGACTGCCTGCGGCTCTAATAGATAGATGGATATACCCACCACCAGGAGGGCGATGATAAGATACCTGTTGAACGGTGTGTTAAGGAAAGAACCCAGTTCATCGGACAGTTTTATCAAAATCACCTGTTGATCGCATCGATATTCTTCTGGGTATATCCCTTCAGCGCATTAAAATCCTTCAGGCCGAGCTTCTGGATCGCCATGCCCCAATGGACAGAGACCAGATCACCGCGTTTGAGGTTGTCGATTAAACAGACGCCGTTCCGCACGAGCGCTATCTTGTCTTTTTTCTTATCAATGCAGAAACCATCATCCCAAGCGATAGAGAAGCGGTTCACTATAGCGGAACGAGGCGAGACGGAGATTACTTTGCCGGCAGTGACACAACATGAATCATAGCTGGCGATCGAACGCGCCACCTTGTTCGTCACGAACTTGACATACAGCGCGTTCATGCTGTGGTGCGGGAGAAGGCCTTCCGGAACGTTCTTGGCGAGCTTTTCTGCCCGTTGTCTCTGCTTGCCTGCGAAAAGATCTTTTTTAATGAACTGGCTGAGCGAATCGCGCGATATGCTGTCGAGCAGCCGGTTGCCTGTCCATAACGCATCCACGATATCATTATCGAAAGGCCTTTTGCCGTTCTCACGGGCGATGAGCGAGAGGTATGAATAGTGGGAGGGGAACCGCTTCAGTTCCCTTTCAAGCGCTTCTGGCCCTGCATCGCCTCGCAGGAAGGAGCGCATGGTGTGCGTGAAAGACCCTTCCCCGCAGTAGCCATAGCTGTTCGGAGGGAAAGCATAGGATGCGGACAGGGGCGCGCCGTTCATTCCACCAGCCCAGAAAAGGGTTTTGCCATGATGGAACGGATACGATCCGGTACTCCGGCCGCGATCATCGCTCCGGCGAAAACAAGAAGGAGGCCGAGCGCTGCCATCGCAGATATGGTTTTGGCCAGCAGGACAGCTTCAAGGACAGCCGTGATGACTCCTCCAAGAGCCAGGATGGACGTAGCTTTGAGAAGGGGCAGGTGCTTCAACGCCGAGTACCATGTCGTGACGAAACCGAAGAGCAGAAGCGATGTGACGGCGAGCCATCCGAGAATAGCCATATCCATAGTCCACAATGCGCTCAGCGAACCTGTGAAACCGAGGAAAGCCAGCAGGACTATGGAACCGAATCCCATCCTCGCCGCCATGACCACCTTCGGATGGACATCTGCCATGATCCTGCGCGATAATGCGTATTCAAGCGCCCAAAGCACAGTGGCTCCAAGGACAAGGAGTTGGGGGACGCCGAGCATCATATCCCCTGAGACAAGCAGCGCATTGCCGATGAGTATGATGAAGCCTGCCGCGAAATCTTTCGGCTCAGGCTTCTCTTTCAGCACCAGATAACCGAAGACCGCTGCGAAGATGAATAATGAACGGTAGATGAAAGAGCTGACTGCCACCCCACCCAGGGAAAGACCCCAGAAGAACATCAGGAACGGCAGGCTGCCCCCTACTATGCCGATGAGGCCGAGCATCGCCCACTGCTTCCTGGAAAGCCCCCTGAAATGCTTCAGCTCCTTCAATGCGAAAGCTGCTGCGACCAGTAAGACAAGAGCTCCGATGCCTTTGGCTAATGTATAGACCGAAGGATCCGCGAGCTTCACTGCGATGCCGTTCATGAAGACGGAAAATCCGCTTATCAGCGCGGTGATGAATGCCAATGCTATGCCTTTCTGATAATTCTCGTCTCCCATGATATGCGTTCCGCTGGAAAGGTTTTAAACTGTGAGGAGGAAAGCGGAATGGATGGCGAAAAAATTGAGGATAGGATGGTTCACGTTCACCTGTTGCGAGGACAGCTCTATCATGTTCCTTGAGATGATGAACAAGAGCTATTTCCAATGGAAGGAGCTCCTGGATTTCCGCTACTGTAAGATGCTGAAGTCCAAGAACGTCCTGGACCAGCTCGATGTCGCATTCGTGGAGGGAGCCATATCCAGCGACCGGGAGAAGGAGAGGCTCATACTCATCCGCTCCAAAGCGAAATATCTGGTGGCCATAGGCTCCTGCGCATGCACCGGATATCCTTCTGCCCAGCGGAATGACTTCCCGGAGAACATCAAGGTCAAGATAGAGCCGTTCCTGAAGAAATGGAACCTCTATGAGAAGGTCCTGCCGCTGGACAAGGTCGTCAAGGTGGATGACAAGGTGGACGGCTGCCCGATGGTGGAGCCGGTCTTCGTGAAGGTGCTGGACAAATATCTGAAGGAGTTCAAGATAATCAGCTAGGAGGAAAAAGATGCACAGCCATAATTTCGATATCACGATAAAGGACCTCAGCAAAATCGAGGGCCACACCGACCTGGAAGTTGAGGTCCGGGAAGGGAAGGTGGTAAGCTCCAAACTCAGGATAAACGAGAACAAGAGGTTCTTCACCCAGGCCGCTGTCGGCAAGCCTGCCCTCGGGGTCCATCAGATAGTCTCGAGGATATGCGGGACCTGCTCCATAGCGCACCTGATGTGCTGCATAAACTGCGTGGAGAGCGCCCTCAAGGTGGAGCCGTCCGAGCAGACCGTAGCGCTACGCGACCTTCTGCTCTATGGCTTGAACATCCGCGATCATGCGATGCATCTTTACCTGTTCTGCCTGCCGGACATCTTCGGCAAGGACTCTGTGCTTGAGTTCGCTGACAAGGGATATGAGCACGACCTGGTCCACAAGGCATTCGATGTGAAGAGCGCAGGGAATGACCTTTGCGTGCTGACAGGCGGAAGGGCGGTGCATGCCCCGTTCCCGCAGGTGGGCGGGTTCCTGAAAGTCCCGAAGAAAGAGGACGCGAAGAAAGTGGTCCAGACGCTGAGGAAGGTAAGGGCGGCGGCCGTAGAATTCGTGGATATATTCCACAAGTGCAGCTGCCACTTCGACAGCGACACGACATACATATCGCTGAGGAACAACCGGTTCAGCTATCTTGACGGCGACCTGATGACATCAGACGGCCTATGCATAGGTCATTCGAACTTCAGGACACACCTGGAGAAGACAGTAGTGCCATACTCCACTGCGCCAGGATTCGAGTTCCAGGGAAGGCCGTATGTGGTCGGGGCCTTGTCCAGGATGAACATAAACAAGGATACGCTCCACAGGAGCACCGTCAAGGAGCTCTCGAAATCCCTAAAGGCGTTCCCCTCGGCTAATGTCTTCCATAATAATCTCGCCCAGGCCATAGAGATTGTGCACTCCATAGACTCTGCCATCGAACTGCTTGAAGGGATGGATTTCAAGGAAGAGCCGAAGAAGCAGATAAAGCTGAAGAGATGCGATGGCATAGGGGTGTTGGAGGCGCCCAGAGGCACGTTATATTACAATCTCAGCATAGATGGCGAAGGCAAGATAGCATTCGCCGACCTTGTTATACCGACTTCGCAGAACCAGATAAATATGGACAAGGACATCGGAGCGCTGGTGCAGGATAGGCTGGATGGCGGGATGGGAAAGGATGACATCCCGCTCGAGATTGAGAAACTCATCCGCGCTTATGATCCGTGCATGAGCTGCGCTACGCACTTCCTCAGAGTAAAGTGGAAATGATTGCTGCGGCCTCTTCCACTGCTTTTTTTTCAGGATAACCAGAAGGGATGGCGACTATCATCACCGAATCTATGGCTTTTATCTTCAGCAGTATGCGGAGGGTGACCGAGAGGTCGAAATCATGCATGGAATAGACCTTGCTCTGCTCCAGGTTGTCCACGCCTTCCAGCAGGGTGACCTTGCCTATGCCTTTGGCTGCATCAACGATTATGAGGTCCCTGCCGGCTTCCTCGATATTCTCTGCAGAATCGAACTCCCTGAACTCTGCTTTCGGGAAGCGCTCCTGGAGCCTGGCCATTATGCGGAGGGCTATGGAATCCTCTGGGACTAGCGGATTGCCGGACACGAGGATTACCGGTTTTGTTGGGGCCGGGCTCACGACCATAATTTTTTATAGGCGCGCTGTTTATTAACGGCCATGCACACGCCGTGACGGCACGTGCGTTTCGGCCTGGAGCGCCACATATCGCAAGGAATAAATATCACGGCGGAGATGGTTCTTCAGTATGGTACTTTGCATTATCGCTTTTGTCGTAGCCTCAGTGATGTCCATATTCTCGGCCAAATACCGGCCGCTGGCACGGGACGGACTGCAGTGCGTGGTGAGGACGATAACGTTCAGGCCGTGCGACACCACTCTCGAGCAGAGGATAAAAGCAGAAGTGGTTTCATCTGTGCTCGGCCATTCTCCGGCACTGGCCAAGATAGTGAATACGCACTTCACATTCTTCTCCTGGCTCTTCGTGCTGCTGACAATCGCAAGCCTGGCGTATACTGCCTATGGGGTTTACAACTTCTACCTTTACGGCAACTGCGACGGCCCGACAGCCACAGGCGCTTGCATACTCAATGACATCACAGGGGATTATGGGAGGTTCAGCGAACCCAAGGACCTTATCCCGCCTACAGACCTCACAGGCATAAGCGAGGGGAACAGCAGCGCGAACGTCACTATAGTGGAGTTCGGGTGCTTCACCTGCCCGTATACCAAGAAGGCGGAATCAACCATGGAGCAGCTGCTCGTAGAATACAATGGCAGCATATATTACGTGTTCAAGCCATTCCCATTGCCGAACCATGCCAACAGCTATGATGCCGCCAAGGCCGTATTGTGCGCCCGGAACCAGGGAAAGCACTGGGAGCTCCAGGAAGAGATATTCGCCCAGCAGGAAGTCTGCACTGCTGATGGCACATTGGCGATAAAGAGCCTTGCCGAATCAGCAGGCTTGGACATGGCTGCGTTCAACCAGTGCTATGACAACAACGAGACCGCCTCCGAGCTGGAGACGTACATCCAGCAGGGCAAGGATGCGCACATCTATGCGACTCCCACCTTCTTCATCAACGGAAAGGCGATCGTGGGCCCCAAATCCATAGATGAGTTCGAGCGGGCCATAGAGGAGGCGAAGGCTTCATGAAAGACATAAGGACGGATTTTCCAATCCTAGCCGCCAATCCGAAGCTCGTCTATCTGGACAGCGCCTGCACTTCCCTCAAGCCTTCGAAGGTGATAGAGGCAGAGATGGCTTATTACCGTGAGCTCGGAGCATGCGGTGGCAGGAGCTCGCACAGGCTAGGCAGGAAGACGAACGAGAAGATGGACGAAGCGAGAAGGACGGTCGCTTCTTTTGTCGGCGGGGAGAGCGAAGGGCTGGTCTGGACCAAGAACACCACCGAAGCGCTCAACCTAATCGCCAACGCTTTTGATTTCTCCAAAAAGAAAAAGGTCGTGACCACCATCATGGAGCACCATGCAGTGCTCCTGCCTTTCATGAAACTGCGGGACGGAGGGAAGATAACGCTCGAGATAGTGCCATGCGATGCGCAGGGGGAAGTGAGCATGGATGCATGGGAAGGCGCAGTGGATGAGGAAACAGCGCTGGTCGTCACTAACTCTTCTACCAACACGACCGGAAGGAAAGCGGAATTAAGACGTATCGCTTCCCTGGCCCATGACAACGGAGCGCTGATATGCGTGGACGGAGCCCAGGGAGTGCCTCATCACAAGACAGATATGAAGAAGGACGGATATGATTTCCTCTGCTTCTCTGGCCACAAGATGCTCGGGCCGACAGGGATCGGCGTGATGATAGCCAGGAAAGAGCACCTGAAGAACCTCAAGGAGTTCATGGTCGGCGGAGGCACTGTCAGCACGGTCACATGCGGCGAAGCCAAATACATGAATGATCACACGAGATTTGAGGCAGGGATACAGGATTATGCAGGCATGACCGGCCTTTCCGCCGCATGCCAGTACCTGAAAGGGCTCGGCATGGACGAAGTGGAGAGGCATGAGAAGGCCCTGGCAGATGCCATGCTGAAGGAACTGAGGAATGCCGGTGCGACAGTCTATGGCCCTGAAAGCATAGAGAAAAGCGCGATCTACTCGTTCAATCTGAGGAATGCCAAGGCGCATGATGTCGCCCTGATGCTGGACAAGATGGATATCGCTGTCAGGAGCGGATTCTTCTGCGCCCAGCCTGCCATGGAGGCGATGGGTGCGCACGATGGGGCTGTCAGGGTGAGCGGTTATGTCTATAACACCCTTGATGACATGAAGAAGTTCGGCGAAGCTCTGGCGAAGGTCAAGGCGCTCTACTAGTTTTATAAAATACAGCGGAGCATACCGCTCGTGGTGATATGAGAGTCACGTTAACGCATATAGGCGCGATGGCGCTGGGCAGGCTGATGGCGGTATGGTCTTTCGTCCTTGGCTTGATAGGCCTTGTGCTTTGGACCATCTTCTCGTTCATTGCCGCTGTGATAGGGCTTGCGACCGGAACCAATCTGGTCGCCATGATAATCGGCCTCGTGATACCGTTCGTCATGGGTGTGGTGGGACTGTTCGTGATGGCGGTAGTGATGTTCATCGCCGGATTCATCATCGCGACAGTCTACAATATAATACTGGGGATAGGCGGCGGCATAGACCTGGACTTCAAGGAAAGGTAGATGGTTATGGCACGCAATAGGAGATCAGCTGGAAAAGGAGCGGACAGCCCAAAGATCAAAGTGTTGAAAAACGGCCCTTATCTTGTTTCCGGCGGCCTGCCCCTCGGCAAGGAGATCATAGTGACCGGCAGGACCGGGGTTCCTGTCAGATGGGAGAAAGCGGAGAGGTATCCGGACCAGAAGGATTACGCCCTCTGCCGCTGCGGCCATTCCACAAACAAGCCGTATTGCACAGGGAAGCATTCCGAGATCGACTTTGACGGCACCGAGACCGCGAACCGGAAAAAATATCTTGCCAAGGCCGAAAAGATATCCGGGCCGAAAATCGTCCTGAGGGATGCGGTGGAGTTCTGCGCCCTTGCCCGCTTCTGCGAGAGGGGAATCAGCGTCTGGGGATTTACCCAGGAGTCAGACGATCCAAAGAAAAAGAAAACCGCCATCCAGGAGGCCCATGATTGCCCGGCCGGAAGGCTGGTCATGTACGATAGGAAGACCGGAAAACAGATAGAACCGGACCTGAAACCGTCCATCAGCATCGTAGAGGATCCGGGGGCAAGAGCGAGCGGGCCGATCTGGGTGAAGGGCGGCGTACCGGTGGAATCTTCGAAGGGAATTAAATACGAGATCAGGAACCGGGTCACGCTGTGCCGCTGCGGCAAATCAGGGAACAAGCCGTTCTGCGACGGGACCCACATCAACATAGGGTTCAGAGACGGCGATAAGAGAGTCAAAAGATAGACTAGGGATTCTTAGACATCCACTTCACAGAGTATCCTTGTCCCTTTCAGCACTGGGTCCAGCATCTCGTGGACAGGACTGAATTTCGCGCGCAGTTGCACCTTTGAGCCTGGCGCCACGCCTCTTTCGCGCAGGTTCCTGGCAAGCGTATCATAGAAGCTCGGGATGATGGTATTGTCTGCGACCGCCCTGACGAGCTTCAGGGACACTTTCGTGTCGAGTTTGAGGGGCTTGAGCATGCGCTTGCCGCCTTTTTCGATGATCAGATAGAAGATGATGTCTACCTTCTCGTTGGCCAGGTTCCTGTCGAGGTTTCTTCTGGAGACCATGATAATGATAGGAGAGGGAGGGTTTATGAAAATAAGCCAACATATCTGATTATGCCAGAATGTATATTTTGCAAGATTGTGAGGGGAACGCTGCAGAGCACGAAGCTCTACGAAGACGAGCACATGATAGCATTCCTGGATTCCAGGCCTATCACAAAAGGGCACACGCTGATCATCCCGAAAAGGCATGCCGAGCTGCTTGTCGAACTTGATGACAACCTGGTAGGGGAGATGCTCATCACTGCCAAGAAGATCGGCAAGGCGCTCAAAAAGTCCAAGCTGAACTGCAGGGGGATAAACTATGTCCTTGCCGATGGGGCGGAGGCCGGGCAGAACATCTTCCATGTCCATTTGCACGTCATCCCGAGATATAGG
>JAQTOF010000037.1 GCA_028713495.1 Candidatus Iainarchaeum sp.
AGGACAACATCATGAAGATACAGTCACTCAATTCAAGGATACAGCTCAAGAACGCAGACAGGCAGATAAAGAGCTTCAACGAAGAGGAAGAGCAGGATTTCGCCTCATTGCAGCGGCAGTATCTCGACCTGCTGAAGGAGCAGGATGAGCTCCTGCGCGAATCAAAGGATGAGGAGAATATCGCTGTGACGCTGCAGTAGCCAGAGGGCGGCTAGAGTTTTTTCCCCATGTAAGGCCCGACCCTGCGATAGCCATGACGGCGGTAGTATTCCCTGACGCCGACCCCGCTGATGACGAGCATCTTCTCTTTTCCCATATCCTTGGCTATGCGCTCGGCTTCTGCCAATAGCCTTGAGCCCAAACCATGATGCTGGGCGCTTGTCCCTGGGCTTTCCTTCAATGGAACTTCCTGCCCATAGACATGGAGCTCGCGGATAAGAGCGCGACCACCAACAGATTTTCCCGCGTTATCAGATGGCAACCTCAGGCGTATGAAACCAGCGATCAGGTTCTCGTCATTCTCATAGGAGACAAAAACCTCCTTCCCGCCGCTCGCATCATAAACAAGAGTTTTCATCTCGAAATCCGCAACTCGCGCATCGTTTTTCCTTCTCTGCAGACCGATCTCACGATACCGTATTTCGTTCGGTGCGATATGTTTTTCGCGCAGTTCGATCTCCACGAGCTCGCGAAGGTTGCTTTTCTTCACGCCATCGCTTATCTTGCCTGCAGGTATGTCCCTCTGGATGCGCATTACGCGGACATACGGAGGTATGTAGCGGTAGAATTGTGAGATGATGTCTGCGGCCTCTTCTGCGGAATACGGATGGTAGGTCCCTTCCTTTGTCATCTTCTCCAGCCCTGTGCCTGGGATCACGAGCGTAGGGTAGATCTTGAGCATATCCGGACGGAATTCAGGGTTGTTGAAGAGTTTGCGAACGAATGCGATATCTTTCGCCTTGCCTGAGCCCGGAAGTCCAGGCATTATATGATAAAGGACCTTGAAGCCTGCATCCTTGAGCTCGCGTGTGGCGTCGATGACATCCTTCACATTATGCCCACGATTTATCAGCGCGTAGATTTTGTCGTCTGCATGCTGGACCCCTAATTCGACCCGCGTGGCCCCATATGAAAGCATTTCACTTATGTAGGGGATGCAAACGTCCGGCCGTGTCTCCATGGTAAGGCCGACGACGCGGTGGGTTTTTGTTTTTTCATTGATGAGTATCGCTTCTGCGAGCGTTTTGGATTTCTTCCCATTCAATCCATCGTATATTCCTTTGATGAATGAACGGCGATAGACCTTAGGGGTCTCGAGGAATGTACCGCCCATCACTATGACTTCGCACTTGTCAGCAGGATGGCCGCCTTCCTCCAACTGCCTTGCTCTTTCTGATGCCTGCCTTGCCGGGTTGAAAGCGTACTGCCTCGCCCTGAGCGCAGCTGGTTCGAATCCGGTATAGCTTTTCGCCGCAAGACCTGCTGCAGGGCAATAGATGCAGCCATGGCTGCAGGAGCCCTGAGGCTTTATCATGACCGCTATCGGGGTTACGCCTGACAGGGTTTTTGTTGGTTTCTTGAGGAGCAGCGAATGCATTTCCGGCGTCAGCTTGTTTTTCGGGAATCTGGCTAGGATTTCCGGGTTCTTTATCATGCTGCTGATGGCGAAGCGCTTGCATGCCTGACGCTTGATGCGGTCTAGGTTGCGCTCACCGCTGATGATGCGGCTGATGATAAGGTCTACGGCCTCTCTTCTGGACATCAGAGGATAAGATTGCAAGAAGATGTTTTTAACCGAAGAGGTTCGATATCAGTCCGGCCAAGGCATAGACCGGGGCCTCGAATATCGGGAAGACCATCACGCCGTTGTTGGTGGCCTTGTAGTCGCCGATGAGGTCAGACCTCACGAAGAGCGTGACATTCTTCTCGTCCGCGATGATCGAGCTCGCCTTGGATTCCACGTTGATGGTGGACCGGTATGTCTCTTCCTCGTTCGCCACTATCTCATATGGGATCGTCTTGGTTGTCTGCGCAGGGACGAATACCGCCTTCTTGAACTCCCATTGCTTGGCTCCAGTGGCGCTCACTTCGAACGCATCTCCTGTGGAGCCCTTGTTGGTTATCTTTATCGCGAACCTGGCGGGCTGGCCAGGGCCTACGTTGAGGTATGATGGTGAGACTTCGAAATCCATCACATCGTAGGTTATCTCAACCTGCACTATGAACGTGACATTGCCTAGTTCCTCGCCGGTGGTTCCTGGCGTCCGTCCTTCGCCCTCGTCTATGACCTTGACAAGGACGCTATAGTTGCCTTCAGGCGCGTTCGGATCCGCGGTTATCGTCACTTGGAGAGGGTCCTGGTAGAGCTTGCTCTCCTTCATGGTCCAGCCGCGCGGCAGGTCTTCGGCTACTGCCTGGTCATAGGTGCCTCCTGTGCCATGCATGCCGCCAACTGTGACTTTCGGATTTATCAGGATGGAGACTGTCTGGCCAGGGCCAATCATACCCAGGTCTATGACGTCGCCAGTATTGACATCCATGATCTCTGGGGATATGAGATCTATGGCGAAAGATGAGGAAAGCAATAAAACCAGCGCTATAAAGGTCCTGCCGAGCATGGCGGTATATCTGGCTCAAGGATTATAAAAATATGGCATAGGACGGCAGGATCCCAGGCTCGGTTCAGAAAAGAGATTTCGCTAGTATTTCATAGGCTTTGGTCAGGTCCTTCCGCCCCACCACGATGCTCATCTCGGTATATGTGGAGAAGACCTCGACCACATTGATGCCGTTCCAGGAGAGCTCCTTGAGGACGTATACCATGAACCCGGGGGTCTCGAACATCTCTTTGCAGAATGAGATAGATATCTGGGAAAGCCCCTTCATCTCGACAAGCACCTTTTCTCCTGCGAGTGTCCGCTTCACGCTTTTCTCCATGGTTTCTGAAAACACGAAAGTCGCCTGGTTCGCGCCTTCGGTTGCATTGAGCAACCCGCCCCCCTCCAGCTCTGGAAGGGAATACATCCTTGACATCTTCTCAGGGATCGCAGATGATGAGACGACCGCAATCTCCATCAGGTTGGAATGCGTGCGCATGTCCTTGGCAGAGAACTTCTTCGGCTTCTCGTACATCTTCTGGGCCCTTTCCTGCAGCCTGCTTATCGCGACCACGATCGCGGAATCCTTCACCTCTTTCCCCATCTCTTTCCTGACCTCGTCGCGGATATAGCGGGCGAGCTTGGAGTAGCTTATCAGGTCCTTGGATAGCATAAGCTCAAGGGAGGGATTCTCCTTCACGATCTTTTCCACGATGCGTGCGATTGTGACCATTTGATTCACCGTTTTTGTTTATTTTATTACAGTATGTTAATTTTTTATATCTTTTGTTGTTTTTCTTGTTATTCACAAAACATTAGTTAAATATATAACTAGAGCAAAATCTATTCCTGGTGTTAATAATGAATGCTACTCAGACGACAAGAGGCGAAGTTTCCAGGACAGCACAATTAGGGAGGCGATTAAGGCCCGCAGGTAAAGGGAATGACTTTGCAGGAAAGGAGCCTCAGGCAGATGGCATCACTATCCTTTCCTCAATGCTCAAAAGGGATCCGCTCGCGAACGCGAGCAGGAGTAACGAACTCTGCATGCAGGACTTCATCTGATAAATCATTCGAAATTCATCCTGCCGAACTTTATGAAGAAGGGCTTGTCCTGGGCAGGATCCACGACAGCAATCGCCAGCTCCTTGCGCAGCCTTCCTGCGGTCTCAAGGGATGGCATGAGGGCCTCCGGGGTGCAGTTCCAGTCCTTTGGCACGACCTCGATGAGATAATAGGTCTTGTCCTCGCCAGGCCGGTACCCTTTCCTGTGGAGCCTGAGATACTGGGTGCCATCGAGGCTTGGCCTGACGATATAGCCGCGGTCCCTCAGGTATTTTATCACCGCGTATTTCTCCCTGCAGAGGCTGTCCTTCTTTGCGGCCTGGGCAAGCAATGCTTCCTTGTCCATCGGAAGCACGCCACGGTCAGCGAAATATGCTGCCTCGAGCAGTGCGACCTTTGTTTCTTCTGCTTCTTCGACTCCTGCGCCAAGGCTCCTGAGCTTGAGGATCAGCTGTTTGTCTTTTATCGTGACGAAATCTCCGGAGATCTCAGTAGTAGCCATATCACGCGCCCCCTGCCGGACGGGTCTTCTCGTTGATGGCAGCGAGTATGCTCTCCAGGTCTGCCTTGCGGACTTCGTCCACGTTTATCGCGACATCAGTGCCTCCGGCGCTGTCAACACGCAGCGAGCCGACGCCGAATATCCTGTGCATTATGCCCTGGGAGTATTTGGCCTCGGTCACCTTGGTGTAGGGCACGATGACCTTCTTGGTGGAGAGTATGCCTACCGTGTGGGATATCATCTTGTCATCCAAGCTCACTGTCTCGAACCTGGAACGTATGAATGCAAGCAGAATCATAACCATGGATAGCGCTGCCACAGCCAGTATGGCAGTGGAAAGGTAATCACCGAGAGGGCTTCCATAGTAGAAGAGCAGCGCGCAGAGGATTATGCCGAAGATGACTACCTGGACCATGCGAACCGCAGGGAACGGGTGGAAAGAATGAGCCATAGGTGGAGAGTGTGCCAAAGATTATAAAAACCGTGAGCCAAGGCTAATGCATGATCATCGCTTTCACTGACGGCGCTTCACTAGGCAACCCAGGCCCTATGGGCATAGGCATCGTGATATACCGCGATGGGATAGTGGTCGAGGAGCTCAGCGAGTATCTCGGCTCTGGCACAAATAATATAGCTGAATACAATGCCGTGATCAAAGCGCTTGAGACCGCGCATGCGATGGGCGAGAGCGAGGTCCATGTGAAAAGCGATAGCCAACTGGTCATAAGGCAGCTGAACAACGAGTATAAGGTGAGGGACCCAGGGCTCCAGATCCTCAAGAACAGGGTAGAGCACCTCTGCATCGGATTGACTGTGCGTTTCGAGCACATACCGCGTGAGAAGAACAAGGAAGCTGACAAGCTGTCGAAAGAGGGCGCGGAGCTCGGGCGGAAGAGGGAGAAAGGTTAGCTATGAAGCTTATGGAAAAACCAGAGCTGGGACAATACATGACGTTCGAGCTCAGCAAGGAGAAGCCGATCCATGGCTGGTTCTGGTACAAGGAAGGTTATGCTCCTGAGATAGTCGAATATGCCATGAAGGACTGCAGGCCGGCGGCAATCCTCGACCCGTTCTGTGGCGTGGGAACCACCCTTCTCGCTGCAAAGGAAAAGGCGGTGGAATCTGTCGGCGTGGACGCCTCTCCGCTCGCTGTTTTCGTCTCAAAAACGAAGACGGACGACTATGACAAGGACGATCTGGAAAGCGCGCTCGCGTTCATCAACAAAAAAATTGGCGGTGGTGGGTTGGATTGGGAGTTCGAATTGTTCTCGCCACATGCCGCTTTCCCGAAACGTAACTACAATGAGATACTCGCCCTCCGTGAAGCGATAGAGCAGGAGGAAGGTCGGACCCGCAATCTGTTGCTCCTCGCCCTTCTATCCATCCTTCCCCAGGCTTCCATCGTCATGAAAGATGGCGGCGTGCTCAAGATAGACAAGAACAAGAGGGCGCTTCCTGCGAAAGAGATATTCAGGAGGAAAGTGAAGCGGATGGTCAGGGAGCTGGAAGGCAGATCGCAGGGCCATGCGCCTACGCTATTCCTGGGCGATGCACGGGCTCTGGATATGGAAAGCGACAGCATAGATGCAGTGATAACCTCGCCGCCCTACCTGAACAACATAGACTATTCCAAGATATATGGTCTGGAGCTGAGTCTGCTCCATATGAGCGCTGCTGAGGCAGGGGAGGTCAGGATGCGCGCTGTGCGCTCGTTCATCGGAAGGAGGATGGACGTCTCGGACATGCCTCCTGAAGTCGGGGAGATCGGCTCCAGGATACCGATAATCGGCACCTATTTCAAGGACATGGAGCTATCGATGGCTGAGATGGCCAGGGTGCTGAAGGACGGCGGAAGCGCATATATAGTAGTGTCTAATTCCGTCATACATGAAACGCACGTGATGGTTGATGAGATACTGGGCCAGATGGGAGAACGCATCGGATTCCGCGATGTGGAGATCCTTGTGGGTGCGGAAAGAATAGCAGATGTGCGGCCGCAGAAGGTAAGGACACGGGAGAGCATGGTGGTATTGAGAAAATAAGGATGATGGATATGAAAAAGATATTGACGGTTATTCTACTGATCGGCATCATATTGATAGGCTGCACACAGCAGGTGACGCCGCCTCCAGGCAATGTCACGCCTCCGGATGGGAATCACACCATCCCTTCTGCAGTCCATAAAGGAGTGACCCTAACCCCAAAGAGCTTCCAGGGATCTGATTTCACGGATTTCTTCCAGAAAGCGAGCCAGGCAGGGGAGATCGTGAGCTGGGCAGGTGATTGGAACGAATTGGGCAACACCAACAATGGCGGCCCAAAGGTCATCACAGAGTTGGCATCGACTTATGATTACACACCAGTGGTGGAAGCGCAGTTCTTCACCCAGTCTACAGGCCAGCTCCTGAGACCATTGGATGAAGCGAATAAACAGAGTTACAAGAGCAGTGCGGTCGCATTTGCCGAAAAGTATAAGCCGGAGTACATGGCTTTTGGCATCGAAGTGAATATATTATACGAGAAATCCCCTGAGGACTTCGAGGATTTCGTCTCGTTCTACAGCGAGGTCTATGATGCTGTGAAAACGGCCTCGCCAAACACAAAAGTCTTCACCATATTCCAGCTGGAGAGGATGAAAGGCTTGCATGGCGGGCTGTTCGGCGGCACCAACGACCCGGCCAACGCGCAATGGAGCCTTCTTGACCGGTTCCCCAAATCAGACATCATCGCATTCACGACCTATCCGGACCTGATATACAAAGACCCTTCTGAGATACCAGAAGGTTATTATACTGAAATCAGTTCGCACACTTCCAAACCCATCGCTTTCACTGAAGTCGGCTGGCACAGCGATGCGAGCCCTGCAGGCTGGGAGAGCAGCGAGGCAGAACAAGCGCAGTTCATCAACAGGTTCTTCAACCTCACCGAAGGCCTGGATGAAGACATGGTCATCTGGAGCTTCATGTACGACCAGGATACTGCCGAGCCGTTCAAAAGCATGGGGTTGTACAAGAGCGATGGGGCAGCTAAGCAGGCATGGGATGTCTGGGTGGAAACCGGCTGATTACTTCGCAGACAGTCCAAGCATTTCGCGGGCTTCCGCGGGTTTCGCTATCGGCCTGCCCAGCTCGTTCGCCAGCCTGACAACACGCTTGACAAGCATGTCATTGGTGGCCAGGACGGTCTTTTCGTTATCATAATATAGATTATCCTCGAGGCCGACACGCACGTACCCTCCCATCAGGATGGCAGCGGTATTCACAGGCAGCTGGAAGCGGCCGCCACCTGCCGCGCACCATGTGGAGTCTGGAGGCAGGCTTGATACCTGGTGGACGATATCCACCATCCGGCCAGGCATGGTGCCAGGAAGACCGAAGAAAAGATTCATATGCAATGGTCCCTTCAGGATACCCTTCCTGAGCAGATAGGCAGCGTGGTTGACCATGCCTGTCTCGAAAGCCTCAAGTTCTGGCCGTATGCCGCTCTCCAGCATCTTCTTGGCCAGGGCCTCGATCATACCGGGTGAGTTGATGCTCGGCTCAGTAGGGAAGTTCATGGAGCCAAGGCTGAGGCTGGCGAAATCCGGCTTGATATCCCCTCCTATGCCAAGGACAGCAGAACGCTGCTCAAAGGTTTTGAAGACCCGGCCGCTCGTTGTGACGCAGATGATTGCGCCAGGGCAGCGGTCGTTCACTTTCGCGAGTATCTCTTCGAAAAGTTCCTTGCGGCAGGAAGGTTTGCCGTCCTCTTCACGCGCATGGATGTGGAAAGAAGAGGCACCAGCGTCGAAGCACCTCCGCGCGTCTTCTGCGATCTCTTCCGGAGTATAGGGGACGTTCGGATTGACGGATTTCATGGAATAGTTGCCTGTGAGCGCCACGTTTATGATGAGCTTCTTCATGTGTGGCATGTCAGAAGTCCCAAAAAGCCCGTAAACGTCACTGTCCATACCATCAACCCGGATCATGATGCTTTCTTCGCAGGCGCTTTCTTCTCTTTCGGCGCTCCGAATATGATAATCCGCATTATAAAAAGCGAGAATAGCAGCTCATTCAACTTGAATACATATGGCTCTATCCTTAGTCTGTTCCACATGCTGGGTTTAAGCTCGACTTCGTAATATGGAAGCCGCATATCATTGCCTTCATAGCGGTCATGGCACGGGAAAAAAACGGCTCCGTGCTTTTTATGGAATCCTACGGCTTCTGGTGTTGAGAACCCATATATCTTTCTGCATCCCAAGGCCGTTGCCCTTGCGAGGATTTCCTTCCGTATCATGGAGCCGACAGGTACGCCTGCCTTGCCCCTCTGGAAGTCTGATTTCACATAGTGCGCGGTGCTATAGGTACTTCCGGTAAGCCGCTCAAGAGCACCATGGCTTATGCCGCCCGTGCCGACGATCTCTCCGGTCTCCTTGACCTCAGCGACAATCAGTTTTGTTCCTCCTGCGAATTTTACCAGGATATCCCTGTCGCTTCCTCTTAATTGCTCGTCTATGGTTTTATCAGGATGCGACCCGCCGCGGCTTTTTCGCAATACCTGGCTGGCATCGCGGAAAACAGATGCGACCTGCGCGGAATCCTCCTGCCGATAGTCGCGTATTATTATCTCCATCTTTCAGCCCCATGTGATTTTGGTTTCAAACCAATTTTAATCATTGCCCTGCAATCTCCCTACGATGTTAATCGGCATAGTCGGCAAACCAAGCACCGGAAAGTCAACATTCTTCATGGCAGCCACTTCAGTCCCTGTGGAGCGGTCGCCCAGGCCTTTCACCACGATCAAACCGAATCGTGCGGTCGCATATGTGGAAGTGGAATGCGTGGACAAGGAGTTCGGGAAACAGTGTAATCCACGCACAGGATATTGCGTGAACGGCAGGCGCTTCGTGCCTGTGGAACTGCTGGATGTCGCAGGCCTGGTCCCTGGAGCCCATGAAGGCAAGGGGCTGGGCAACAAGTTCCTGGATGATCTGAGGCAGGCCGACGTGCTGGTCCATATAGTAGATGCGAGCGGATCCACCAACGAAATGGGCGAGAAGATTCCGGTGGGCAGCTACGACCCGTGCAACGACGTGCGGTTCCTGGAGCAGGAACTGGACTATTGGATAAAAGGCATATTGGATGCCAACTGGCAGAAGCTCCAGCGCGAGTCCAGGCTGGTCAAGAAGAAGAATGAGGATATACTGACGGAGCAGTTCAGCGGGCTTGGCATGAATAAGGACATAATCGTCAAGGTGCTGAAGGAGCTGAAGGTGGAGGAGAAGCCGCTGGGAGATTGGAGCGAAGAGGAGAGGCTGGCGCTTTGCAAGAAGATAAGGCAGATAGGCAAGCCGATAATCATCGCTGCCAACAAATGCGACCTTTCCACAGGATGGGACAACTACCAGAAGATGAAGAAGGAATTCCCTGATTATCTTGTGATACCTTGCTCTGCCGAGGCCGAGATAACCCTCAAAGGGGCGGCAAAGGCAGGATTCATTGATTACATACCTGGCGACAAAACATTCACTGTCAAAACAGAATTGAACGAGCAGCAGAAGAACGCCATGCACATCATGAAACTGGTGTGCGACAGATATGGAGGGACAGGAGTACAGAAATGCCTGAACGCCGCTGTGTTCGACTTCCTCCATTACATAGCGATATTCCCCGGCGGCGTGGGAAAGCTGGAAGATTCAAACGGAAATGTGATTCCTGATTGCTACCTCATGCCTCCGAAAACGACTGCGTTGGATTTCGCCTTCAAGTTGCATTCAGACATAGGCAGGGGTTTCATCAAAGCGATTGATGTCAAGACAAGGCAGGCTGTCGGCAAGGACCACGCGCTCAAGCACCGCGATGTGATAGAGATTGTCTTCAAGAAACCGAGCGGATAGCATGATAGTCGTCCTTTCAACCTACCCGGACAGGAAAAGCGCTGAGGAAACTGCTCAATCGCTTGTGGAGAAGGAACTCGCTGCCTGCGTCAGCATAGTCAACATCGAACAGTCGGTCTATCGCTGGAAAGGGAAAATGGAGAAATCGCCTGAGTATCTGCTTATCGTCAAAACAACTGAGAAAGCTTACCCGCAACTCGAAACACACATCAAGAATACGCACCCGCACTCGGTGCCTGAAATAATCTATTTAGAGGTGAAAGGAGGGCAGAGGGATTACTTGGACTGGGTGAACGAAAGCTGCAACTCCTCGGCCAGGCTCTTGAGGGTTCCGCTGGACTTGAGCGCCTTGAAACGCGCTTCGGACCCGCCCAAGGAGTTCAAAAGCGCCAAGAAACCCAAAACCTTGTCCTGGTAGTCCCGCTC
>JAQTOF010000038.1 GCA_028713495.1 Candidatus Iainarchaeum sp.
CAGGTACCAGCAGAAGATCGTCTTCTATGGGATCCTCGGCATGGTCTTCGCTGCGCTGTATTTCTATTTCACCAGCAACGTCATCGTATCATTGCTGATAGGCGCATTCGTTTTCTCTCTGGCGATACTACACTACTGCCCGCCATTGAAGCAGAAATAGCTCAGGTATCGGTTATCGTTATCTTGACTTCGCCATCTTTGTTCCCGGCCCTGATGACTTCCACGGTTATACTCTTGCGTTCTATCGGTATGTCGACGTGGCCCTTCTCACCTTCGCTTGCAAATATCTCTCCAGTGAAAGAGCCGTCCCTCCTGACGTCCATTATCGCCTTGCCATCTATGATGCCGAAATAGCCGATGCTGTAACGTCCGATCGTGTGCTTGCGGCCGCATACGAGGGTTACAGTGCCCTCGTTCTTTCTGCCGCTTATGCCTTCATCCATAGGCGGAAGCAACGATGGGGGTATGGAACCCTTGGGCTGCGGAGGAGGATTGCTGCTGATCTGTCTCATAGTCATTGGTCTGGCCTCTCGTGTTAATAGATAATTAGGGATGGGTATTAAAAAAGATGAAGATTAGGTCCGTCAGAACTCCATCGTGATCTTTACTAACGCATCTGACTTGGTAGCGACCAGAGGTTCGATAGTTATGGTAAGACCATCGTGTTCGACACTCTCAGCCCTTCCAACATCGAATGGCCGCTCGACGAAGATGGCCTCTTCGAGCATCGTGGCTGTGATGCGCACTTCGCCTTCTACGGCAGAATCCTCCAGCTCGAATTCGCAGCCTCCGAGCGTGACAGGTTCGCCTTTGGTCATCGTGCGTTCGAACACGCGGACATCTGGCTCGTACGCCGGGTCCGCATCAATATCTGAATCGGTATCCCCACCATCCATGTCAGTATCGCTGTCAAATTCGCTATCAGAATCGGGGAAAGAAGCCAAGACCGAGATATAATCGGGTCCGGAATCGAAATCCGCTCCGGAATCCGAATCCGGCCCGGCATCGCATCCAAAGTCCAGGTCAGGAGCATCGAAGCCAGGGCTCTCCTCACGCACTATCACGATTGGGTTGTTGGCCTTGGCGATCTCATCGTAGGCTTCCACTGCTGCCGCAGTAGACATACTATTTAGTTGAGTCGCGAGCCAGGCCCTCTTGGCATCCGTGCCTTCAGCTGGCTTCGCAGCAGCAGGGCCTTTCACGGTTATATCCATCCTCACGACCGTGTCAGCGATGCTCAGAACCTTCATCCTGGCGTTCTCGCCGCCTTCCAGTCCGATGGTCTTCTCAACGCCTTTCTCGAAGCGTTCGCAACCCACGATGGTCTGGCCGTCGCGGGCCACGCTTATGATCGCGCCGTTGCCCTTGGGGCTTCTACCATCATAACAGATCGAATAGCTGCCGACCTTGGCAGGCTCATCAAGATAGACATCGCCGCGGTGGCTGTCCAATACGATGCCTTCGCTGAGCCCTTTCTCAGGCAGCTTCGGCTTCTCTGTCTTCCCATCCTGTCCTTTTATCCTGGTTTTATTTGTCATAAACACCAACGTCCTCATCCGCTATATCTTCTATCAATTCCCCTCTCTGGTAAATCATTCTAGAGATCCCTTTCTTCCCTGCGATGGATCCTACTTCGCCTTCTATGTGGATCTCGCCGCCCCGCATATCCTGGCCGGCGTTATTGCCTGCATTCCCCTTCACTGTTATCGTCCCGCCGTTCATCATAACACCGACAGAAGCGCCAGCATTCCCTTCCACGGTTATCGTGCCACGTATCATGGAACCGCCGGCCACGTCGCCGACATTGCCTTTCACGGTGATATCCTTCCTGTTCCTCATCCCGAGGCCGTGGATCGGTTCGGTTATGTGCGCGGTATGGATGACGAATTTCATGCTCCTGCAGCTGTTTATCAAGGCGCTCAGGAACACGCCCGCCTTTATCGAGAAATTATTCTCTTTCTGGAATCCAGAAAGCGCAAGACTGAAATCTTCGACGTCTTTTGCGGTGTAATCGAGTCTTCCGAATACCTTAAGCATTACCGCATAGTAATGACCAGGATCGAACCCAGGTCCGTACCCCGTCCATGCCTGCTTTATCTGCATGACAGCTTTGCTCTCTGATGCGGCTAGGATCCCTTCACCGAGGCCTTTCTCAGGCAGCCTCGGCTTTTCGATGCTCTCCATCACCCTCCTATCCAGTCCTTTTTCTCTCAAAGTCATAAATATCAGCACCGCTGCTGTGCGGTAGGAATATACTGTGTATGGAAATCTATATAAGCATTGACTTTCTACCACAATTAGAGATTCTTTGCCGTCGTATCGATGAACTCTTTCCTGAACCCTTCATCCTCTATACGAGAAATAGCTGATTCAAGGAAACCAGACACAATGAGCGCTTTCGCATCATCACGTGTAAGGCCCCGGGTCATAAGATAGAAGATTTTGGCATCGTTTATCTGGGAGACAGAAGCGGAATGTCGAGACATGACATCGTTGTTGCCTATCTCCAGCTTCGGGTCTGCTGTGGCACGGGCCCCCGGATCCAATAATATGGCATGCTCGGAAAGGAAGGATTCTGCCCCACCACCTCTCTTCTCGACCTTTATCATGCCGCCCAAATCCGCTCTAGCCTTGTCCTTCACGACCCCTTTCACCAGGATATCCCCGGAGGTATCAGGAGCATTATGCCTCAGTTCGGTATCGAGGCTCAACCGGTCATTGTCCTTCCCGATGAAAACAGCTACTTCATGCGCGCTCGCTCCGGCTCCATCCAGACTGCTTGTCATCTTGCCAGAGCCGGATAGCCATAACGAGTAGGCATATAATGTCGAACGCGCTCCGAGCTTGTTGGTCTGTTCAATTTTCACGTTCCGCTTGTTTATCGTATAACAGGTGACAGAGCTTCCTTTGCCGATATCCAGCTTCACTGAGCAGTCCTTCTCCGGACGTATCACCACCACTGCTTCGCTGTTATCGGCTATCCGCAGTTCGGCATCGGAAACGATCAGTTTTTCCATCAGGATATCTCTTGCCGCTCTTCTTTTTAATCAATTATACTGTGTTTAAAGGTGAAAAGAAAAGGTTATTAAACACTTCTTCGCATAATAACTGCATATGGCGATAAAGTCTAGTGATGGTCAGAAGCCTTCAGGCGGACCCAAAGCTTCAGACGCATCTAAAGGTGTTTCCACAGTCTCCACCATGGTGGAGCGCATCGCTCCTAAGGAGCAGATGTCAGATTCCAGCAATTTCGCTGATCCGGCCAAGCTCCGCGACAGCCTGGCGAAATGCACGATGTCGCCCCATGCGTCAGAGAACCCGACAATGGTGATCCTGGAAAATTTCATAAATAACATGCAAGGTGCGAAATCCCTGTCTCTGCATCACTACAAGCTGGGCAACATCGCTGTATTCGGCATCCACACCAGATCAGGCGTTTTCCTTTTGTCATCCTATTCGCCTGCTGCGCTTTATGAGGATCCGGTGTTCATGACCTTGAAATCAGACCTCAAGTTGCGCACGGTGATCTACCGGCCTGATGGCGCGCCCCTTTATCTTTATCCGCTGGGTGCAAAAGGCAAGAACGGCGCCAAGGACACGAAAGGCTCCGAGGAATTCGAAAAACTCGAGGGGTACGCCGCCAAGCAGAAAGGCAGACAGAGCCTCCCCCCGCCTGCGCCAAAGGCCGAGATAACCGACACTCTCGAGATCGCCAATGGGAATGGGGCGAGCTTCAGCACAGAAGGCTTCAAGAAAAGGTTCGCGCGCTGTCAGGTCCTTGACGGCAGCGATTTCGATCCAAAAGCATTCGCTGAGAGCATCCACTTCATGAGCACCTTCAGAGACATGAAAGGTTCCTCGCACTATGTCATAGTCGCAGGCGAAAACCAGGACGGCTACCGTCTCTATGTCAATGCCGATTCCACTGTGATGCCTGGCGAAGGCATAACGCTGCAATATGGCAAGGGCGATTACTGCCTGCTGTACAAAGAGTTGGACATGTTTCTCAAGAAGAGATGACTAGGCCACAGCGTTCTCCATCTGCATCTCTATCAATCTGTTGAGCTCAACAGCGTATTCCATGGGCAATTCGCGTGTGAATGATTCTATGAAGCCCAAAACCACCATGGCAAGGGCCTCCTTCTCAGGTATGCCCCTGCTCATAAGATAGAATAGTTTAGAACTGCTTATCTTGCCCACCTTGGCCTCATGGCCCACAGTGGAGCTTTCCTCTTCTGAATCTATCCTGGGATAGGTGTCTGAGCGTGATAGCTTGTCCAGGATATAAGCGTCGCATTGCACGAATGATTTGCAATTCTTCGCGCCTTTCAATACCTTCACCAGTCCGCGATAGGCGCTACGACCGCCTCCCTGCGATATGCTCTTGGAGGTTATCCGCGACGTGGTGTTAGCAGCCTCATGTATCATCTTGGCGCCGGTGTCCTGTGCCTGTCCCTTCCCTGCGAAAGCAACAGACATGACTTCGCCGCGCGCGCCTTTTCCCCTCAACATGATGCACGGATATTTCATCGTGGCCCTGGAACCCATATTACCGTCAAGCCAGGATACGACCGCATCTTCATGCGCCACTGCGCGTTTCGTGACGAGATTGTACACATTGTTGGACCAGTTCTGTATGGTCGTATACCGGACGCGTGAATCCTTTTTCGCGATTATCTCCACCACTGCAGCGTGAAGCGATGAAGCGGAATATATTGGCGCACTGCACCCTTCAACATAGTGGACGTTCGCACCTTCCTCAGCGATTATCATTGTCCGCTCGAACTGGCCTGCGCTCTTGGTGTTTATCCTGAAATACGCCTGTAACGGGATCTTCACGCTCACTCCTGCAGGCACATAGACGAAGCTCCCTCCAGACCAGGTCGCGGTGTTCAGGGCAGCGAACTTGTTGTCATCCATCGGGACGACAGAACCGAAATACTTCTTGACTATGTCAGGGTGCTCCTTCAGGCCGGTATCCATGTCAGTGAAAATCACGCCTTGGCTTTCCCATTCCTTCTTCAGGTTGTGATAGAGCACTTCGCTATCATATTGCGCCGAAGATCCGGCCAGGAATTTCTTCTCGGCTTCAGGGATGCCAATCCTGTCGAACGTCTTCTTTATGCCCTTGGGCACCTTGTCCCATTTGTCGTATTTCTCATCTATCGCGCTGGCGTAATAATGCAAAGAATCGAAATCAATCCCGCTCAGGTCGACACCCCACCTGGGCATGGGCTTCTTCATATATATCTTGAGCGCTTTCAGTCTGATATCGGTCATCCATCCAGGCTCGTGCTTGAGCGCTGATATGGCTTTGACTTTCTTCTCATCAAGGCCTTTGGAGAGCAGGTGCTTGTAGTGGATAGAATCGCTGGCTGCGTACCGCTCGTAGCTGAAGCCCACTTTTGCCATAAACATCACTTAAGATATTCATCCCTTAAATACCCTGAGCCTAGGAATTCGCTCTGAGAGAAACATGAATGGGCCGCGGAAATGACCTCTCCTTTCTTTTATAAAGGGGGTTTGTACCACCACCTATCATGAGGATGAAAAGAGCATGGCGCTACCGGCTATATCCCTCCAAAGTCCAGGAGGAGAAGTTGAACAGCTATCTGTGCGAATGCAAAGACCTCTGGAACTCTCTTCTTAAATATACAAAAACATGCTATGATGAAACCGGAAAATTCCCAACAAGAAAAGAGCTTTATCTTCTAACAAAAAAATGGCCTCTCTTTGCCCAAGTCGCTCAGAACGTAGCTGATCGTCTTTCAAAATCCCTAAGAGGGATGTTGTTGAAGAAAAAAGCCGGCAAAAGGGCCGGGTTCCCCAGATTCAAACCTATTGAACGCATAAAATCCTTCACATATCCCCAATTCGGCTTCAGGCTGGCCGAACGTCTTAAGCTTTCAGGCATCGGCAGCATCTCAATCAAGAAGCACCGGGATATCACAGGAACAATCAAAACCTTGACTATAAAGAGAATACCTTCCGGAAAATGGTTTGCCATCTTCATTTCTGAAGTAGAAGCCCCGGAAGTCACAAGGAAGACTGGGACACGTGTCGGTCTTGACCTTGGCATAGAGACATTCGCTCAACTGAGCGACAGATCAAAAATAGAGAATCCACGATATCTTAAATTGGCAGAAGAACGACTGAAGCTTATCCAGAGACGTATGTCGAAGAAAAAGAAAGGAAGCATGAACAAGGTCAAAGCCCGGAAGGACGTTGCCGTAGCACATGAAAAACTCACAAACAAGAGGCGTGATTTCCTTCACAAAGTGAGTCATTTTCTCGTAAATCAATATGCGCTCATAGCCATGGAAGCCCTTAACACCGAAGGATTAGCACGGGGATTCCTTGCTAAAGAGGTATTGGATTGCAGCTGGGCCGAATTTTCAAGTATGATTCGCTACAAAGCGGAAGAAGCTGGTTGCGAGGTCGTGTTTGTCAATCCTGCCAATACCACATCTACGTGCAGCAGCTGCGGTCGGATACATAAGAAAGTGCTTGCTGAGAGGTGGCATACCTGCGCATGCGGAGCAGATATGCCAAGAGACCTCAATGCGGCGATAAATATACTCAACAGAGCTACCGGCGGAACGCCGGGATGTCAAGCCTGTGGAGAAGAAACCTCTACCGATTATAAACATAATAGGCAAGTATCTTCAATGAAACAGGAAGCCCATGCCATTGGGCGTGGGTAGTTCACGGTATGCAGATAGATATCCTAAGGTGCTTTATTGTTCGACATAAAAGACCTGCGCGTCAGTGTAGGCGATAAAGAGATAATCAAAGGCATCACCCTCAGCCTGAAGGCCGGAGAGATCCATGTTCTGATGGGTCCGAACGGCGCCGGGAAGACATCATTCGCTCAGGCTATCATGGGAAGCCCTGGCATGAAAACATCAGGCAGCGTAAAGCTTGATGGCAAGGAGCTGCTGAAGCGCCCCACAGACGAACGGGCACGGTTAGGCCTTTTCCTGAGCTTCCAGAACCCTGAAGAGATAGAAGGCGTGAAGGTCAGCAATTTCATACGCAAAGCCGTCGCTGCAAGGGGCGGAAAATCACAGGATCTGGACACCATGGTGAAAGCCCATGAGAATCTTGTCAATTCCGCAGCGAAACTCGGGATGGACAAGAGCTTTGTCTCCAGGGAGCTGAACGTCGGGTTCTCAGGAGGAGAGAAGAAGAGATTGGAGATACTGCAGATGATGGCATTGAAGCCCAAGGTCGTCATACTGGACGAACCTGATTCAGGCCTTGATGTGGATGGCATAAAGCTCATCGCGTCTGCGATAAAAGACCTGTCAGGCAAGGACCGCTGCTTCCTGATGATCACGCACTATCCCAGGATACTGAGATACATCAAGCCTGATTTCGTGCATGTGCTGGCAGACGGCAAAATCGTCAAATCAGGCGATGTTAAGCTCGCCCATGAGATAGAGGAGAAGGGCTATTCGTCCTACACAGGGGGCAAGGAATGACTTTTGACGTGGCAAAAATAAGGAAGGATTTCCCGATACTCAATATCACCACCAATGGCAAGAAGCTCGTCTATCTCGATTCTGCGGCGACATCCCAGAAGCCTGCCGCGGTGATAGACGCTGTCTCTGATTTCTACCGCAACCGCAATGCCAATGTCGCCAGGGGCCTGTACTCCCTGGCAGAAGACGCGACCGTGGCATATGAAGAGGTGCGCGACAAGGTCCAGAGGTTCATCAACGCACCCTATCGCGAGGAAGTGATATTCACCAAGAACACCACCGAAGCCGCGAACATCGTTATGCGCGGCTGGGGAGAGAAGTTCGTCAGGAAAGGAGACAGGATAGTCACGACCGTCATGGAGCACCACAGCAACTTCGTCCCATGGCAGCAATTGGCCCTGAGGACCGGCGCGAAGTTCGAACTGGTCGGCATCACGAACGACGGCGAGCTCGACTGGGCTGACCTGGAGAAGAAGATGAAAGGGGCGAAGATGGTCGCGATCTCAGCAGCGTCCAATGTCATCGGCACCATCAACGATACCAGGAAGATATGCAAGCTCGCCCATGAATATGGCGCGATCAGTATTATCGATGGCGCGCAATCCGTCCCTTCCATCAAGACGGATGTGAAATCCATGGACTGCGATTTCCTCATGTTCTCAGGGCACAAGATGCTCGCTCCGTTCGGCTCTGGAGCGCTTTACGGGCGTCAGGAGCTGTTGGAGAAGATGGATCCGTTCCTGTATGGCAGCGAGATGATACGCTCTGTGAAGAAAGACAAGAGCGAATGGAACGATCTGCCGTACAAATTCGAGTCAGGGACCCCGGACGTGGCAGCCATAATCGGTTTCGGCGTCGCGATAGACTACCTAAACGAGGTCGGATTGGAGGATATCCGCGAACACGAGATCGCCCTCACCGCGCATTTATTGAAAAGGCTGCCATCTGTGGAAGGGCTTGAGATCCTAGGCCCGAAAGACGCGAAAAAGAGGGCAGGATTGGTCGCATTCGTCATGGACGGTATACACCCGCACGACATAGCCGCGATGCTCGACGCTGACGGCATATGCGTCAGGAGCGGGCACCACTGCGCGATGCCATTGCACGAACGGTTAGGCGTCTCAGCCAGCACAAGGGCGAGCGTCTACCTGTACAACACGAAAGAGGAGATCGACTCCCTTGCCGATTCCCTCAAGAACGTGAGGAAGGTCTTCAGGTGAAATCATGAAGAGACTGATATTGATTTTGGTCCTGTCGACGTTGTTGTTCGCCCAGAGCAGCGGGCAAGGCAGCATAAAGGATGCGCTTGATGAGCTCCAGGGCACTATAGATGCATTCCTTGGCGTGATGGTCATGCTATCCATAGTGGCTTCCGGGCCGCTCGCCCTCATCGCAGTGGCGATATATTTCCTAATGGTGAAAGGGAAGGAGAAGCCAGGCATCTGGAAGATTGCGATGCTGGTCTTTGCCGCCCTTGCTATCCTTGCGATAGCTGCTGGGATCCTTGGCGCCATAATCTATGTGCTGTCTCCGGTCCTTATCAAATCCCTCGTAGCCCCGTAGGTGAAATATCAGATGGAAGAAATCTACCAGGAATTCATAATCGAGCTCTACAAGAACCCGCTCAACTTCGGGAAGATGGCGAACCCGGACTACAAGGCAGAGGTCCAGAACACCACCTGCGGTGACATGATAGAGCTCTATATAAAAGCGAAGAACGGCGTGATCACCGAAGCGAAGTTCGCAGGCAAAGGATGCGCCATCAGCCAGGCCAGCGCCTCATTGTTCACTGGGTATCTCAAGGGGAAAAAGCTCTCGGAACTCAAGAACATAACAAAAGACGACGTGCTCGCTTTATTGAAAATCGATCTCAGCAAGAACCCCACAAGGATGAAATGCGCTCTCTTGCCTTTGGATGCCTTGAGGAAAGCGATGAAATAGCTATTCGCTCTTTGCCTTTTTCTGGATCAGCGCGGAGCTTATGATGCGCATAATCTCAGCACCTATCGGATGCCGTGGATTTGTATCGAGCGACATGGGCGGCATGTCGTTCGATATCGTGCAGTGACATTATCCTTATATTGCTTATCTGTTTCTTCTCAGCATGTCAAAGATCGACTGGTATGGCGAATTCGTGGATTTCAGCTACAAGCCGGCAAAGGACGACCTTGTCTGCCTTTTCTATTTCGAGCCTGAAGCAGGCATAAGCAAGAAGGAAGCGATCGGCAGGATCGCCTCAGAGAGCTCCACAGGCACCTGGACAACGCTCTTCAAGCTCCCTCCGAGGATGAAGAAGCTGGAGGCGGCTGCATTCCATGAGGAAGGCAACTATGTCAAGATCGCCTATCCCATCGGCCTCTGGGAAGAAGGCAATGCGGTGCAGCTCCTCAGCGGCATAGCGGGCAACATCTTCGGCATGAAGGCAGTGAAGAACCTCAGGCTCATAGACGTCTCTTTCCCGAAGGCATACCTGAGCAATTTCAAAGGGCCTCATTTCGGCATGGACGGCATAAGGAGCATGATGGGCGTGAAGAAACGGCCGCTCACCGGCGCAGTCCCCAAGCCGAAGATAGGATTCAGCGCAGCCGAACATGCCTGGATGGGCTTCGAGACATGGATGGGCGGATTCGACTTCGTGAAGGATGATGAGAACCTGACCTCCACCTCGTTCAACCGCTTCAATGACCG
>JAQTOF010000039.1 GCA_028713495.1 Candidatus Iainarchaeum sp.
CGGAATCTGTCGAATCCAGTATGAATATCGCACGATCTGTGGCCGAGCTTCCAAGGCCGAAGTACATGTCAACATAGTTCGCTTCGGTTTCCAATATCCTCAACAACCCCGCACGATCCGCGCGGGCGATGTCCGGGTCTGTCCTCTTGACATCCTCCCTGAACTTTTTGATCTGAGCATCGAGCTTTGCCTTTGCGCCTGGCTGTGTAATAGCTTCTCTTCTTGCTTCAAGCCCGATCAGCTGCTCGGCCATCTTCACTCTTTGAGTCACAGCTCTCTTGAGGGCTTGCGCGATCGTGTCCCCCTGGATAGGTTGCTTGGCCAGCATGGCGAGATAGTGGCCCCTACCACCAACGCCTTTTTTCAATGCAGCTTCGATGACAGCGACTATCTCCTTCATCTCCGGATCGCCAACTGCCTTCGACCCCAGCAGCTCCCTGACGCCTGGTCTTGCATAGAGCCTCAGCAGGTTCCTGTAATAATTGAGCCTCAGGGTCTCGGGTATACTAGCCTTATCCTGGGATGCGCGGTAAAGCGCCCTCACTATGCTATCCATTCTGTCGAAAGCAATGGTGAACTCCCTGTGCAGCGCCACATTGAACTCAAATACCTCCCGTACCTTCGCTTCGGCTTGCGCTATGGCCGCAGTATCAGAAGGCCTGCTCGCCCTAAGCTGCGTCAGTTCATCTTGTGCTCCCTGGAGCTCAGTCTCTGCCGCTTCAATCGCTAGACGTTCACTTTCCTCAGGCAGCATGACCATGTCCAAGGTCTCATCCACCATCCTCTGCGTCCTTGTGACGACGTCTGGCGGAGGTGGTGGAGCTGCCTTCCTCTCTTTCTCGGTCTTTTTCTCTTCCTTGGCCTCTTTCCTCTTTTCCCTGCCTTCTTTCCAACGCCTCTTGAATCCTTCGAGCCTACCCTCCCTGATGTGCTTGACAACAACAGGCCCTTTCGCAGGTGCTGTTTCTCCCTCAACCACTCTTTCAGCCGCAGCTGCTTCCTCTGCTTTCACCCCTCTAGGGACCCTCGCAGGCGCTGGAGCCCTTGGCCGTGGCACTGCTGCCGAAGCAGGCGGCACTGATGGCACCTTTGCCGGAGGGACAGATGGCGGCCTTGGTAGTTTGCCCGGAGGTTCTCCTCCGGCTTCTGCCCTGATCCCAGCAGGTTCTCCTTCTATTGTCGGCCTGGCACCTTCACCGACATGCATTGAATCATAATATCCTACAACTGCTTTCTGCTCGGCAGCGACCACTTCTGGCGGCAGCATGGACTCTATCCT
Source organism: Candidatus Iainarchaeum sp. (assembly GCA_028713495.1). Lineage (GTDB taxonomy): Archaea > Micrarchaeota > Micrarchaeia > Anstonellales > Bilamarchaeaceae > Bilamarchaeum. The sequence continues at coordinate 1,280 of JAQTOF010000039.1, forward strand.
CCCTTCTGCCTGCGCCAGCATCCTCAGCGAAAGCGGCGTCGCTTCCCCGCTCACGGCAGCCTGCCTGACGCTCGGATTCTTCAGGAGCCCGTCTATCACATTGGCGATCTCCGGGTTCTCTGCCCTTATCATCTCAAGTTTCTTGGCTGCGACACTGCATCTCACTGCGGCAGCAGGGTCCTCTGCCCTTGTCCCTGCCGGAATGATCAATGCTTCCACCAGTTCGCCCAATCCGCCTCTTTCAAGAAGCCCTGCGGTTTCGATCTCGACCCTTCTTCCGCGAGGCCCTCCAGGTCCGGATGGTTTCGGCGAAAGATCGAATCCGTCTATCGCTTTGTTCAGTAGCCTCAGGCTCAAAGCATCGGGTTCCAGCCTCCTGGCATCGATGGCTTTCCTGACAGGCCCTTGCTTGAGCAATGCCTCCACTTTAGGTATCATGGATCTCGGCAATGTATTCAGCATGACCTCGCGCATCGACTTGTCGGCACCAGCGAGCTCTCTCAGGAAACTATACAGCTCCTGCGGCTTTGACAGATACCTCGCTACCCTCATAGACGGGGCTTCGGTCGGCTCTATGGTGATCCTTCGCGCGCCTTCCCCTGCGGCGACATCAAGCATCTCGTTCATGTCTGCGCGTGCCGGCAGCCTCCCCTTCGCACGCACTCCGCGTGCCATCGCAATTCCGCCTGCGAACGCGAACGGGAACAATGCCATAGCAGCCAACGCCACTCCCTTAGCGTTCTCTCCTGCCTTGAACATCTCATAAGAATTGTAGCTCATGTAGCCTGAGAATCCCAGGCCGACACCGAGCACTGAATAGTTCAGCACGCGTGACGCGCTTGCCAGCCTTGCCGCATATGCCGTGGCTCCGGCATCCTCTGCGCGTATGGCGGCAGCTCCTAGCCTTGAGGCCACACCTAAAAATCCTACAGTCAAAGGCACTGCAGCCAGCATCGCCCATGATGTCCAGCTGGCAGAGCCTTTCTCAACGTATTCAGCGGCTACCTGGTCCCATGCAAGGGTTGCGAATATGGCTCCACCAAGCAACTGGCCTCCGGGTAATACGCTCGCGATCAAGCCTGCACCGGCTGTACCTATTCCTTCCCAGAACTTGGTGTCCTGCACTACTCTCTGCATCTCAGTTACTGTGCTCTGGGCTGCTACCATATCACCGTTCCTGACAAGCTGTTTCACCCTGCGCTGCCTCTCCGGGTTGTCTGTGAATATCTGGCTGGCTGCGCTGTCAGGGATCGCGAGCACAGAGACCTCTATTGTCCCTGCCCCGACGAGCTTCCTGTCGATCTCCTCTTTGCTCTGTTTGCCTGTGATCATCCCGTCCAAAGCGCTGAGTCTGAGCATCCGATAAGTCTCGTATTCCTGACGCGGGCCGCGGAGGTCTTTCGCTTCATACATCTGCATGGCTGTGATATTGCCCCTGACAGCTCTGTCATATGCCGTGGCTGCTGTTTTCCAATCCTCCTTAAGCATGGCTTTCCCCGCAGCTTCCAAATCCCTGTTCGCTGCGACTAGATGATCCCTGGCCATCGCACCTGCCGGGCCTTCCAGTCTTTTCATGTACGCTTCGTTGGATCTCATCTCAGCGTGGACGCGGCCATAGCCGGCAGCCATCCTGCTTTCCATCTGCACTGCCTCCAGCACCGGCGCGACAGCAGCCAGCGGAAGCTCTGCGTCATTGTTCTCCAAGTTTTTCAGGGATTTGGACAGCGCGTCTATCTTCGCCTCCAATCTCGCGATCTCAGTCGCCCTGCCTTTTTCGCCATAAGCTGAATATACTGCTTTGCATTCGCGCATGCTCTCCTGAGCCTGCGTCATCAGGCCTCTCGTCTCTTCTACGGTCTGCTTCCTCTCCACCCGTGAAGCGACCAACGCGAACCTTTCCCAGAATGCCTGTCTGAGCGTGTTGTATTCCTCAGCATCCCCTCTCCGGGCAGCCGACTCAAGCTTTCCCATAATTGTCTCGAGAGTGTCTCCCTTGAGCGTAGCATCCTTCGGATTCTCGGTTTCATATGTCCGGACGGACTCCATGCTGATAGTCTCATAAGTGCCGTCCTCTCTTCTCTCTCCCATCGGCACCAAGCCTGTCCTGAGCCCTTTGGCAAGAGGACGCGCGCCGTTATATGTCTCGCTGATTCTTCTCATATCTAACTGGATGTCCCTGTAAGCCTGGAGCGATGCGACCGTCGCTGTGCCCTGATCGAAACGAGTGGCAGCAGCTATCTTCTCTGCCTCGGTGCCAGCATCCATCTCCATCCTCATTGCCTGGAGCATCTGTTTGCTGCCGTCCTTGCCTGCCTTTGTGGCGAACTGCGAGTATCTCCATCCTTCCGCCTTCCCTTCTGCCGCTTCGCCGTAGTAATCCCTGACATATTGCAGGAGCATGCCCGCTCCCTGGAAATCCCCTTCCACCGCCCTTTTGTTGGCTGCGGCCAATGCGGCGTTTATATCATCCCTGCCGATCTCCCTTTTAGCCGCCAGCTTGCCCAGCCTCACGCTTTCCATCTCCACGTAAGATGACTGGGTTGCGTTGTAGCTCTCCATGAAAACGTTCTCAGCGGCCTGCTTGCCCTGCGCCACTGCCTTGAGCGTGTTCTCCATACCGGCAAGCAGTTCGCCATCCCTCACAGACACAATCCTATCGCCCTTCCTCTGGCCTAGCCGGCCGACAGAATCGTCATACATCACCACAAGCGTGAGTATCTTCCCTGCCTCCTCGACCTTCCCCTGCTTCGCCAATTCCTCTGCCCTCGCAAGGGTCCGCATCGCGATCCTGAGCCTGGGCTCGGCTTCCCCTTCCCAGCGCATGACTTCCAGCATCTTCTGGGCTTCGCTTGAGACGTTGTAGTATGCCAATGCGTTGTTGAACCTGGTTGTCGCATCCTTGCCGCTTATCTCGGCATCTATTGCTTTGGCCATCTCTTCCATGCCCGGCCATGGCTTGCCCTTGTTGAGCTTCAGCAGGTCGGCATATGTCCTGGCCATGCTGAGGATCCTGTCGGTCCCTTCAACATCGCCGCCGAGGAACCTGGCCATCGCCACTTCCGCAGCCATCGCTATGCGCATGCCGCTGCGGCTCTTGTCTGCGCCGTACTCCGCAGCCATGCTTTCCGCATCCACGACCATGGAAGCGATTTCCACCTGGGCTGAGAACGTGGCCATCATGGCCGGCGTCGGGGATCCGCCCTCGGCTATGCTGTCACGCATTACCCTGTAGTCAGGCACATACTGCGCCGCATCCTTTCTCAGGTTGAAAGCAGATTGCTGGAGCATGCCCAATGCTACTGCGAGGGCCGCCATCTGCCTGTCGCTTCTATCAAGCGCCATCGATGCCTGCACACCGAACCATTCCGGACTGCCGTCCGCAGCCATTCTTCCTGTGCCTCTCAGCTGGTTCGCGAGCGTCGCGATATCCGCCACGGCCTCTTCATCTGTTGCCGAAGCAGTGCGCCCGCTCATTAGCATGTATCTCGCCGCGATGTCCCGCATCAGCAGCGCATCTAGCTCCTTGCCTTTCTCCAGATCGCCCAGCATCTTTTCCATTCTGCCCCTGAGTTCGGTCATCTGCTTTCTCACTTGCTCAGTGGCGACCTGCGCCATGAGGACATCCACGCGGCCTATGCCATCTGCAAGGAAGTTGATCTGTCCCTCCCTGACCTGCTGCGCCATGTCCTTCAGGTTCTTCTCGAATGAAGCAAGGGCGAGTTTGTCGTCCCTCTGCTGTTTCTCGGTGTACTCCAGGCCCTTCTCAGCCTGTTCTCCCCTTTCGATGACAAAACCGAACAACGCGTCCCTTTCAGCCATGACCGCTGGGTCGTTGGTGTTGTAGAGCTGGACATTATCGGCATAGAACCTTCCTGCGCGCAATATCGCCTCCCCTCTTGCGTGGTTGGAGGTGCCTATATCCATGAGCGCGGCTTCCATGCCATCCATGAACGAGTCGATCATCTGGCCGCCCACATTGGCGGGCACGCCGTTACTGAGAGTCGCCAGTTCTATATCGAATACATCGGCGAACCTGCCCAGCCTTGCATCCGCACGGCCAAGCACGTCCATCGCAGCACCGAACTTGCCCGCCTCGCCTGCCTTCCTGGCGTCCGCGACGTCCTCTTCTATCATGTTCATCTCGTCGTTGTATCTCGCGCCGAGTATGCCGGCGCCTTGTTTTTCCAGGGCAGTTCTCACCTTAGCTATCGCTTTCTCCAAGGCCGTGGCTTCTGCTTCGACCATCCTGGCGCTTCTCTCTGGATTCAGCCGCAGGTTCCTGGAATATTCCTGGAGCATGCCTATCTCGCCGCGCACTGCCTGCAATGAAGATCCCAGCACGGCTGCCTGGCCGCTCTCAAGGACCGTCCTCATTGGGATTATGACTGGTGCTCTCCTTTCCGCTTCTGCTTCTTCTGGTCCCCTGACTCTCTCTGTTCTTGTCATCCATCCCACCTCATGAATATGTCCTGCATATGAGTACGAAATCGCGCAACCGCTTCATCCTCGCCTCGTCATCAGCCTTGCTCCTGGCTCTCACAGCCTCCCTTTGCCATGTCGTAAGAGCATCCTGGAACCTCTTTATCCTCTGGACATGCGGATACATGCTCTCTGGCTTGAGCCCTGAGGCATCCCACCTGACGAGGAAATCCCCTATGGTGCTCAGGGTCCTGTCCACCCGCCTTATGGTCTCTTCCTCTACAGAAGCAGGGTCGGTCTTTACTGGTATGTCCTTGCTGAATATCCTAGCTTTGGAAATAGATCTTCTTTTAGCCATAGGCGCACCTGAAAAATTATACCCGTGCAACTTTATAAATATGCCCGGGGTTGCTTCGAGGTGCGCGCTCGGAAGCAGGAAAACTTGTGGGTTTGAACAAAATAAAAGAGAAAAATGTGGAAAAATCAGCTCTGGGCCGCAGGCGTCTCCTTGGGTCTGACCCATTGCAACAGCTCCACAACACGTTGGCGTATCGCCTTCTCAGCCGTCTTGGTGTTCTTACCCTCGATAGTCGCTCCTGTGAGCGTTCCATCCTCGGTCTTTGTCACCGTTATGCCTGTGGCCTCGGCATATGCCTCTGGCGCATCGCAGGTCGCGAGCTCCAGGTACACCCACTCCCTCAGCACTTCATCCATGCGCTCCTGTTCGCCGTGGAAGACCGTACCAAGCTCGCTCTCCATGAGCTTGCCGTTCTCGCTTCCACTGCCGTGCAGGGTACTGATGACGCGATTCACAGCATCAGCGAACTCTGGCTGGCTGATATAGAACGTGCGGCTCTCGTTGGTCACCTGAGGTACCGGCATCGGTTCTGTCGGAGTTATCCTCTTCATGGTGTCCAGCATGCGTATGCGCAGGGCTTTTAACACGGCTTCATCACTGCCCTCGGCTATCACTGCTCCGGCCAGCTTGCCATTGGCATCCTTCTTCAACGTGATGCCGCTCTCCCTTGCATAAGCCTGCGGATCCTTCACGGTTGCGAGCGCCAGGTATAATCCCTGCTTCAAGGAGTCGGCCATCTTGGCCTTGTCTCCTTTGAATAGCTTCCACAGGATCTCCTTGGCGAGCTTGCCATCTGCCTTGGTGTCCTGATGCAGGCTGAAGATGCCGCCATCCACTATGCTGCTGAACAGTTCCTGGCCCTTGTAGAACGCCTTGGCCTCATCGGTCAGCCTGGGGATGTCCATCTGGCCTTCTGCGGCTGGCATGCTGCTGGCAAAGACGTATTCCTTGCCGATAGACCATTGCACCCTGGAGCCTGACAGCGACGGGTCGAAGTCAGCGATATTGGCACTTGCTCCCTTATGTTGGGCCAGGACCTGGACGAACTCGTTGGCGCGGGACCTGTTTATGTAGTAACCGTTCAGGCCGCTGTGGAGCCTTTCCACAAGACTCTTGATGTCCGGATTGGCCACGAGGGTATCGAGCGCGGTCGTCTCCAGGTTGAGGTCCAGCAGGCGCGTATTCAACTGCCAGCGTTCGTGCTCTGCCTTTGTGTTCTGCACCCATCCGTTGGCAGCGCCTTCGGTTGTGGCGCTGTCCAGGGTAGCAACGAGCACATCACCAGGCACATACGCTATATCCAGGTTCACACCTGCCAGGTTCTCCTCTATCTTTTTCATCCACAGTCCCACGAATGCATTCCGCTTATCATTCCCGATGTGCCAGTCTGCCTCGCCTATCCTACCGCACATCTTGACGAAAGGATCTATCCTGCTGCCGCCTTGGGTGCGCAGGAAGATGATGCTCTCGCGGTTGGTCACGCTGGTTCTTTCGATCAGGTCGGCTTCGGCCTTGGTCATGAGGAATCCTTCCTTCACCCACCGGGCCGTGTTCTCAGGACTGGCGAGGAATTCGTAGGTCATCGGGCCCTTCCTGGTGCCTGCCCACTCTTTCCCCTGTTCATCTATCCTGGTGTAGTGTATCCCTTCCCTCTCTATCCTCATGAGCTCTGCGATGAACTCGTCGCTTTGAGCTTTGTTGAGGACGAGCTTGTCCGGGATCGGCTGCATTGTCATCGCTATGGTGCAGCAGACCTTGTCGTTTTTGTCGTTCTTGTCCCAGTTCTCAGGACCCCTTACTGGTTCGTAGCTCTCTATGAAATTCCATGTGCCCATAGTGGCGTCTGTCTGTTGCGCCGGGTCAACCAGTTTCGCTGCATCGGTTGGAGCGGCATTGTCCGCTTCAGCAGGCATTGCCGATGCAGTGGCATCCTGGCTCTCCTGCACGCCGATGTAAGCGTTTTTCATGTCTGTGCAGGTGCTAGGCAGACGCCTGTTAGTGATGCTGCACAATTCCTTCGCACCTGCTCCTCTCGTGAGATCATGCAATTTGGTATTGACCATAGGCATCCTGCGCCATGGAAGGACGCTGCGTTCCTGCAAGAACCTCAGCACCTCCGGCCGGCTTTGAAGCCAGTTCAGCCTCTCGATCGGATTACCGCACTCTAAGAAAGTGCCGCAAGCGATTCCTGAAGACATGGCCGCGATAGTCTCACCATACTCCGTGGAGAGACGCGCCCGGAGCAGCTCTTTGATATCTTTCTCTCCTGGCAGCGACTTTCCAAGGCCGTAGGCGAATTTGTAGTACTCATGGCCGCGGTCAGGCAGTTTCGCTGCGATGTCGTAGCTGTCTTCAACATAAAGCCTTCTGTCCCTCTGGGATTCGGTCGGCAGGAACCAGGTCCATGGGTAGTACAGATGCGCATTCTCGTCTTTTATGTAGACCGGCCCGTCTGACAATCCCACGGCCCGTGCGGCTGCAGAAGGCCATGTCCATGGCTTGTACCAGTGGCCTTCGGCGCTTCCTATGACGAGGCTCACCAAAGCCGGCAATACAAAGTAACCCTTGGCCGTTGCCCAGAATGCGCCTACAAGCAAACGTGGCATCCGTGATACATGCGTGATATCCCTTCCGGACGCATCCTTGGTCGTCCATGTGTAATGCTGGAACATGTTCCTTGGTTTCAGGTGGGCATGGCGATCCCTATATGTCTTTGTTCTCTTGTTGTAACTGCCAACAATCTGCTTGCCTGGCAGCAGGTACAACGCCGGCAATCTCACCATCCATTTGTAGCTTTCCGGGTTAGTGATTACATCCAGGGCGCTGTTCATCCACCTTCCTATCCACGATTGCTGCTTCTCCGACGGTCCCTCACTGTCCGTGCCATATGCTTCGAAGCTGGTCCTCATGACTATCTTCTGCTCATCCGTCAGCTCGAAAGGATCATCCTTGCGCTTTTTCATTTCCTTCAGCGCAAAAGGCACGACCTTCCTCAGCGGCTGGGCGTGGGTTGCCCTGATGGACCCCATCATCTGCATTTCTATGAACTCCCTATCGATAGGATATGTCTTCATGGCTTCGGCGAGTTTCTTGATCTCGGTCTTGGCAGTTTCGTGCAGGTCGGATGTCTCCACAGCAGTTGCGAACTCGTCTACTTTGCGCTCGAACTCTGTTTTCTTGCTCGCGAGGGTATCCAGCTCTGCTTTTTTCCTCAAGTCAGCTTTCTCTTCTGCCCATTTGCGTATCTTCTGCTCGATATCTGCCTTATTAGCCGCGAGGACCTCCAATTTGGCCTTTCTCTTGTCGGTCATCTCGCCTGTGGCCGCTCTGGCGATCTTCCTTTCTATGGCCTTCAGCTCAGAACTGAAAAGCGCTTCAGCCATCTCGGATGACGCCTGGGATGTCACCAGGCGCTCAGCTTCCCGCCCGGCGAACTGTTCCCTCTTCTCCAAGAGCTCCTTCGCACGGTCCAGGAATCCCACAATCGTCGAATTCTCCACTGCCTCTTCCAGGAATTCGCTGATCTCCTTATCATCTATCCGTTCCTTTGCCATCAGGACCCGGTTCTTGAATGTTTCAGTTATGCCCCTTGCGATGTTCTCCGGGCTCTTGTCCATGTGCCTGTCCAGGTCTCTTTTGAGTTTCGTCAGCTCGGCGTCTGCAGCCTCCATCTCTGCCGTGAACCTGCCGATTTCGGCATCGGAATTTTCAGCTTGTGCCATAGCTGCCTGGAGCATGTTCTCGAACTCCTGCAGTTTAGGGGGTACCCTCGCGTCATTCCGTGTGATCTTGACCGTCGCGCCATTGGGCCAGGTGATCTCAGCCTCTCCTTTCATGTCCGCCTCTGCCTTGGCATCCGCGAGCAGGGTCAGCATGGCCTCAGCATCTGCCGCGGC
>JAQTOF010000040.1 GCA_028713495.1 Candidatus Iainarchaeum sp.
GGATGAAGGCATGGAGACCGCCAAGGGCGTGCTCGGAGTGGAGGTCAAAAGAAACGTAGCGGATTGCATAAGCAGCCCCGGCGGCGCAAGCTTTGTGCGCAATCAGATGCTCCAGCCCAAGAACGAGGTCATTAGGATAACAAGCGAAACGCAGCTTCTTGACATGCTTTCGGCTCCTGAGAACTCCGAACCGATATGGGTGAGCAAACCCAGGACTAATGACCTGCTTGCAGATGGCATGAGGATGTCAGAGCAATTGCCCGAGATAAGAAGCCTCCAGTATGCCAGGATGGGCGAAGACGAAGAGGCGGCGGCAACTGCAGAGGAAAACCTCGAAGCGAGGCTCGGAACCATCGGCATCAGCCTGGCGGAATTCGACAAGCGCATGGGCAAGGACAGGAATCTGCCCACCATAGAGGACATGATAGAATTGAAGAGAAGCGGTTGGGTGGAGCAAGGCATATACGTCAGCAGGGCATACGCCACAGCAGAGCTGTTCCTGCTCGACTGCGGCATGAAGCAGAATGATCCGAGGCTTGGCGGCTATGCGAGATTCCTGAGCGAGAACCCAGAGGCGTTCTATGTCATCTGGAAAGGCATGGCTGACGGCAACATACCTGTGCTGAAGATCGATGATTCCATAGCAAGGCTCATGAGTCTGGCTCCAAGAGAGCTGCCTGCGCCAGCGCCTTCGGAGTTCTACAAGCCCGGCGTGAAAGTGCCGCTTCCTCAGACCATCCAGTCCACAGTATATAGCAATGCGGCCCAGCAGCTTGCGAGCCCGGCAGAAGATCTGAAAGCCATGGTTGAGGGCAAGCCGGTCGCAGAGGGCGTGAACCTGGATAACCTCCTTGCCAACACCAGGAAAGGAGATAGACAGGAATGGGCGATGCTGAAACTCAGGGGCATGGCAGCATACACGCTCCTGAAGGACGGCATGCTGGCAGCAGAACTTTATGTGGAGGTTCCGAGTGGAGAAACCACTGTCAGCGGGATAAGACCGGATTCGCTGCTAAGCATGCTTGAACGGACCGCCATGGAAAGCGGCGACAATGAAAGCATGAAAGCCGTGGAAGCGATAATAGACAAATACGTTGATAACCCAGAAGCGCTGACCAGGTTTAACAGCTTCACTATAAATGCTGATGAGAGGATATACGGGGATCCTGCCAAGCTCGCGGAGCTGGTGGCTAAAGGAGGCACTGTGGAACAGGCAAGAGCGCAGGGATTCGTGGCTCCTGAGATACTTGCAGCCACTGACCCGGACTTCCTCAAAGAGGAGAACAGGACGCTCGTTGTGTTCGCGGTCAGCCACTCCAGAGAGAACTGGGGCGTGCTGAAATGGATAGCCGATAACCAGACCGCAGGCCTCCAGAGCGGAGACCTCAGCGAGATAGTATCGTATCTGCAGCGCAACAGCACCACTGCCAACATGAAGCCGAACGAGCTTTATTCGCCTGGCGGCAAAGTAGGGGGGAAGGATTTCCCGCCTTCAGGCATGATGGTGCAGCAGCGCAGGATATATGAGGAACGGACATGGCTCGCGAGTCGGACCTCGGTCAAGAAGACAGAGCTGCCGGCAGACATGCAGATGTATCCAAGGCCGATAGGGGCGTTGGGAGAACAGGTTGCAGGGGCTCCTGCACCGGTGGTATTGTCAGGGCCGGCCAAGAAATTCTGGGAGGATGAGAAGAACGTCATGCTCAGAGATTTGGCCGATGGCGCAGTCATGGCATATCACACGGACAAGAAAGCCAATGGCAAACTCATACGGAGTGTATATGGAGAAGAGACCGTCAAGATCGATGATCCTGCATATGGACAGAGAGCCAAGACCGCCTTCTATGGCGCGCTATATAATGCGCTGATGGATCCGAAGAAAAGGAAGGAGCTGGCTGACAACGGCATCTCTGTGAGCGGCGAGGGAGCGGCGATTGAAGTCAAATTGACAGATGACGAGAAGGCAGTCACATATCTGCGCGACAGCCTTCTCTTGAATTTCCTTAAAATCGAGCTGAATAAGCTTGCCGCAAAGCAGAAGAGTGGAGGATGATTCATATGGCACGGGTTACATTGAGGGGCAACGAGCTAGTCATACAATTCAGCGGTGGCGCCACAAAACCTACCGGCGTGACCATAAACCGGGACGATAGCGTCGCAGCTATAACATCCCAGATAGAAAAGGCCAAAACGGCTGCGAAAGGCTTTGCCATGGGGTTGGGCAAAAGCGCAGAGCTGACTGCCATAAACTCAAAAGCTGAGGCCAACCGCATATACGGCGGGCTGCATGCAGTCGGAGCTAAAACAGAAGAGAAAGCCGAAGCCCCGAAAGCTCCTAAGAAAGAACCAGAAACGAAGCCTGCGCCTCAGAAAAAGGAGAAGCCGGTAACTGAGGCCAAAAAACCGAAAGCTGAGGAGCCGAAGCCCCCTAAGAAAGAGGAGGAGAAGAAGCTGGAGAAAAAACACGAGAAGCCCCAGCCGAGGATATCTGTCCTGTGGATAAAAGACAAGCTGAGCGGTGCTGGAAAAAGCGACAGGAAAGGCAGCGCCGCGACCACCCTTCATATGAACTCGGCTTACCTGGACCTGTTCCTTTCAGCTGAAGGACAGCGTGGCATAGAGAGGACCCCACAGCAAAGGGATGCCACCGTAGCGGTCTTCAACGCCCTTGCCCAGGGGGGTAAATTCCGCTACAACCTGGTGCAGGCGGCTTCAGAGAACCCGGCCTTCCCTGAGTTCGCGGTGCTGGAGAAGTTCTTTGGCGATCCTGGGAAAGCATGGAAACTGAGCCCGGAGGCAGACCCTGAGGTCATCTTGGCTGTGGACATGTTCATACGATATTACTTCCTGAGCGTTGCGGCCGGAACGGACAACGGATACCGTGAGGAACTCAATCAGGCCATGGGCTGGAGACTGGAGAATGTCGAAGGCATCAAGGCGCTCAAGATAAAGTACGATTCGCCAGAAGAGCACAGGGCAGCAATCATGAAGCTCTATCTCACGGGGCCCATGGACAGCGAGACCCTGACCGCCGCTGCCCTTTATCTGAGGAGAGAGGATCTGGAAGAGAAAGTGAAAAACCCGAGCCAGATAGAAGCCTGGAAAGCTCCTGAAATCACTCCGGTGCTGCCATCTGAAACAGAGGTGGCGCCACCTGAAGCGGTAACAGAAGCTCCGGCTGAAGAAGGTTTGCTAGCGGTGAGGGGCCGCGTAGGTATCATCGGCGATTCCGTAACCGCAGGGAGCGCGACCAAAAACAGATCGTATGTGGATCTGCTCATAACCGGGTCGCCGGATGCCACGATCGGCAAATACGGCGTCTCTGGCAACACGACAAGCCAGATGCGGAAAAGGTTCGATAAGGAAATACTCGGCCAGAAGCCGCCCTACGATGTGGTGGTGATACAGGGCGGCGTGAACGACATCGCTTCAGGCATACCTTTGACGACGACAAAAGCGAATCTCTCTGCTATGTTCAAGGCTGCACAGGATAAGGGCATGCAGGTAGTCGTCTTCACAATAGCGCCATGGGGCGGATCGGATAACTGGAACAGCTCGGCCCAGCAGAAGACAGATGAGTTCAACAAATGGCTATTGGCGCAGGATGGCAAGGGCATCACGGTGGTGGATCTTTCCAGCATGAGGGATGGTGATTCGCCGAAGATGAAAACCGACTATGACAGCGGGGATCATCTCCACCCCAACAAAGACGGGCAGCTCGAGATAGCCAGGCTGGCTGCAGAAAGGCTGTCTGGAGTGCCGCTCAGGAAAGCGCCGCAGACAGAGCTTGAGAAATTCGCTGATGCGAACTGGAAGGACCTGCCAACCAGGATATACGGGGCAGCCAGAGGAGGGAAACCCGAGGAAGTGATGGCGATCGCACGGACATTGCCAAAAGACTACGCCACCCTGCCGCTGGCATTGAACGAGCTCGGCAGGACCGACATCACAGATGCCTTCGACATGATGTTCAACGACTATCTCCACCAGGACAAGGCGTTCCTTGACTTCGCCAGCGGCAGGAAGAACTACGCCGCTCTGGCGAATCCTGCGGTCAGGCTGAGCCCTTCGTCAAACGCAGCCGAGAGGAGGTTCGCGGCAGAGGCTGTCCAGGATTTCATAAGATACATCGCGGAGAGGACCGATGATCCGGCTTATGCAAAGTTCAAGGAGGACATCAGGGTGCTTTCCAAGGCTGTTCTTGGCCTCAAGGGCGACGAGCTGGTCAAGGATGGCATCCCTGACCTGAGGACCATCGCTGCGGTCGCGGTCTATACCTGGAGAAAGGCCCATATGGAAGCCGCGGCAGGAGAATGGACGAAGAAGATACCGAATGTCACCATACCGCAGGGCGCCCAGCAGCCGGCCCCGGAGCAAAAGAAGAAAGAGAGGACTGTGTTGGAACTCTGAGATAAAAGTGACACCTATTTTTTAATCTTTCTTGACACAATCATATCAAACAGCCAGCCCCAGGTTTCTCGTCATGTCCGGTCCAAAATTATTCCACAGGCAGAGCGATAGTGATGCCCAGTCCGACCGCTGGCAGATGGCCATGGCGCAGGCAAAGGCATCCAGGTTCCTTTCCTATTTCCTGGCTGGCGCTGTCGGGACTTCAACTGCCATCAGCGGAATGAATATAAACAACTTCGGACTAAATTCTGCTATGGCACAGACGGCTTCCGGGAGGGTAAATGTACCAAAAGAAGACATCAAGGTCATAGAGAGGAAAGCAGCTGAGGCCGCAGATGCTTTCAGGTCATACATAAAGACAGGAAACGAGAGGCAGAGGGAGCTTTTCTGGAAGATATATAATACTGATTACAAGGGAACTCCATACAACCAGCTCAGGACATTCACGAAAGCGTGGTACGACAAGATGGACGCTGTGGTGAACGACCCGGCGGTGGCTTCTGTCTATGAGGCATTCAAGGCGAACGCCCCTCTCGGTCCTGGCGTATATACCGATTTTATAGATGCTGTGTACCAGGTGCGGACGGCGCTGGGCGGCGCGGTCCCACAGACCAAGGAATTGGATAAGCTGATTGGAAGCGTGGAAGCGGCCAAAGACAAGCCGGTGAAGGCAGGCAGCGATATCGCAAGAGTGCGGGAACTGGTGGAGGGTGGAATGGACACCAAAACCGCGGCCAGGAGGGTGCTGATGCAGTCAGCGATAGATTCTGCCGCGGCCATATACGGCAAGGAGCTGACAGACGCGCTCCTCACCAACATCCCGACCGAGCGCGCGGCCATGGCAGTGGATGCCCTGAAGAATTATGTATTGACCGGCGACCCGTCCCAGCTCTCGGTATTCGAGGGGATATGGTACACCAATGAATCCAATGACACGTTCAAGAAGGAGTTCATAGCGAAGTTCAGGGAGCAGGTATTCGAGGCGAAGGACGAGAAAGGTGATCCGACTCCTATTTCACTGGTGGCCCAGAGCTACCATAACGCCATCAAGATAGACCCTCTGGAGTTCATGACTTTCGTCAAGAACATGTACACCCTGGCAGCCACAGGCACCGCGGATGAAGTGGATGCGATGATGGTGAGCTTCGTCCGCTCCATAGAGCCGGGCACCCTTCCGAAGGGCATGACCAGCGAGGTCGCGATAAACAAAATGCGGGCGGAGGTCGTAGGACCCCTCCTGGACCTGGTGGCCAAAGGCAAGGCCAGGCAGGCGATAGAGAGCATGCGCCAGGTCCTGCAGACAGGCGATGCCGCTGCGGCGGCAGAGTTCGCCAAGGTATACGATGGCAGGTTCCTGGGCGAACGTATCGATGAAAACGAGGTCTTCTTCACTGAGTTCAACAGGCTCTATAAGGAAGAGATAAGGCAAAGCGAAGGGACGAAGGCTAAACGAGAGGACCGCATGGCGCTGCGGAACCTTGTGGCCAGCTTCGAGAGGAACGTGCTACCTATCGCCATAAGGGATATCTACACCGAGCTCCTCAAAACGAACCCAGACATGGACAGGCTGGAAACGCTGTATGGATCAGAACTTGTGACGCTGGTATCCACTAACGCCGGCAACGGCAATCTCGCCTGGATCGTGAGGGAAGACGCAGACCTCGCCACCCAGCTTGAGAGGAGGGCGGCCCTGGGCGACCAGAATGCCATGGCGATAAAGAAATACGATCTCGCCGGCAAGGTCAATATCCTGTCTAGGACATACGCGTTCCTCGCCACTGGAAAGATCCTGGGCCGGTCCCTGGAAGACTACAAGACGCTGGATGATAATTTCGAGCAGCTGTCCTGGCTCTCCGGCACCCCGCAGCAGGTGCAGAGGGAGCTCACCACCAGGGCACGGCAAAACGACACATTCGCCATCGCATTCCTCAGCGAGTACCAGAACAATGCCGGACAGGTCCTATCAGCGATGTACAAACAGCTCATGCAGATGAGGCAGGAAGCTGGCATCACCCAGAATGGATTTGTCAGCGCAGTGGCAGGGAACATGGAAGGCTTCCAGTGGGTGGTGAAGCCGGTAGCCATGATAGGCAACGAGATGACCACCAGAAGATACGAACCGGTGGTCGCGAAGATACACCAGACCGCAGGCTTCGCCTATGGCGCCTTCGCAACGGTGCTGAAAGACGTTTACACAGAGCTGGGCAAAGGCGCTCCGGACAGGAAGAAGCTCGTGGACGCTTATGGCGATGGGCTTGTCTCGCTGGTGGAAGCCAACAGGGCAGACTTGAAATGGCTCTCAGGCAATGCGAGCACCATAGAGGGCGGCTTGCACATCAGGAACGACGACCTCACCAAGCAGCTGAAAAGATATATACGCTCATACAGCCCTGTGATGTTCGTGGCTTCAGTGGCCACGGCACGCACAGCGGCGATGCAACGTGGCATCGTCCGCGCAGATGCGCTGGACGCCCTGGGTTTCTCATTCCTTGAGCCTGCCGCTGCCAAGGAGGCAGAGGTCAGACCCCCAGTCATCGGAGAGGGCCTGGAGGACAGGAGGCGTGTGGTGGAGGCGCGCTGGAAGACGATAGAGAACGACATAGCGGACATAGAAAGGCAGCTCAACTACGATATACTCAAACCCGCGAAGGCCATGCTCGGCAGCAAGATGGCCCGCTGGAGGGCAGAGAACGAGAGGATAAGGACGGATGCGAGGAGTGCGGACAACGCGGAGCTGGACAGGCTGGAGAAGGACCAGGCAGACCTGATGAAGGCGATGGTGAATGGCCAGGAGCTCCGCAAGGCGGTGGAGATGGCATTCGCGATGATCCACTTGGCCGAGACCGGCACCGACATCAGTGGCACCATAGGCACTGCCACCACAGGGACCATGGGAATGCTCCTCAAATGGTACGAAAGCCTTGAGGGCACAGGCAAGCAGGCGGTCATAAGCGATGTCGTCGCTGCTGTGCTCAACAGGGCGAGGCCGGAGCTTTATGATTTCGTAGGAAGCATGAACGATCGCGGATTTTTCCAGGCAATCACGGCCACCTATGCCATGACGCAGGGGAGAGGCGGCATGGACAGGGTAGGCCTCATGTCGGTCTATGGGCCGGAATTCGTGTCATTGGTGGAGCAGAACACTGCGGTCCTGAAGATATTGGAGAGCACATCGGTCATTCAGGGCGGCATGGCCAGCATGACGTTGGATCAGAACGAGCTGTTCGGAGCCATAGCGATAAGGTGCTACCGGGCCATCGCGAACCCGCAGGGGACCGAGAACCGCGAGACCATGGTGGCACTTTTCGGCGAGGAATTCGTGAAGGCGGTGGAGAAGAATAGGAACGCGTTCGCATCGCTCGGCAGGGCAGGGGCAGGCCTCAGCGATGTGATGGCAGTCTTCGGCAAGATGGATGATAGCGGGAAGACGGCGTTCTGGGGCGCATACTCATCAGCTTACAAGAAGTCCATGGGCAGGCTCATGCAGCTATACCGCAACCAGGACGAGGCCCTGTTCAATGCCATGAGCAACATATACGGCGTGCTCATCAGGCCGCCGCGGGAAGGCGCGCCGAAAGGCACGCGCGAGGAGTACGGCAAGAATGTGGCGAACCTGAGAATCATGTATGGCGACGAGCTCGTGGCAGCTCTGGCGAAGAACCTGAAGGCCCTCAGGTTCCTTGAGAGCCCGATGGCGACCGCTGAGGAGATGCGCAAGCTCGAACCTGCAGCTCTGGCTGCCCTCAATGACGCATTCGAGAAAGGGCCCGGCCTTAGCAGGACCAATTTCATGACTAACTTCAGGCATGTCGCGGACATCGCTCCGCGGGCATATCTCCAGATAAAGAACGCGATGGCGTACAACAACCCTACAGACAAGCTTGGCCTCGGTTTCACGCAGGCAGTGGGGTTCTATCGCCAGGAATTCGGAGCCAATGACTACCTGTTCAACCAGTATGTGAATATGCCATTGCTCAATGAGAACCTCACGAAGCTCGCCCGATTCGGCAATATGCCGGCGTCCATAAAGACCCCTGAGGAGATGGCTGTATTCCTGAGCTCTGAGGAAGGCCAGCAGCTGGTGGCCACAGGAAGGAGGACATTCGAAAGCATAAAGACAGAGTACCTCATGCAGAGGCAGCAGCAGAATTTCAACCCTGAGACCGGGGACTTCACCAACGAAGCTGTCACCACACTCACCAACGAGCTTTCCATCATAGACGCGCTCTATATCGGCGTGGCGCTCACTGAGATACAGGGCACTGCATCGGCATTCGGACCCATGGCCGGCGCTGAGTTCATGAACACCCTGCTGGTGATAGCGCACAGGGATCCGTACCTGGTCGGGCCGTACATCCTGCAGGTTGTGCCTGCGCTCATACAGGTCTCCCAGGACGAGGAGACCCTCATGACAGGCCTGATGGCTTTCAGGACCATATTCAGCACAAGATACGCAGAAGGCCTGAGGGGCATGTCCTACAGCACCGCGATCATCAGGCAGTATTTCCTGGACTATTTCAAGAACATAGATGCGAAGCTGCCGGAGATAGTGAGCATGTTCGACCACAGCAACATAGAGGATGAGCTGAGGCAGATCCCTGAATCAAGGACAGATGAAGGATTCCTCAGCCCGAATTATTACAGGTACAAGCCAGGATGGTGGCAGTACCAAGGTAACACCATACCCATGCTTTACGGACAGCCAGGGGAGCCGCTGAACCTGCTTCCACAGCCGACCATGCCGACTGCGCCATATAATCCGGTCCCGGGCAGGGGACTGGTGCTTGACTCTGATGCCATGGGCTTATTCTCGCGCGTCTACGACCAGCTCAGGCCGCCAACAGACAGGATGTTCAACTACGGCGTGCCTGCAAAGTTCAGGATAGGCGCGCTCGGCAAATCTACGATAATACGCCGCCTCAACGAGCTCGCAGGCCCGATGCCTGTGGACTACCAGGACTACTGGCTCAGCAAGCAGGCAGAAGTAGGCATGTTCTATGCTGCAGGCGGTGCAGAAGTGCAGACCTCGGATACTACGACCGGCGTCAGTGAAAGCCAGGCAGGCGGAGGCGGTGCCGCAGGAGTCGTGATGGGCATAACAGGAGGCGCCCAGGCCTTCGGCACAGTGGAGGGCAGGACCACCACTACGAAAACAGTCACG
>JAQTOF010000041.1 GCA_028713495.1 Candidatus Iainarchaeum sp.
ACAGTGAAGGCAAGGAGGCTGACAACCAGGTTGTGGAGAAGCTGCTGTCGCGCCACCATGATTTCTTCACCAAAAGGCCGCTGGGAAAAGATTTCCGGCTCACCTATCGTGTCCCGAATCCGTCAGTGGAGACCGGGCAGGGAAAGATACTTCTGGAGACATTGCACAGTATCCCCAGGGCATTTGATGTCGCCAGGGCGGCAGGCATAGATGTCCCGCCTATCTTCGAGGTCATCCTGCCCATGACCACTTCCCATCTGGAGCTGGAGCGGGTCAAGAGCTACTACGAGCAGGTGATAATCGGCCAAAGGGACACCAAACTCGGCAACGAGAAGATATCTGTCAAGGACTGGGTGGGCGACTTCCAACCAGACCACATAAACGTCATACCGCTTTTCGAGAACATGGAGTCACTGGCCTCCTGCGACGAGATAGTCTCAAGGTTCCTGAAAGGCAAGAAGGACCTCGAGTACCAGAGGGTTTTCCTTGCCAGGAGCGATCCTGCCCTGAACTACGGCGCTGCCAGCGCTGTGCTGCTCTCAAAGATCGCTCTCCAAAGGCTATATGGCGTCGAAGAGCGCACAAGTGTCCAGATCCTGCCTATCATCGGGGTCGGCGGCGCTCCTTTCAGGGGCAACTTCACTCCAAACAATGTCACCAACTGCGGAGACGAGTATCCCAGCGTCCAGACGTTCACAGTGCAATCATCTTTCAAATACGACCATCCTTTCCGCGACACCTTCAATGCCATAGACATGCTGAACCATGCGAGGAGAAGGCCGCCATTGCCTTTGGATGAGAAGAAGGCCCTTTCCATCATAAAGAAGATAAGGCCGGTCTACGAGGCCCAGCTCAAGGAGATGGCAGACCTGGTTAATGGCATATCAGTCTTTGTTCCAGGGCGGAGGGCAAGGAAGCTCCATGTCGGCCTGTTCGGTTACTCGCGCTCCATGAAAGGGATAAAGCTGCCAAGGGCAATCAAGTTCTGCGCAGCTTTCTATTCTGTAGGAGTTCCGCCGGAGCTGCTCGGGCTTTCTGCCCTGAGCGAGAAGGAGTTCGATGAGCTCCGCCAGTCCTACTTCAAGATAGATGAGGACCTGAAGGACGCGACGAAATACCTGAACAAGACCAGCCTGGGCAGGATGCCGCCGATTGTACGGGACGGTATCAAGAAGGTCCTGGGATGGGTGGACTACGAAGAGGATCCAGAATACTGCGAGATAACGACCCGCATTTTGGATAACTACAGGGCAGGGAAGCACGCCCATCTCACAGAGGACATCCGGGCAGCTGCATGGCAGAGGAGATTCCTGGGCTAGCCTGCCATCTGGCATGATTTTAAGTCTTAGCCGCGATCAAATCTCATGACTGATCCTATAGAGCTCCATAGGAAGCTCCACGGCAAGATATTCATCGGTGCCAAGGCGAAGATGAAATCCATGGATGACATGGCCACATTATACACGCCAGGCGTAGCCAAGCCCTGCCTGGAGATCGCCAAGGACCGCTCCCTGGCCTATGACTATACCATGAAATGGAACACTGTCGCCATAGTGACCGATGGTACCCGTGTCCTGGGCCTCGGAGACATAGGCCCTGAAGCAGCCCTGCCCGTTATGGAAGGGAAAGCGCTCATCATGCAGCAGTTCGGGAAGATAGATGCCATCCCGATCTGCCTTGCTGAGAAGGACCCGGATAAGATCGTGGAGATCGTCAAAGCGCTCGCGCCTGGCTTCGGGGCGATAAACCTCGAGGATATCGAGACACCGAAGGTATTCTACATAGAGAAAAGGCTCACAGAAGAGCTGGACATCCCTGTATTCCATGACGATCAGCACGGTACCGCGATGGTGGTCCTCGCAGGATTGTATAACGCATTGAAGGTTCTCGGCAAAGACGAGCGTGCGAAGATAGGCATCGTAGGTGCAGGAAGCGCAGGCTATGCGATCGCGAAACTGCTCCACGCCGCAGGCTTCAGCGACATAATCGTTTTCGACAGCAAAGGAGCGATCAGCAAAAACAGGAGCGATCTCGACCAATACAAGAAAGAGCTCGCAAACCTCAACAAGTCCGGTTTCTCAGGCATGATAAGCGAATTCCGCGGTGCCGACGTTATCGTTTCGGCATCCAAACCAGGCGCCCTTCCGTTTGAGACCATAAAGGCCATGAACAAACCCAACATCGTTTTTGCCCTGTCGAATCCGATGCCTGAGATATCACTGGAGCAGGCCAAAGAGCTCGGCATAGATATTTTCGGGACAGGGAGGAGCGATTACCCCAACCAGATAAACAATGCCATATGCTTCCCTGGCTTCCTCAGGGCGTTGCTTGACCTCAGAGTGAAGAGGATCACTGATGCCATGAAGATCGCAGCCGCGAAAGGCATCGCAGGATCGGTGAAGGATCCGACAAAAGAGAGGATAGTGCCTGATGTCTTCGACAGGAAAATCGTGAAAAATATATTCAGGAAAGTGAAGAAAGTAATCTGATCCTAGGAGGGTGCCCCGCCGCCTGCACCAGCCGCAATGACAGGCAGGCTGAACAGGAAGGCGAACATGCCCAGGTAGAACATCACGACCAGCGCTATCAGGGCCATAATCCACAGCACTATGGGCACGATGACGACCGCAGCAGCCTTGCCTGTGGTAAGCTCGTGCAATTTCCTGAACGATGTGAACTTCAGATAGATACCATAGAGGCCGATCGCCAGCATGAGCATGCTGAGCGGAAATGCCGCTATCATGAAAAGATAGCCGAGGCATGGTATCATCATCAGCCATCCGAGCGGCACATATACGATCAGAAGAGGCAGTTCGAAGGTGAATGCCGCAAGGCTTGAAGCCACTCCTGCATTGAAATGCATGGTGTAGTTCCCGGTTCCGCCCAACAGCTTGGCTACTGCATATTCGACAAGGGAGTAGAGCATGATGAAGACCGGGCTCAGTAGCCATAGCACGAAGATGACGCCTAATACGGCTGCCAGTATGATAAGCGGGATGCCTAACAGGAGGATGCTATAGATCACGAAGAAGGCGCCGCCGATGACCAGGGCCGGTAGCATGCCCAAAAGCCTGAAAAACAGGGTTATGATCAGCATGACATAGATATCCTTTATCCTCTGCATTATGCTGTCCGGCTTTGATACCTTGGGAAGCGGGTCCAGGCCGAATTTCTTCCACTCCGCAAGCCTCTTGTATGGTATGAAATCGATTACCTTGTCCACGTATTCCAGGTATTTGTCCTTCCAATTCTCGAAATCGCCCATTTCTATCCCATCTAATGATTCATATCGCTAGTTTCTTAACATTTCTTATCCCATCTTGTTGCGGTGCATGTTATGACTAACATCGTAGATGCGATAAAGAATCTTTTCAACCCCAGCAAGGCTGAGGGTTATCTTGCCAAGGAACTTCCGAAGGCCAGCTTCGGCGGCTTCGTAGTGAACCTCGCCATCACCTATGCGTTCACCACCGTAGCACAGCTTATCGGCATGGTGATCAGCCTGCTGGCGTTCGGCGTTCTTGCCGGAGCCCCAACCATGCTATTGGGCGCTGTTTTCAGCGTCGCCAGTCTCACTATGATAGCGTTCGGCGTTGTTATCGGAATCGTCCTGATGCTTATCTTCTGCGGCATTCTCCATCTCATCGCCAAGGCGTTCGGAGGCCGTGGTACGTTCATGAGCCAGCTTTATCTGCAGAGCGTCACCTCTGTGGCTCTTGCGCCGATCAATTTCGTCTTCATAATCCTGATGCAGGTACCGGTACTCAGTTGCATCGTGCTGATACCCTATTTCCTCTTGCTCCTCTACATGATATACCTGCTCTACCTGCTGGTCAAAGTGGCCTACAAGCTTGATAGCAAAAAGGCAGCTTATACCATGGTAGCTTATGTGGGCGTGATGGTCATTATCGTGGTGCTATTGACGATTGCATTGCTGATCATGTATGGCGCTTCGCTCATGGCTCTTGCAAATCAGGGCAGCATGCCCCAGCCGCTCTAATTCTCCTTTTTCTTTATCCTTTTCATTATTCCCTGGTCCACTTCAGACGGCCCAGTCGCGCTGGCCGCTATCTTCTCCAGGTCGCCTTTCCCCATGATCCCTTTCTGCAGAATCAGTTCCTTGAGGCTCATCTTCTTCTGGTATGCCTCTTTCACCAGCAGGGACACTTCCTTATAGCCTAGGTAGGGATTGAGCGCTGTCGCATAGCCGAAACTGCGTTCAAGGTTCTCCTTTGTCCTCTCCTTATCCACCCGCAGCCCTTCTATGCAGAATCTCCTGAACATCTCTGAGCAGTTCGCCAACAGCTCTGCGCTCTGGAAGATATCATGCGCTATCAGCGGAGTGGCGAAATTGAGCTCAAGCTGCCCTGCCTGCGCCGCAAGCACGACTGCCTGGTCATTCCCGATCACCTGGAAGCAGGCCATGTTAACAGCTTCAGGTATGGACGGGTTGACCTTTCCTGGCATGATGGAAGACCCAGGCTCGACTTCAGGCAGGATTATCTCTGCTATCCCTGCCTTTGGTCCTGAAGCCAGCAGCCTCAGATCGTTCGCTATCCTGTTCAGGGTAATCGCGTATCCGCGGAGTGAAGCTGACACGGAAAGCAGGTCGTTCATGTTCTGGGTGAGCTCGAATCCATCCTTGGCGTCCTTCAGTCCAAGGCCGCTCTCCTTGTTCAGATAAGCTATCGTCTTTTCGCTGAATTTCGGATGGGCGGTTATTCCGCTGCCGATCGCGGTCCCGCCTATCCCTATCTCCCTTATGCAATCCAATGAGCGTCTGATCGATTCCCTGTCTTTTTCTATGGCCCTTGCATAAGCTCCGAACAGCTGGCCATATGTCATGGGCACTGCATCCTGGAGGTGGGTCCTACCTATCTTCATGACGTCCTTGTAATTCTCACCTTTTGCTTCGAATGCCTTCTGGAGCGTTTCAGCCTCTTTCATGGTCCTGGTTGCCAGCCTCAAAGCGGCGATCTTTATGGCCGAAGGGACCTCGTTGTTCGAGCTTTGGGCCATGTTCACGTGGTTATTGGGATGGACGAGCTTGTATTCGCCTTTCCTACCACCCAGGATCTCCTCTGCCCTGTTGGCTATGACTTCATTCATGTTCATGTGGAGCGGGGTGCCTGCCCCTGCCTGGAACGCATCAAGTATGAATTCCTTGTCATGCTTGCCTGCGATGACCTCATCCGCGGCTTTCACGATCGCGCCTGCGGTCTTCTGATCAATCCTTCCCAGTTCTGCATTGGCTCTCGCAGCGCATTTCTTCACGAGCGCCAGCGACCTGATCAGCTCAGGATGCACTTTCATGCCGCTCAGCCTGAAGTTCTCTGCCGCCCTTGCTGTGAACGAGCCGTAATACGCCTGGTCAGGGACCTGGACCTTGCCGATGAAATCCTCTTCTGTCCTCATCTCATCTCCTCATCATGATCAGGATAAGCGGTAACAGGAACGCCGGAAGGCAAGAGCTGCCGGACGGTGGTGGCGGAGTTATCGGCTGTCCGGTCCCGTTCTCTCCTGGCGGTGATTGGTTCTGATGGTCCGGAGGCGGCTCTGGCGGTGTCTGGTTATCCGGAGGTGTCTCGTTCTGCTGCGGCGGGTTATCGTCTGCCGGAGGCGTCTCGTTGTGCGGTGGTGGCGGGGTCTGCTGCTCCTCAAAGCATTTCTCATATGTGAACTCCGTTTCCCTGCTCCTGAACTGCGGGTTGTCCACGCGCAGGATGAACAAGCCTGTGAGGTAATTCACGTTGCCGATGACGTCTATGGTTCCGGTGCCATCAGCTCCGGTCTCCCCGGTTCCTATGACCTGATATCCATAATCGGTATAGAATAGATAGATATCCGCGTTCGCTATCGGTTGGTCGGTGTCATTGGCCCTGGCCGACACTGTGAGCATCTTGCTGTCGCAATCTACTGTTATGCCGACTTCCATGGTGTCCAGGTTCTCGTTCCCGGTATCCTTTATCTCGATATAGTTCGGATGCACTGTGAATGCCATGCTAAGGCCGAACAATAGAAGAACTATGAAAAGACTCCTCATCCCCCTACACCTCCTATCCTATTTCGCCTCGTCCGCTTAAAAAACATCATCAAAAGCAAAGGGAGCGCGAAAGCCGGAGCGCACAACTCACCGCCAGTCTCGTTACCCGCGTCAGTCCCATCACCTGTCTCGTTGTTCTCGCCCGTTTCATTAGTATCGTTTTGTTGTGGCTGGGTTTGGTTGGTGTTGTTTTGACCAGTGCCATTGCCAGGCAGTTGGGTGTTGTTCGAGTTATTAGCTGGCGGCTTTGATGGTGGAGCCGGGTTAGTCGTGTTCGTGAAGCACGGAGATATGTCGAAGTGCACCTCCTTGCTCCGGTATCCTTTCTTCTCTATGACGAGGATGAAAAGGCCGCGCATGAGCTTGACATCGCCAGGCAGCCTGAACAGTATCAGGCCATCCTTATCGGAGGTGCCTGCGCCCATCAATGGCGTGGAGAAATCCACGTATTTCAGGTAGGCATTGGCGCCCTGCACGCGGGTGTTGCTCTCATTCATGACTATGGTGGTTATGGATGCCGCCGTGCAGTCCACGCTGATCGAGTAGGTGAACTCGCCGAACATCGGATCGCCTAGATCGTCCTGCTCGTATATCTTAGGTCCAAGGATCAAAGCGCTGGAAATCCCGATGATCACAAAAAGCATCAACAATGCGGTGAGTCTCATCGGCTCACGCACGCGAACCTGGCTAGCATGGCCTCGATCTGGATGCGTTCGCTCGCTCCCTGCACCAGCCTGAAGTTGCACTCGCCCACAGTCTCTATCAGCTGCATCCTCTGCTTCTCATCTATCTCCAGCTTGCCTATCTCGCGGTAGACCTGGTAGATTATGTCCTCGCCGCTGAGCCCATAGGTTATGATGAGCTTGTCCAGGTTCTCCCTGGCCAGCTGGAACTTGCCGCCAAGGGCCAGCGAGACCATCTCCCTGACCTCCTTCGGCGTCGCCCTGCTGCTGGTTTTGTGCACCAGTTCCTCGGTTATATGGTTGGAATGCATCGCGCAGCCCTGTATGATGTTGAGGGCTTTCCTCATGTCGCCTTCAGATATGTAGAATATGGCTTCGTAGGCCTTGTCATCTGCCTTCAGCTTCTCTGCCTTGACCACATGTTCAAGGGTCTTGCGCATGTCCTTCTCTGCGAGAGGCATGAACCTGAACACCGCGCATCTGCTCTGGATGGGCTCTATTATCCTTGAGGAGTAATTCGCTGATATTATGAACCTCGTGACCGCGGAGTTGGCTTCCATGGTCCTTCTAAGGGCCTGCTGCGCATCCGCAGTGAGCGCATCGCCCTCATCCAGGAAGATCAGCTTGAACGGCGCTTCTCCGAGCGACACCGAGCGGGCGAAGTCCTTTATCCTTCCCCTGACGATGTCTATCCCGCGGTCATCGCTGGCGTTCAATTCCAGGAAGTTGCCCTGGTATCCGTCTCCGAAAAGCTCATGGGCGAGGGCAAGGCAGCAAGTCGTCTTCCCGACGCCTGGCGGTCCGGCGAAGAGCATGTTGGGCATGTTCTTGACTTTCACGAATGCCTTGAGGCTTTCCACGACCTCCTTCTGGCCGGCTACCTCCTCAAGCTTCTTCGGCCTGTATTTCTCTGTCCATGGTAAGATGTCAATGTGTTCCACAGGATTGATTTCCCTGCCAATCTATATAAATTTTACCAGAGAGAGAAGCCGCAGTGGTGACCATGGACCGTGTGAAAACAGGTATATCAGGACTTGATGAAATGCTCAATGGCGGCATACCGGCAGGAAGGCATGTCGCTCTCTATGGAGGGCCTGGCTCAGGAAAGACATCGTTCTGTTTCGAATTCCTTTACCAAGGCGCGAAGATGGGCGAGAACGGCCTGTACATCTCAATGGAGGAGACCGCGGACGACATCATAGACAACATGAAGAACACCTTCCCGCTCCTTTCCGAGACCGCTCAGCTCATATCCCAGAACAAGCTGGAGATAATAAAACCGGACAAGCTCGACCTTGAGGATGTGGCGAACCTCCTCGAGGACAGGATAACCACCAACGGCATAAAGAGGGCTGTGGTGGACTCTGCAACCATGATACGGATGTCATTCAAGACCGAGATCGAGTACCGTCAGACCCTTTTCGAGTTCCTTTCGCTCCTCCGCAATCTGGACGTGACCACCATAACAACCGTGGAAGCGACCACTTCCAAGAAAGAGGAGATGAAATACGATATCGAGCATTTCGTCATGGACGGCATCATCAACCTGTACAACATCGACCGCGACGACAGGCGTGTGCGGGCCCTGGAGATATTCAAGATGAGGGGCACTGACCACTCCCGCGAGCTGGTGCCGTTCAAAGTGACGCCGTCTGGCATAAAGGTATACGTAGGCGAGAAAGTCTTCTGATCCTCAGTTGCCTACGGTCCCTGATTTGCTTTCGCAGGCGTCCACATAGGACTCGATGACGCCTTTTTCCTGCTTGCTCAGCTTCTCGCCAGAGTCCAATGCGTTCTTGAAGTGGGTTATGCAGCCTTCCCAGTCCTTCTTATCATAGGCTTCCTGGCCTGCCTGCAGCTCCTCATTGTAGCTGCCGCGTTTCTGGTCTTTGGAGTATTTCGGGTCCAGCTCAGCTGCCTTCTTGAAATGCCTGGCTGCTGATTCCATATCCCCGTTTTTCTCATATAATACACCGAGGTTCTGATGGACATACGGATCGCCGTCAAAGATCTCCACGGCCCTGTTATATGCTACCATCGCCTCGCTATCTTTGCCCTGGTCTTTGAAGTAGTCTCCATATTCCCTGTGGTACATGGATGCTGCCTGCTCGTAATTCAAAGTGAGTACGACATCGTATTTGCCCTGTTGGGTCTTGCCAAGCTCGCTTGTCTGGAGGTCTATTATCACTTTCTTGCCATCCAGCTCTGCGTATGGGACCATGTGCTCCAGCCCTGCAGAATCGCCTTTGAAATGGGCTACCAATGCGCCGCCTGGTATGGCTTCTACCTTCAGGATCCCGATGACCAAGTTGGTCAGATCCGTGCAGTCGCCTCCCTTCTCAAACACCTCCATTGCGGTTCTTGGCGGTTTGCCTGCCATGTCCATGACCGTGACGCCCTTATCGCCGCCCCGGCGCAGCTTTGAGAATAGTTTCTGGACCTTGCTCCTATAATCTCCTGTCAGATCGAGCTTCTGGATTATGCCTGCGCCTTCAATGCTGAAAGGATCCGCGGAGCTGTCATAGCCCTGCTTCTTCGCTGGTTTTGGCGCTTCGGCTGCTTGTGGTGCCTCTGCAGCCTCCAATGACGTATCTTCCAGCCTGATGACCGCGCCAGGAGTGTTTTGAGGCGGCTCAGGTGTCGTGCCCCTTTTCGCTGGCTCTGCCATCGGTGTGCACGATACGAATACCAAGCAAGCCACTGCGGCTACCTT
>JAQTOF010000042.1 GCA_028713495.1 Candidatus Iainarchaeum sp.
ACCAGCGAAACAGGATGGATATACTACCTCGATCCGAAGGCCAGCTTCAGTGCGGGCCTTAATACCATATCGTGCAAAGCCGTTGACGCAGGCGGAGAGGAGGTTGGGCCGACCTTCACCACAGTGACCATAAACGAGGACCCATCCATAATGCCGAGCAATCTCATAATAACCGTGTCCCCGGACATAATGGAGGGCGTGCCGTTCACCATCTATGTCAACGATGCCGACGACGGCTCCCCTGTGGACAGGTTCAAGCTCACCATAGCAGGCAAGGAGTATGCAGGAGACAAGAATGTCACGGTCACCATAGCAGAACCAGGCAACTACGAGGCTGTGATCAGCAAGATCGGATTCAACGATGGGAATAAGGGCATCACCGTGAACGCGAGCGGGGTGAACCCCCTGTTCGTAGTGGTCGGCGTGCTCCTGATCCTTGTGGTGCTTTCCCAGGTCTGGTCCAGGTTCCTCAAGCAGAAGTTCGCGAAGAAGAAGTAACAGTCCGACTAATTTTCTTATGCGCTACGGCTATTCCACTGTGACCGTTTTCGCCAGGTTCCTGGGTCTGTCAGGATTTATGCCCCTGAGGACGCTCACATGATAGGCGAGCAGATGCAATGGGATGATCAGGGCCAGCGGATAAAGGGCAGGGTCGGTCCCTTCGGGGATGTCTATGTGGAAGGCGCTCTCGCGTTTCACCTCCGGGTCATCGGTGACGCTGAATATCACGCCGCCACGGGCCTTGACCTCCTTGATATTGCCGAAAAGCTTCTGGCTGGCCTCGTCTTTTGGCGCCAGGACGATCACGGGGAAACCGTCGCATACGAGGCTCAGGGCGCCATGCTTCAGCTCGCCGCCCGGGTATGCCTCTGAATGGATATATGTTATCTCCTTGAATTTGTGCGATGCCTCCAATGCTATGGGGAAGTTCTTCCCGCGGCCCAGGAAGAAAGCGTTCTCTTTCGGAGCAAGGACCTGGGCCAGTCTCTTTATCTCATTCTCCTGGCCGAGCATGGTCTCCACCAGATGCGAAAGGCCTTCCAGCTTCTCCTTGCCATAGATGATCTTGAATATTATAACGAGGGTGGATGTGAAGGTCTTTGTGGCCGCCACTCCGACTTCAGGGCCGGCGTTGAGGGAGACCACGCAGTCGGAAAGGCGGGTGATGCTCGAGCTGAGGGTATTGACGATGGCGATCTTCTTGCTCTTCTGGGCATAACGGAAAGCCTGGAGCACATCTGCGGTCTCGCCGCTCTGGCTTATGCCTATGATAAGGGTCTTCCCATCAGGCTTGGCTATGAACGGATAATCGCTGGCCACGAATGCCTGGGCGCCCTTCCCCATCCCCTGGAGAAGGTAGGCGAGCAGGAGGCCGGCGTGATAGGATGTGCCTGCTGCGATGATGTCTATGCGGTCGTATCTGTCTATGAGCTTCCTGGCCTCGGTTACATCAGAAGCAAGGCTCTCGTTGATGAAATGCTTCTGGTCGTTTATCTCCTTGAGCATGAAATGCGGATATCCACCCTTCTGCGCCATCTCCAGGCCCCAGTCAACTGTTATCTGCTTCCTTGCGACCTCCGAGCCATCCGCTGAATACACCTTGTAGCCATGTTTGGAGAGCACTGCCATGTCGCCCTCCTCGAGGGTCACGAACGTCTTCGTGTATCTGAGCATCGCAGGGATGTCAGAAGCGCAGAGCATCTCGCCTTTGCCTACCCCTATGACGAGGGGGCTGTTCCTCCTCGCCAGGAAAAGCCGCTCCTCGCTGTCAGCTGCGCTCATGAGCGCTATGGCGTAGGAGCCTTCCAGCCTGCCTATGGCCCGCATGAACGCTTTCTGGAGAGGCTGCGTCTTGGAATATTCCTCGACTAGATGGGCGATCACCTCGGAATCGGTGTCCGAGGCGAATTTGTGGCTAGTTGAAAGCTCGGCTTTCAGTTTGGAGAAGTTCTCTATCACGCCGTTATGGGCCAGGACGATGTTCTTCGTGCAGTCCGAATGCGGATGCGAGTTCTCGCGGCATACGACTCCATGCGTTGCCCAGCGGGTGTGGCCGATGCCGACATTGCCGTCCATCGTGGTGAAAGCAAGGGCAGATGACACCGCCTCGACCATGCCCTTGTCCTTGCGGACCTCGAGCTTGCCGTGGTTGAGCACGGCTATGCCGACCGAATCGTACCCACGGTATTCCAGCATCTTCAGGCCGTCGGTCAGTATCTGGGATGCTTTCCCTGGACCGACATAGCCTATTATCCCGCACATTGCAGCATAAAGAGGGGATTGATATTTTTAAATATCCTATGTTGCCTCAGCCATACAGATCTTAGAGGAAGGTAGGTATTATGGACGGAAAAGCATCGCTCGCCAGGCTTTTGGAAGGCAACAAGAGGTTCATGACAGGCAGGCTTGCAGCCAAGGACGTGAAGACGCCGCGCGAGGCGACCAAGGCCGGCCAGAAGCCGTTCGCGACCATATTGACGTGCTCAGACTCGCGTGTGGTGCCCGAATTCATATTCGACACCAACATAGGCGAGATATTCGTCGTGAGGAATGCCGGCAACTGCGTTGATGTCGTGACCCTCGGCTCGCTGGAATACGGCGTTGAGCATCTCCACACGCCGCTGTTGGTCATACTCGGCCATGAGAAGTGCGGCGCGGTGACCGCTGCCTGCAGCGGAGGCGTATGTCCGCCGAACATCCAGGCTATCGTGGACAGGATAAAGCCAGCTGTTGCCAAGAAAGGCGCTGAAGACGTGGAGAAGACGATAATCTGCAATGTGCAGCTCACGGCTGAAGAGATAAGGAAACGGAGCGACGTGATATCCCACATGGAGCACGAGGGTCACCTTATAATAGTTGAGATGAAATATTTCTTCGAAGATGGACGCGTGCATATAATCCGCTGAACCGACCGCGTCCAGTGATATCCATATGGCAGACACTGAAAGGATGTACCAGCTGAAGAAGCAGCTCCGCCAGCTGGAGGGCTTCAGGGGCAGCGGCACGGAACTCATATCCGTATACATACCGGCAGGCTCCCAGGTGCATGAGATGAACGCCAAACTCCGCGAGGAGATGAGCCAGGCCAGCAACATAAAGTCCAAATCCACGAAGTTGAATGTCCTCGGGGCCCTGGAAAGGATAATGAATCATCTCAAGATATACCGGAAGACCCCTCCGAACGGCATAGCCGTCTTCGCAGGCAACGTATCCGACAACGCGGCAAAGGTGGACATAGAGCTTTTCACCGTGGACCCGCCCGAGCCGCTCAACATCGGCGCCTACAGGTGCGACAGCAGGTTCTTCCTTGAGCCGCTCCAATCCATGATCGGCGCGACGGATTCCTACGGAGTGGTCGTCCTGGACGGCAGGGAGGCCATTATCTCCATAGTCAAGGGCACTAACATCACGGTCATCAAGAAGCTCAACTCCACGGCCCATGCCAAAATCAGGAAGGGGGGCCAGTCGGCCAGGAGGTACGAGAGGCTGATAGAGGAGGCCATAGAGGTATACTACAAGAGAATCGGGAATTCGATGGATAACGCTTACCTGAAAGAAGAGAAATGCTTTGTCAAGGGCGTTATCGTCGGGGGGCCCGGGCCCGCAAAGGAGTTCTTCATGAAGATGCGCCCGTTCAACTACCAGATAAATGTCCTCGGGGTCGTGGACACCGGCTATACGGATGAATACGGCATCCGCGAGGTGCTTTCCAAAAGCGAGGGCATACTTTCTCAGCAGGAGGCCGTCAAGGAGAAGATACTGGTCGACCGCTTCATAAAGGCGGTGGTGAACGAGGGGCTGGCCGTCTATGGCGAGAAGGAGGTGCGCGAGGCGATAAACTCGCGGCAGGCGGAGAGGGTCCTGCTGTCTGAAGGCCTGACCCACACCACAGGCAGATACAAGTGCTCCTCCTGCGAGGCTGAGGAGAGGAAGATATCGCGCGACAAGCCGGAGGAGTCCTTCCCGTGCCAGAAATGCAACAACGGGCAGATGAAGCTCCAGGGCAAAGAGCTGCTTCTTGACGAGATGACAGAGCTCGCCATGCAGGCCGAAATCCCGGTGGAGATACTGTCCACCAATACCGTGGAAGGGGCGCAGTTCCTCACTGGTTTTGGCGGCATCGGCGCTTTCTTGAGATATAAGACCAGGTGATTAGA
The DNA here is from genome assembly GCA_028713495.1 of Candidatus Iainarchaeum sp. Taxonomy (GTDB): domain Archaea; phylum Micrarchaeota; class Micrarchaeia; order Anstonellales; family Bilamarchaeaceae; genus Bilamarchaeum. The sequence continues at coordinate 4,158 of JAQTOF010000042.1, forward strand.
CCCATTTTATGCCGCAGGTCCCGAATGTGTACGTCTTGCCGACCGTGACCACCATCGCTTTGCTGTAATAGCTGGCCCCGCCTGGACCTTCTTTCACATATATGGTCAGGCCGTTCTTGAGCTGGGAGACGCAATCCTGCAACGGATGCGGGCCATCAGGGGCCGTGCAGCCGTCATCTCCGAACGAGAAATATACCGCGTCCTTGCCGCCCATGCCGCTGCTGGCTGCGAAATCAACGCCGCATTGGAGCACGTTGTTGCTCACGGTCGGATCTTTTACGCCGCGGACATCCATGACGATATACACCGTCTCGGCTGCCGCGAAGTTATTCTTGAATGTCTCTGCATCCACGCCAGGACCGGTGTCGAATGCGGATGCGGTTATGAAATAGTAGGCCAGGACGACCGCTACGGCGAAAAGAAGCAGGACCACGAAGATCTTGAAGCCGGATCCTTTGCCCTTTTTCGGCTCCTCATTCTTCGGTTCCGGGGGCGTTCCAGCTTCTGGTTCAGCTGGCCGCGGTTCAGGCTCCTCGAACTCGATGGGCGTCTGCGGGACCGGATGGATCTCTTCCTTGGGCGCCTTCGCCTTCTTCTTTACGATCTTTTTCTTCATAGCAATCAGCTGAAAAGGGCCACTAACGGGCACGAGTTGTAATATTCCGTGTTGGCCATTATCTCGGCCTTGTTATCATAGATTATCGAGAACTTGGGCGGCGGGTTGGTCTCTGAGTAGCCAAGCATGAAATAGGACTGGTCTTCGTTGGCTGCGAGGTAGCACGCGCTGGCGCTGGAGTTGGACGCTGTGCCGTTCATGGGTGTTATGGTGCATTTATCATCGCTGATGGTATAGAGCGTCCAGCTCCGGTTCTTCTGGCTGAATGAGTTGGCCAGCATCGTGGCGCAGGAACTCATGGCTTTGGAATCCGAGAAAGACACGCTCGACAGGTCCACCACGATGGATGATGAGTTTTTGTCGCTGAAATCCGCGAGGAACTCCGGTAGAGAAGCATCGGTGGCTGTCTTGCCCAGGAACAGATACAGGAACACGCTGAAAGCGAGCAGCAGCATCAGGACGACAAGGAATGCCGCGCCAAGGATGTGCCCGGTCTTCGGTATCGTGAACTGGACCGTTGAGAACAGGTAGAGGAAGAACAGGAGCGCCATGGCAGCGAGTGACAGGAAGACAATGGCAGAGAAGCCGCTGAGGGCAGCGCTCTCAGGTATGCTTTCCTTGGGCATCAGGTCAGTCTTCTCCGCGACCGTGGCTATGCCGGTATTCACCTTCCTAGCGAAGCCGCGGAACATGAGGAGAACGCGGCTGGCGGGCGTGTCGCTCTCGCTCTTGAGGAGGTCCTGAGCCTTGGCTGTGAGTGCGCTGTAGTTCTGCTCCAGGGATTCCAGCTGGGTGAGCGTGAGCCCATCCCTGAACTGGGCGTTGAGGTCCTCGGTCTGGTTGGTGAGCAGTTCCAATGATCTCAGGGCGATAGGGTCGAGATCCTTGCTCTCCAGCACAAGCAGGAGGGCATTCTCTGTGTTCTTGGCATCGCGGCTTTCGTTATATATTAACATCAGCTCGTTGGACATGTTGGTGACATTCGCAGCCAGGGTCTTGTATTGGCCGATGTCAGCATCCAATGTTGCGAAGTTGTGGGCATCTATATCCTCAGGGATCGTGACATGGAGGGATTTGAGGTCGTCCAGCTTCTGGGATAGCGTGCGGTTCTGCACATGCACGAGCGTCTCCTCGGCATAGCTTATCGCGGCCTGGCCGGTCTTGTTGAGCGGCTTGAAGAGGTCCGTGTAATATGTTGCGGTGTTCTCGTTCTTGACATGCTCCATCCTGGTGGTCGTCTTGTTGTATATGTTGTTGGCGACAGTGGAATAGCCGCTGAGGGGGCCGAGTTTGGAGTATATGGATGATGCTTCGGATTGTATGTCCTGTGCAGCCTCCTGGTCAAGGTCGAATGACGGGCAGATGGCCCAGCACTTTAATTGGCATGCCTTGCGGTCCGCGCTGTCATTCAGCCTCGGCGTACGGAAGAGGCTGGATTCTATGATATCTGCAAGGTCCTCGAGCTCTCCTGAAGTGTCTTTTATGTAGCCTATGGTGGAGACCACGTTGTCCTGGTCCATGGCATCCAGCCTGGTGGTATAGTTGGCCAACAGTTCATCCATCCTCAGGCTGTTGGGCGTGAAATCCATGAGCGGGTCTATTATGGCTGTCGCGGATCCCAATCCGAGCCCTTCACCATAAACCGAGAAGAGCAGCATGGCATTCTTGGTGCACGATTCGTTGTCCTTGCATATCACTGGCACGCCGGATACGGTTATCTTGCCGTTCGAGAGCAAGACATCGTTCCGGCAGATGTATTCCTCTTTGTTCTTGAAATCATAGCCGTCGTTCCTGCTGTCGTTGAATTTCTTTATCAGGTCCCTGAGCTCCTGTATCTCGGCCTCGCTGGGATAATATGTGCTGGTATAATAGGCGTGCAGGGCGATTTCCAGATCGGCCTGGTCGGTCATGGGCACGTCATCCTGGAGCAGGAACGTCTCCACGTTGTTCAGCTTCACGATGGCATAATCCGTGCCATCTATGGTGAAGTTCGTGTAGGACACCGAGACATTTTTCTCTTCAGGATATAGGTAGTCGGCCACATTGAAGGCCGAGATGAGACTGCACACTAACAATGCCAGGAACGCTATCTTGTGGGAGGTCATTGAACAGAATAGGGAGCGCTGGTTTAAATATTTTTTCCTTAGCTGCGGCGAGAAGGCAGAAAGCTCACATTTCCCGATTTACGACATAATCAGCTATAGCAAGGAGATTCGCCTTGTCATCGCCTTCTTTCAGCGAGCCGATGCGCTTCTTGGCATCCTTCACCAGCTTCTCGGCTTTCTTCCTCGCATAGTCTATCGAGCCGTGCTTCTTCAGTATTGCTATCGCCTCGTCTATGTCCGCCTTCTCCTTGGAATGCGATGACAATATGGAGATAAGCCTCTGCTTGTCCTTCTCATCCGCCTTTGCGAGGCAATGGACCACCATGAGCGTGCGCTTGCCTTCGCTGATGTCGCCGCCGATCTCCTTCTTGTATTTCTCGAAATCTCCGGTGATGTTCAGCACGTCGTCCTGGATCTGGAATGCGGCTCCGATCTTCTCTCCGTAATCGCGGAGCGCGGAACGCGCCCGCTTCCCGGCACCGCCGAGCATCCCTCCAGCTTCGCATGAGAGCCCTATGAGCGCTGATGTCTTACCGTCGATCATCTTGACATACTCTTCCTCGCTGACATCGAACCTGCCCTGTTTTATCCAGGCAAGCTCCAGGCCCTGGCCTTCCGCCACCCGCTTGAACGAAGCGGCATAGAGCTGCTCGAGCTTCACGAGCCCTGATGGCTTAATATCCAAGGAGACTAGCTTGTTCCAGAGGAGCGTGTAGAGCGCATCGCCTGAGTTCAACGCGATCGGGATCCCGTATGATACGTGCAATGTGGGTTCGCCCCTCCTGAACCGGGAATCATCCTCTATGTCGTCATGGATGAGGGTGAAGTTGTGGAACAGCTCTATTATGGCCGCAGGCTTGAGGGCATCTTCGTATTTTCCGCCCACGGCTCCGCAGGAGAGCAGGCATAATGCAGGCCGTATCCTCTTGCCGCCTCGTTTCAGGAACGGCGCGAGCATGCCGTAGACGCTGGGGTCCTCCTTGCTGAGGTCCTCTTCCATCATGCGTTCTATCTCTGATAGTGATGATTTGACGCGCGGATGCAATTCCATGATGACACCTTAGAGCCTTTTTGAGAAACCGCACTTGCATTTTACCCGCAGGCAGTTGTTCTTCCGGTCATATGCCGCGGTTATGGTCTTTTCCGGTATCCATACGAGATAGCATTTCCTGCAGAAGCTGTTCTTGAGCTCCTCAGGCAGCCTGACCTTGTGCTTTTTCAGCAGATCGAAAGCCATCTTTATGTATCTCTTCGAGCGCTCGACCTTTCCGTTGTTGTATGCTTTCCTGGCCTGGCCGATGAGCTTCTCTATCGAGGAGCGTACGCTGGATTTTATAATGGCTTTCCGCCTACTATCCATGCTGTTGGTACGATGGATAACTTTATATATGAATATTATATCCGGCCCATCGTCGAGCATACCGGATACAATATAGTCAATACCTTGACCTATGCAGCCCTGGCCATAGGCGCGGTTTATGGGCTGCTCAAGGTCCTCAAAGGCAGGATAAAGATAGATGAAAGGTTCATAGGCGCGGTCCTTTGTTTCGTGCTTTTCGGCTCGACAATGAGGGTGGTCACGGACGCCATAGACACCGGCGTATTCGCGCCGATAACACCGTTCCACGCGTTCGTCCTCGATTCGCATCTGTGGGATTACAGCTATCTGACCGTGACACCGGGGATCTACATACTCACTGCCGCCATCATGTTCATCGCGCTCGCCGTATTGTACATGATCAAGCGGGTGGAGTGGTTGGGTTATGTCGGCCTGGCGCTCTGGCTGCCGCATTTCCTGCTTCTCCTGCCATTCATGACCTATGCGATGTATGCCATACCGATACTCATCCTTGCCGCCATCCCGGCTTATCTCGCTTATAGATATTTCAAGGATCCGATCCTCGCTGCGATAGTGGCAGGCCAGGCGTTGGATGGCGCTGCGACATTCTTCGTGATAGACATATTCTCGAAGATCTCCGGCATAGACTATTTCGAGCAGCACGTGTTCTCTGCAGGGATAGGCGATGTGACAGGCACT
>JAQTOF010000043.1 GCA_028713495.1 Candidatus Iainarchaeum sp.
GCATAGCCCTCGCGCGAGGCATCGAACCTCTGCAGCTCGGCGTCTGTCCTTGCGGCCTGCACATCGTTGAATGCGGCTGAGTTCGCTTCCCCTATGGTTTCCACCCGGCCGGTCAGATCAGCGAACGCCATCCCAGGATCCAGAGCGGCCATCCTGCCAAGGCCATCCTTCATCCGGACTATTGCCGCATCGGCCCTGGCTGTGAGCTCTTCGAACTGCGCCCGCGCCTTGGCCACAGGCAGCTTCATGCCTCTCCTTTCGGCTACTGCGTCGGCGTATTGCGATGTTGCGACCAGCAGGGACTTTGACAGCAGAAGCATCCTGCCAGCTTCCTCGAGCCTGCCATCCGCCAATGCCGCGCTTGCTTTCTGGTCGAGTTCATGTATCTTGTCAAGATTTCGGCTTATGGACCTCCGCTCCTCTTGCGGATATGTCCTGCCATCCGCCATCTCCTTCCTCAGCGATTCCACGTTCAGCTCGTTGGACTGCACGCCGTTCTCCAGGGACGCCGCGGTCAGTGCCTGGCCCATCTCCTTGGCCGCCTTATCCATGCCTGCGAAAGTCTTGAACTGGCCCGACGTGTCACGTTCCATCATCTGCGGCGCCATGGCAAATACCGAAGCTGCCGCAGAGCCTGCAGGCGCTTCTTTGTCCAGGTTCAGGAAAAGGAACTCGCCGCTTTTGAAATATGCCAACGCGATCTCGGAATATCTAGCACTTGTCTTCTCCAGCTGGTCTGCGCGTTCAAAGAACCATGCCGCCGTGTCAGCCCTCTGCCTTATCTCCGGCGCCATCTGGTCATAATCAGGACGTTCACGGATATTCCTTGTTATCGCCTGCATCGCGCTTATGCTCTCGCTCAACCGCTCCCTTTCGCTGAGCTTCAGGTCGTCATCCGAATACCCTCCTACCTTGGGCTCGGTTTCAAAAGAGCGGAAATTGGCGAGCTTCGTTTCCATCAGGTCCAGCCGCGCGGATAACCTTTCCGCAGTATCCGCGCTGAGGCCTTCGCGCCACAATGCTATCACATTGTCGTGGAGGCTCGCACCGATCCATGCGGCAAGCGGTGCGTTGGCCGCAGTGATTGTGTCATGATATTCGGCATATGCGCCAGCGCTTCTCAGCGCTATCGCCGCCCTCTGCCGCATGAGCATCGTTTCCTCTCCGCTGGCGCCTTCCCTTGTCATGTCCCAGAAAGCCCCTCTCACGACCTGAGGCATCTCACGGTCGCCCATGGCGTCGAGTTTCTTCGATACCTTGTCAACGTAATCCAAGGTCTCGAAAGCAGCACGGGCAGACCCTTCATAGGATGCTGCTTTGGCTGCGTCGCCCTGCTTCCTGGCGAGTGCAGCATCCTGCGCCAGCTTGTCTATGGCTTCTATCTCCTTCTGATACCTCTTGCGTTCTTCCGGTGTGAACCGTTCCTCGACCATCCTAGACATGGTCTTCTGATCTGTAGGAAGGACGCGGTTTATCGGGCTGGCAGAGCCTTTCATCAGGTCGGCCAGCGCTGCATCTGCCCGGGCATTTGCTTGATTAAGGGCTGCCCGCTCCGCCACACCGCCAGGCATGCCGGGTTTTGGAACGAGCGCAGCTGCGCCTGTAGCCCCCATGAGCTCGCGCTGGGCTGCCATCACGTCCTGCGCAGCTTGCTCTGGTGCCGTTTTCTGTTTAGCCAATCATCACACCTTATGCGTAAGCGTAGCAAAGGTCCACGAATTCCCTGAGCCTCTGGACCCTTGAGTTGATGTTCTCGGTTTTCCCCTTTGACCTCAGAGCCCTGGTTTCCCAGCTCATGAGGGCGTCATGGAACTGCTTGTACTTCGAGAACCGGTCCTTCAGGTCCACTGGTTTCTCCTTGGCGGCATCCCAGGTCGCGAGGGCGCCTTCAAGGACAGTGATGGTCCGGTTCACTTTCTCTATGGCTTCCTTCTCTACCACATCGATATTCGTTTCTGATATCTCCTCTATTGGCGCTGAAGGAGCGCTTTGATTACCAGAGCGTTTCGGCATATCAATCCACCGCCGTCAATATTTATAAACGGGATATTGGTCTTCCCTAATATATATTGGTTACCCTTCCGCACTGCGAGGAAACCATGTTTATAAACTTTTTCAAACAAAGTAGCAGCATGCATATAGTTAAAGATAATCACACTTACCACAAAAAGAAAACCGGCCTCAGCGCTGAACTGGAAAAGCTCAAAGCGCTGGCGGAGACCGACAATGTCCGCGCGCCGCTGCGCATGCGGATGGAAGCTTCAACCTCCCTCTGGGCATTCGCTGACCTGAGAAGGAAAACCACCAAAGGGCTCAGCGATATCGCGCCATTGCTGCGCGAAGGCGTGCCCCTCCCTGAAGAACTCACATTGAGGCTCTCGAAGATCCTGCTCGCCACTGTCCTCATGGACAAGATGGCTGAGCTGCGCGATGCTGTCATGGCCGATCCCACGCTGGCTAAGCTGGAGCTGTTCCGGATGACCCACGCGGAGGTCGCACGCGTCCTGAGCCGCGGCTATCTCTCAAAAAGTCTCGCCAGGATCAGAAAGGAATATTTCCATGCAGAGTCCGCGCTCATCGCCTGCTCAGAATGCTGCTCCGTGCCGTTCATGCCGAGCGATTCGGTGATGAAGGCGCAGGCCGCCAAAGCCGAGGCGCTGATTGATAGATTTGACCCATAGGTGAGATTTTTTAACCCTGACAGAGTATGATAATCATGGCAAGCAACCGACCTGAAGCGGTGGATCCTTCCAAGATCCCCGGAGCCCTTCCGCCTGGCGTCAAGCACGCCCAGGAGACAATGGCCAGATTCTTCAGGGCCAATGCCGGCAGGAGCCAGCTTACGCCTGCGCTTATCGGCAGGCTTGACGAGATACGCAAAGCAGGCAACGATATGCTCAATGATCTCCAGCCCCACTCCGAAGCGTCTGTGTTCAAGCTCAATAAACTGACCGCAGAGCATGCCGATCTTGTCCGCCGCGGCGTGGTAGAGCCGGAAGGCACTCTGAACGATGCCGGCGAGAGAGTCATAATGTATGCTGACTTAACTCGCGACCAGATGAGGATCCGGGTATCACGGGTGGTTGCCGAAGTCATGCGCAAAGGGCTTGATGATGCGCAGCCGTTCATGGAGGCCATGTTCGAGCGTTTCCCGCACGAAGACAAGGATCTGGAGACCACCAGCGTCCTTTGCAGCCTTCTTGCGCTTTCAGGAATCGCGAGATATGTCCCCGACATAATAATAGAGAGCATGGACGATGCCGCAGTCAAGCAAGAGCTGGCAAAGAAGTTCATCGCTTTCTACGAGGCCCGCCTCGAAGGCAAGCTCAACCGGACGCAGAAACTCTCCATCAGTCCGAAAGAGTTCCACAGCGATTGCTTCAGCGTGTACAATGATTTCAAGAAAGAGTTCAGCGGCCTTTTCCAGCAGCTGAGGGAACGGCTCTGGTCCTCAAGAAAAGAGTTCATGGCGCCATACGGCGACGGACACTACGGCAACGACTGGCCAGAATACCATTACAAAGGCAAATTCTAATTCATTCAGGATTCGCAGCTCCCTGCGTGGTTTTCAGCTGAGCTGTCTTTTTCTGCCATGAACCTATGTATCCGGGTCCTTTGCGGATTCTCATCGGACGGAACTCTGGCGCACGGATCGCTATGGATGCGCTACTGGTTCTCACCGTCTCTGTTTTGATCGATGCGCTTGTTGGTTCTGCACGGGCATGTCTTGTTGTTTGCGTGATGGCAGTGATTGTATTCTGTGGTGCTTTTACCACCTGAACCTGCGCTGTTATGTTTGTTCTTCGCGATTGGCTCATGAAACCAAGCACCATGCCAGGTATGCTCGGAATCGTCCGTATCGCAGTAATCGCAGCATGGATTGTAGGAAGCTTCACAACTATCCCGCTCGATGCGAAAACACTACCGATTCGTTCGCTTCTCGAACCCACCTGAGATGGCGCGGCTTCCTTTCCCATACCGATAAAACCAGCAGATCCGGTTTGGACGTTTCTACTAACGCCCGATGCATTGCTCGCCACATTACCCAATATGGTAACAGGAGAACCTATGCTTCCATGTTTTCCTGTTATCGGTGCTTCGCTTCTACCGGACATATTGGCAGCGGGATTAGTGTTGTTTCCGATTCGTATTTCCGAATTTCCGGTTCTTATCTCTGTTCTATTATCTGTGCGGATACCTATTCTAGATGAATCAGTGCTGTTCGCTCCGATCTTCGTTCCAGTTCTATTAGTGTGAATCGCTTTCGCTTTTCCGATATCGATGTTCACGCTTCTTGCGTTCTGTTGTTCGTTTCTCTCTTTGGCTATCGGACTCAATCCATGATGCTCCTGTCTTTTGAAAACCATGTTCGTCTTCCCTTTCACCATGTACCAATTCCAGCCGCTTCCCATGATGGCCCTGGCCGCGATTCCCCCTTTCATCCTGCTGCTCTTGGCATAGTAGTATCTGCGCCATGGGGACCTGTAGGACAGGAAAATCCTCTGCTTTGGCTTACACTCGCGATGTATGTGCTCTACCAGCGGAGCGATAGCGCTCTCCCGCCTGGTCTGGGCAGCAGCCATCTCCCTTTTGGCTGCAATGTGCCCCGTCCTATGACTGAGGGTCTTCATCGCATAAGCGGTTGGATGTCGAGCTTTTAAAGGTTACGTAAGGCCTTACGACTTTCGTCCGAAAAACCACATTATCTCTTAGATATATACTCTCCTGAGAAAACAAGGAATTCGTTCAGCTTGTCTTTCGGTATGGAAGCGCCTGCGGCTATCCTGTGCCCTCCACCGACACCACCAACGCTCGTGGTGGATTTAGCCATCAGATCCCCGAGGTTCAATCCAGCATTCACAAGGGAACGCGGCGCCCTGCCGGATATCTTCACGGTATCATTATCGCCAGAAGATATCCCGATTATGGGCTTGGTCCATCTCTGCTGCAGCGCCATGCCGCACACGGTCCCGATTATCCCTTCGTCTATCCTGCTTCTTCCGTCAAGGAAATAGAATGCGCCAAGATCCTGCACATGCGATGACGCATAGCTTATCCCTTCCCTGAGCATCCTCCTGTGCAACCGCAATAGCTCCCGTGCCTCATCATATGCGCTCTGTTCGCCTAGGCAAACCCTCACGCCGACATCAGGCTGCGAATGGCGTCCGCAGGCGTTGAGCATCGTGCTGAACTCGTTCGCTTCGAACGCTTCATTATGGGGTCTTTTCGGGAAGATGCAGCTCTCGCCTATCAGCTCTTCTGCCTTCTTCAGCTGGTTGGCGTTTATCAGCATCCTGGCAATGGCGCTTATGAGCGCGCGCTTCTCATCCACAGAGAGGTCAGCATAGACCCGCATCTTGCCGTCAGCTTCGATTTTTATGCCTATGTCGTTGAACAATTCTGTGGCCTTGTCCTCGCGATAGCTTATGCCAGGAAGATAGGGGTCGTCGCAATATGCAAGGAACTGGACGAGCGGCCTGCAGTACCTCCCATAGAATCTGAGGTCCTCCTCGACTTTCACCTCGCCGCTTTCCACGCCTCTTTCAAGCACCCATCGGTTCATCCCCCGCAATGGCGATTGCATGTCGCCCATGGCACCTACTATGGCAAGGTCAGGATGGACCCTGAAAACGCAATATGCGGTGCCGGCTGCGCTCAGCTCATCACCGCCATCTATCCCATGAAGGACCGGGTTGGCCTGCGGTTTCTCTACACCGGATGTCTGGTGGTGGTCTATGATAAGTGCATCCTTGAGCTCGTTCACCCGTTTATTGCCGCCACCAAGATCAACGAATATGGTTTCCTTCTCCTTCGTATATCTTTCTATCGCCTCGTCATCCAGCTTCTTTATGCACTCCCGCCTGAATTTTTTCCCTTGTTTGATGAACGCTCCTGCGACAAGGGCCCCTGAGCTCAGCCCATCAGCATCATAGTGGTGGACGATGAGCGGCTCGTTGAAAGAGAAAGCGATGCGCCTCGCCTCCTCGCAGCTGTTAAGGAATCCCTCCTCGTCCGCCATGAAGATGGATTCGCAGGGAGCGGTTTAAAATCAATTATGTTCAAGTCTCTGCTCATGGAAGACATAATCGTCCAAGTAGTTGTGGATTTCATCAGGATGATCGCAGGCATAATCGCAGCGCTTGTTTTCTCTGCAGGCGCGCTTTACACCGGCATGAACCTTCTTGATCGCCTCACCAGCGGCATAGACGAGTGGAAGGAGATAAAGAAGGGCAATGCGGCTGTCGGCCTGCTCTATGCCGCGGTCATGGTCTGCACCATGGTGCTGGTCGGCCCGCGCATAGCAGACATCGTCTATCCTATCCAGAACGACATGGAGCTTTTGGCCGGCGAGCTGGCTGTCCTGTTCCTTTTCCTGGTGGTCAACTACCTGCTCGCATTGCTTGCAAGCATCTTCCTGATCTACCTCACCATAAACGTCGTGGACAGGATAACACCTGATCTTGAGGAGCTGGCAGAGCTGAAGAAGGGCAATCTCGCCGTGGCGATGATCCTTTCCGTAGCGCTCCTGCTGGTGGTGCTCGCTACAAGCACGGGCCTGGAAAACGTATTCAGTATGATCAAGTCCCTGGAGTCGTTGTTCATATGAACATCAAGAAGTCTGATTTCTCGGAGTGGTACAACACAATAACCAAGGACGCCCAGCTCTGCGACCTGCGCTATGGCATAAAGGGATTCGTGGTTTTCATGCCATGGGCGGTCATGACCATGAACCGCATGTACGCGATGTACGAGCAGGCTGTGGAATCAAGGGGCCATGTGCCTGCGCTCTTCCCCGCGCTGATACCAGAGGAATATTTCATGCGTGAGGGCGAGCACGTCAAAGGATTCGTGCCGGAAGTCTTCTGGGTGACGCATGCAGGCGATACAAAGCTGGAAGAGAAATATGCCATGAGGCCAACCAGCGAGACAGCCATGTACACCATGTATGCTTTGTGGATACATGGGGCCAAGGATCTTCCTCTAAAAGTCTATCAGCGCTGCCAGGTTTGGCGTCATGAGACAAAAGCCACAAAGCCGTTCATCAGGAGCAGGGAGTTCCACTGGATAGAGGCCCATGACTGCTTCGCCACAAGGGAAGGCGCCATGGCACAGGTGCGCGAGGACATGGAGATGGCTGAGGAAGTGATCCATGGCCAGTTCTGCGTGCCTTTCCTGTTCTTCAAGAGGCCGCAATGGGACAAGTTCGCAGGAGCAGAGGACACCTATGCGGCAGACACGCTCATGCCCGACGGACGTGCATTGCAGCTGCCGTCGACACACATGCTGGGCCAGAACTTCGCCAAGGCATTCGGCATAAAATACACTGATGACAAGGGCAAGGACGAATACGTCTGGCAGACCTGCTACGGGCCTTGCATATCCCGCATCTATGCGGCGGTGATAGCCACCCATGGGGATGACAAAGGGCTCGTTCTACCTGTGCGCCTGGCTCCGCTCCAGGTCGTCATAGTACCTATAATAAAAGATGAGACCAAGGAGCGCGTGATGCAGAAATGCAAGGAAGTGGCCCAGGCAATCGGCTGCTGTTTCTATGTTAAGATAGACGATTCAGAGAACACGCCTGGCTTCAAGTACAACGAGTGGGAGATGAAGGGCGTGCCGCTCCGCATCGAGATCGGCATGAGGGATGTGGAAGCCGGCATAGCCGTGGTCGTCCGCAGGGATACTGGCGAGAAGATCAAGGTCAAGACCGAGGAGCTGGATGCCAAGCTCGGGGAGATCGCCAACTCCATGGACACGAATTTGAGGGCAAGGGCAGACAAATGGTTCTCTGACAAGCTGTCGTTCGCTGAGAACATGGACGAGCTCGCCAAGAAGCTGGAGATACACGGTTTCGTCCGCGTCCCGTTCTGCACCGATTCCATGGAAGGGCAGAAATGCGCTGACATAGTGAAGGATAAGGTGCAGGCGAACATCCGCGGCTCGTTGTTCGGTTCGGACGCGAAGCCTGAAAGCAAGAAGTGCATCGCCTGCGGGAACAAGGCGACGATATACCTCTACGCAGCGAAGCAATACTGAGGGATCTTGATGGCTGGTACGGAAAATCCTCAGGAACCCAAAGAAGCTTTAAGGCAGCGCGGCATCCTGGTTGCCGCCTCAATGCCTCTTATCATCTTCGGCATCCTTGCCATCTTACCTGTGCTCTCGGGCCAGCCGCCTTCGGCGTGTTTTTGCATCTCGGGCATTTTAAGCTCCCTAATCATCTATGTCACTGTATCCCGCGTGAGACCGAAGCGGTGATTTTAAACCTTATCTTTGTTCTTTATCCGGTGCATATATGCGATATCTATTGCTCGTTATGTTGCTGTTTCCGGCGGTTGTTTTTGCGCAGGATATCTGCGGGATAGAAGAGGAGAACTGCAAGTCCTCCTGCTGTACAAGCGCTGGTGGGGCCTTGAGCATAGTCGGGGGCGCTAGGGAATGCAGCGGTGAAGTCGGTGGCGAAACTACAGGGAGCATATACACCGCTTGCGTAGCGCACAACTGCCGCCCTGCTGCTCTGGAGTGCACAGTGCCGGGATCAGGCTGCGATGTGCAATACAGCAGCTGCTTTGATTCATGCATCACGAGCGGCAACACCATAGACGCGTGCGATGACATATGCTACAGCCAGGCTGGCGGATGCGCTGCTGCTGCGATGTCAGGGACCTCAACATTCTGCGGTCCGGCCGCGCTGCTCGGCTTCCTGATGGTCGGTGCGCTCTATCGCCGCAAGTAGGCTAATTTTTTAATTTTGTCTTTGTTCTCCATCCGGTGCTCATATGAGATACTGGATATTCGTCATGTTATTACTCCCGGTGATAGGGCTCGCGTTCGCGCAGGATATAGAGGTCTGCGGTACGCAGGAAACCAGCTGC
>JAQTOF010000044.1 GCA_028713495.1 Candidatus Iainarchaeum sp.
CCTCTATGAACGCTATGGTGGCCTCGTCCGTGCTGGCAATCTCTACGTTGATGAGGCTGTCGCCCACCGCGACCGCCTTCACCTCCTTGAGGCCCATGGTATTTACCCTGCTCTTTATGGTCTGGACCAGCTCGTTCATGGTGTCCTTATCGACGCTGTGCTCAAGCACCACAGGGATACGCGTGCCGCCCACGAAGTCTATGCCGAACAGCATGCCGTGCACATAGATATTGATGAGAGCGAGCAGGACCAGGAAGATCATGCCAGAAAGCTTTATGTGCGGCTGCTTGCCCCACATGGAGGCGAAGCCGAAGAATAAGAGCGCCACGATGAGCAGCCATCCGCCTACGGCGACCACCCCATAGGCAAACGCGAGGAAAGCGAGCAGCAGTAACTGGAACTTCCTGTCCTTGTAGAAATCCATCAGGCCTTCCTCCTGGTCTCCACGTAGTGGAGTATCATCACGCCGTTTATGCCCCATGTGGCGAACATATCGCCCACAAGGCCAGCCAGCGCCACTGCGGATATCTCGTAATAGGTTGGTATGTGTGTCAGCAGGGAGAGCACGAAGAGCGCACCGAAAGCGACTATGGCCATCACGCTCATGGTGAGGCCAGTCTTCATGGCGTCAAATGCGTTCTCGCGCGGATCGCCCTTCCTCTTGAGCATCCTCGTCGTCAGCAGTATGTCTGTGTCCAGTGAGAAGCCCAGCAACATCAGCAGGGCCGCGAAGGATGCTAGCGTGAATGGTATGCCTAGCAGGCTCATGGCCCCCAGCGCTATCACGATGTCACAGAAAGCGCCGGTCAGCACCGCTATGCCGGGTACTACCGCCCTGAAGAACAGGAACACCAGGATTAAGCTTACCACCGCAGCCAGGATGACGACGTTCTTGGCATCCTCTATGAAATATTCTGTGAGCGCCGGGCTTACCGATTGCACAGATATGGAATCATATTCAACGTACTTGTCTATGGGCCCTGAGATGGATTTCTGGTAGTCTGAATAAATCGTGGCATAAGACTCTGAGAACTTCTGCTGGAGATCGTTGGTGCCGGTTATGTTCATCGTAGCTCGGTTCTTGCCTGCAAGGGCGAAAAGCTCATCTGCGACCGCATCAAGCTCGGCCTTCTTAGTATTATACTCCGCCTCATAGGTGCTGTTATGGTACGCTGCGACCTCCAATTGGGACACTGTCGGCAGCAACGTATTGAACTGGTCCCTCAGGTCGTCTGCCTTGACAAGGGCGTCGCTCTGAGGCACTTCTATCTCCACCCTTTCGCCGACTGATGTATGGAATGACCGGACAGTCGCCTCCAACCCCTCGCTCTTTAGCTGGTTCTGGAGGACCTGCGCATCCACAGCCTCCTGGAGCGAGAGCGTGACCAGGGTTCCGCCCCTGAAGTCCACACCGAACTTTATGCCTGGAAGGAGTGCTAGGGATACCAGTATCATGACGATGGGTGCAATGGCCAGTAGCCGGTAATTTCCCTTATAGATATTAGGAAGCATCAGAATCTCACGTTGAAATAGTATAATAAAGCATAAAAAGCGTGTGCCCACGCATTGCGAACTTGGCATGCGCTCGGCCGGTTCTGCATTCCATCAAACCCACCCGTTCGCTTCGCTCGCTGTCTTATCGAGTCAGTCCATTTTCTCTGAGATAGACCTGAATCTAGCTGTTCTACAAATAGAAAATGGACTCGGGGGGACTCGCACCCCCGGCCCCTCGCGTGCAAGGCGAGTGCTCTGCTGCTGAGCTACGAGCCCATCTAAGCTAGACGAGGAGTAGTTGGATAAGAACTATTTTATATTCTATTCACAGCCGCCCCAGCCGCAACCATAGCACGCTTTGCACCCTTCCTGGAAAACCAAGGTGCCGCTGCAACACGGACAGATGCCCTTCTTTATCTTCTCTGCTTCAGAAAGAGTTGTGCCTTCAGGAGGCACTGTTATTTTGTCACCGGCGACCGGAAAAACGATTCTTTGCTCTGTCATGGGCATCCCATGGGAATTGCATCTTAACTTATTATAAAGAATTCTTTTGTCGCCGGTGTTTCAAGAACATAAAAATGACTTATTGCGACAAGTAAAAAGAAAAAATCATTTCCACGCCGGCATTCCTGCCATGCGCTCATCAACGAACTGCGCAGCCTTCGCGCGATCCCATCCCCTCGTCTTCATCGCGTAGAGTATCATGCCTTCCCTTATCTCGTGCTGGGGTTTCAGGTCGCCGTTCGGGTATGTGCAGTGCGTGCAATACCTGTTCGTTTCCTTTCCCCCTCCGAAATCCGATTTCTTCATCATCGGCAAACCGCAGCTTTCGCATTTATTCAGGGTCACGTCATCACCTTCTTGTTGTTTGTAGTAAAATTGCCGAGGGGGGAATTTGAATCCCCGACCTCTCGATATCTCAGAGCACCGTATAAGATCATCGGATTTCTCCTCATAACTCATCGGGCTTTACCTATGAGTCGAGCACTCTGAACCAACTGAGCTACCTCGGCGTGAAAATAAATTTCTCACGGTAGCCGGGGGCTGGCGGACAAAAAAGTCCGACAAGACCTCGACATCAGTGAAATCGCCCTACAGAAAAGGCAGACTTATATAATTTGATTACCTTTAAATCACATACGAATTCTAGGCGGATCTATGGGCGGGGACTATTCCAACATTCTCCATGACGGCCTTCAGAAGGCCTATGCGGTGGCCAGCGAAGCCCGCAGCCAGGGATTTGATCCTACCGAGGATGTGGAGGTCAAGATAGCCAAGGACGTGGCTGCCCGCGTGGAGGGTATCGTGGGCCCACCAGGAGTGGCTGAAGTGATACGCTCCCTTGAGAAGAGCGGCATGGCGAGGGAAGACATCGCATTCGAGCTGGCTAGGAGGATCGCAGCCGGCGAGCTGCTCAAGGCGAACAAGGAATATCTGATTGAACAGGCGGTGCGGACAGGCCTGGGCATCATCACGGAAGGCGTGCTGGTTGCTCCGACCGAAGGCATAGCCAAGGTGAAGATAAAACAGAATCCTGACGGAAGCGATTATGTCGCCGTGTATTATGCCGGCCCCATCAGGAGCGCGGGTGGTACTGCAGCAGCGCTTAGCCTCGTCCTCGCAGACATAGCCAGGAAGGTATGCGGCGTGGGTGACTACCGCGCCACTGATTCGCAGGTCATGCGTTATATGGAAGAGATAACAATCTACGAAGGCCGCGTCTCGCACCTGCAATACATGCCGCCGGAAGAGCACATCAAGATCATCGCTGGCAGCTGTCCTGTCTGCATCGATGGCGATCCGACCGAGGACATAGAGGTCTCAGCCTACCGGGGCGTGCCAGGGGTCGAGACCGACCGCGTCCGTGGCGGTGTCCCCCTTGTGCTATGCGAAGGCCTTGCAGCGAAGGCAGCCAAGGTCCTGAAATACGCAAGGAGGCTCAAGCTCGGATGGGACTGGCTGGAGAAGGTCATCAAGATAAAGAAGAAAGAGGACAAGACAGAGATAAAGCCGGACCCGACCTATCTGGAAGGCCTTGTCGCAGGAAGGCCGGTGTTCAGCCATCCCTCGGCCAAAGGCGGATTCAGGTTGCGCTATGGCAGGAGCAAGACCACGTGCCTGATGGGCAAGGATGTCCATCCCGCCACCATGATCCTACTTGACAATTTCCTGGCCTATGGCACCCACATGAAGATAGAGCGGCCAGGCAAAGGATGCGTCGTTGCCGCCCATGAAGGGCTCGAGCCGCCGGTCGTGAAGCTCAAGGATGGCCGTGTGACCAAGATCCACACCATAGAGGAGGCCTACGCGGTCAAGGGCGAAGTGGAAGAGATACTGTTCCTTGGCGACCTGCTCTGCACCTATGGCGATTTCCTCAAGTCCAACCATCCGCTCCTGCCCTCAGGCTACTGCGAGGAATGGTGGCAGAGGGAAGTTGAAGCCAAAGGCATCCCGATGCCTGGCGGCCTTGATGCCCCGTCCATTTTCGCATTCTCCAGGACGCACAACGTCCCGCTCCATCCGAAATTCACCTTCCCTTGGCATGACATCTCCATGGAACAGCTGGCCTTGCTTGTGCAATGGCTGAAGAAAGGCAGGCTGGAGATTGAGGATGGAAAACTGCGCGCCCTTGTCCTTCCGCAGGACAGTGCCAAGCGCGTATTGGAAGAGCTGCTTGTGGAGCACCATGTCCATGACGGGGACAGCGTCATCGGAGGTGATGACGCCTATGCCCTCCTGTCCTCGCTCGGCGGCCTAGTTGAGAACCGCATAGAATTCTTCGCTTTTGATGCCATCTATGGCCAGCCAGGCAAATCCCAGCTCGACCTTGTCAGCGAGTTGTCAGGTATCCGCATAAAAGCCAAGGCCCCCACCTACATCGGGGCCAGGATGGGACGGCCTGAGAAAGCCAAGGAGAGGAAGATGGACGGCAGCCCGCATGTGCTTTTCCCGACGGGTTCTTTCAAGAACCGAAGCATCATGAAGCAGTACCGCATGCTCAAAGGGAGGGAGGGCGAGAAGACCATAAACCTCGAGCTCGTCCGCATGAGATGCAAGAAGTGCAGGCGTTTAGGATTCAGCCGGCGCTGCGATGCATGCGGCGGCAACACCGCAGAGGAGCGGATCTGCCAGAAATGCGGCCGCACCGTGGAGACCGACATGCATTGCGACATGAAGACGCTCTCCTATGACAAGCGCCCTGTGGAGATTGTGGAGATGATGGACGCATTGCGCGAGCGGCTCGGTGAATCCTCCTATCCTGAAGACATCAAGGGCGTGAAAGGGCTATCCAATGGCCCTCACATACCAGAACGGCTGGAGAAAGGCTTCCTAAGGGCCAAACACGATGTCTATGTATTCAGGGATGGGACATCGCGGTTCGATGCCACGGATGTGCCTCTGACTCATTTCACTCCGGATGAGATCGGTCTGACAGTGAAGCGGGCCCTGGAGCTGGGCTATGATAAAGATTATCTGGGCAACAAACTCGAGGATGGCAAACAGACGCTCGTTCTCCGCCATCAAGATATAATACTGTCTGATAACGGCGCCGAGTATTTCATCCGCGTGGCAGGTTTCCTGGACGACCTGTTGGTCAATCTGCACCGGCTGAAGCCATTCTACAATGTGAAAGTGAAGGATGACCTCATAGGCCATCTGACGGTCGGCCTCTCGCCGCACACCAGCGCCGGGGTCCTAACCCGCATAATAGGGTTCACAAAGGCTAATGTCGGCTATGGCCATCCCTATTTCCATACCGCGAAGAGGAGGAACTGCGACGGCGACGAAGATTCCATCATGCTCCTCATGGATGCCCTCATAAATTTCTCAAGGAAATTCCTCAGCGAGACGCGCGGAGGCACCATGGATGCGCCATTGGTCCTTTCCATAGAGATAAACCCCAAAGAAGTGGATGACGAGGCGCACTGCATAGAGTTCGTCTCCCAATACCCGCTTGATTTCTATGAGGCCGCAGAACGTTATGCCCCTCCGGGAGATGTCAAGATAAAGACAGTCAAGGACGTCCTTGGCACCCCCGAGCAGTACGAACTGCCGATTACCCATCCTGGTGGCACCACGGACGTGGGCAACATCCACACGGCCTATGTTACCCTTGAATCCATCCCAGAGAAGATAGACATCCAGTTCAGCCTCCAGGGAAGACTTAGGCCAGTGGACAGGCGCGATGCAGCTGAAAGGCTCATACTCAGCCATTTCATACCTGACCTCTACGGAAACCTGCGCTCGTTCTCCAGGCAGACCTTCAGATGCGTGGCCTGCAACACCATATTCAGGCGTGTCCCTCTTGCAGGCAAATGCTCTAGGTGCGGTGGCAACCTGCTGCTCACCATAAACAAGGGCGGCATAGAGAAATATCTGGAGATCTCCCGCAATATCGTGGAGCGCTACGATCTGCCGTTCTATCTCAAGCAGAGGCTGGAGCTGCTGGAGAAGGAGATAAAGAGTGTCTTTGAGGATGACAAAATCAAGCAGACCGGTCTCAGTGATTTCCTCTGATTTTTAATCCTTGCAGAAGATGTTCAAACGGTGATATCCGATGGCTTTAGGCATAGGCAAATACTTCAAACCGGCCAAGCTGCCAATCATTCCGATCGTTCTCCTAGCCGTCCTCGCGACAATCTCGATAGTACCTCAAACGCCTTTCATAATCACTATCGTAATGCTCCCGATCGCCTTCATAGGAATTCTTCTGTCCCTTGCATGGGCCGGCTTCAGGGCGGTGAAAGGGCATAATATGGATTTGCTGGGAGCTGCGCTATCTGGTTCAGCTGCCGGCCTGGGCAGTGTCATAATCCTGAGCCTGATACTTATCGTCCTGATGGTGCTGAACCTGCCCGCCCACGCCGCTTCCGCAGAAAGTAATGCCGAGTTCATGCTGATAATCGCCACTATGATTTTTAGCCTCGCGATGGCGATACCTATTGCTGCCATTGCAAGCATCTTCGCAGGCGCTATCATGGGTCTTGTCGGCGCGTTCGTAGCCCAAATGAAGAAGTAGCGCTTTCCAGATCTTCGTCGCTGTTTTTTAATCCTTGCAGGATATGTCCAACCGGTGATATATGATGGCTTTGGACATCAAAAAATGCGTTAATGCCGCCAAGTTGCCTGTCGTCCCCATAGTCCTGCTGGATGTCCTCATGGTCGCAATGGTTCTCGCCATGGCCGCGACCGTGTTGCCCTCCATCGTCGGCATCATCGTGCTCATCATGTGCGCCATCGCCATCCTGCTCGTCCTCGCATGGGCAGGTCTCAGGGCCGTGAAGCAATACGGCATGGATCTTGCCGGCGGCGCATTGACCGGTTTGATGGCTGGCCTAGGCAGCGCGCTGGCCTTCGGTGTGATACTCATCCTAGGCAGCGTGATAGATCTGCTCCAGCTGTCAGCTTCACTGGATAGTGGCAAGCTCACTGCAACCATCGGGGTCATAGCCCTCGCCGTCGCGCTCGCCATAATGATAGCCATTGCCGTAAGCGTCGTGATGGGCGCCATCATGGGTGTTATAGGTGCGTTCGTGGCCCAGATGAAGAAATGACGCTTTCTAGCCCCCGGCCGCTGTTTTTAATCCTTGCAGAAGATGTCCAAATGGTGATATGTGATGGCTTTGGACATCAATAAATGCGTTAAGGCTGCCACGATGCCTATCGTGGTGCTTGTGGTGTTGGGCATAATCGCCGTAATCGCCGGTTTCGTGCCACTGCTTGGCATCCTAGCTGGCTTGGTGATACTCCTTGCTGACCTTGTGGTCCTTGGATGGGCCGGATTCATGTCGGTTAAGCAGCACGGCCTGGACTTAGTAGGCGGTGCGGTGACCGGTGCGATAGCCGGGCTGGTGGGTAGCATCATCGTTGGAGTGATAGGTCTCGTGCTCTCCTTCCTGGGAATCGGCGCGGCCACAGCAGCCATGACCGCCACTGGGATGTCAGGCGCCGCATGGGGAACCGCCCTGTTGATAGCGCAGATAGTGGGCCTCATATTCGGCGTGGTGTTCTACACAGTGGTCGGCGCAATATGCGGCGCGGCTGGCGCCTACGTTGCCCAGATGAAGAAGTAATCCTTTATTTTTTCTTTCTTATTTTTCAAATAAAAAGATAAATAAAAAATAAAAAAATCAGACGTATTTCCTGGCGAACTTGCCGATCACAGGGATCTCATATTCCAGTCCCTGATAAGCTTGCCATGCGAAGAACAGCCACATCACCAGATATAGGACGAGCAGCAGCGCCTCGAGGCCGCAGCAGACCAGGCCGCCTACGCCATACGTGAATACGCTCACGACAACCGCGCCGAACCACATTATGACGAAGAGCGTGATCACCACAACCGCGCTAACCACCATGAATATGAGCGACTGGGTGGCGTGGAACTTGAGGAACTTGTTCTCCTTCCTCTCGGTCAGCAGTATGAATAGCGACACGATCAGGCCGATGGCGAAGAACGGTATGTAGCATAATCCGCCGAACAGTTTTGTGTCATCGCTTCCTGTGCTCGCTGGAGCCGCCTTCGTTTTCTCGCTCGCGGCCGCAGCAGCCTTGGAGCTCTTTTCTTCAGCCATTCTATTACCTCCCAATATGTTGTTTGACTATTACCTTGGGCTATACTCGCATGATATCTTTATAAATATTTTTCGGGAGCAGAAACGACTGATGCGCATTTTCAATTCACTGTCCAGGACGACAGAGGCCTTTGTTCCGCCCAAAGACGGCCGGATAATCATGTATGTCTGCGGCCTTACTCCCTACGATAGCGCCCATATCGGCCATGCCAGGGCCTATGTCTCCTTTGACATAATCAAGCGCTACCTCATCAAACATGGTTTCAAGGTCTATCACATCCAGAACATCACCGATGTGGAAGACAAGATAATCAAGCGATGCAAGGAGACCGGTGCTGACCCGAAAGCGCTCACCGAGCACAACCATGCAGAAGCGCTCGAGCTCTTCGGCCAGCTGAATATCCTCCAGGCCGACGTCTATCCCAAGGTGACAGAGCACATCCCGGAGATAATCGAGCTCGTCTCGCTGCTTGTCAAGAAAGGCGCGGCATATGAGACCGAAACCGGTGTCTATTTCGACATATCCTCATTCCCATCCTACGGCGCCCTCTCTGGCCAGGATCTGGAGCAGATACGCGCAGGCTCGCGGTTCGATGTG
>JAQTOF010000045.1 GCA_028713495.1 Candidatus Iainarchaeum sp.
CTCCCTCATGGCCTCTGCCCACCTGGAAGTGGAGTCCGCCATCAATGCGACGTCGTATCCCATGTCCCTGAAGTATTCCGCGATCGTCACTCCTGTGTATATGCTGGCTTCACGCGCAGCCACAGGCATGTTGGACGTGTTGGCTATCAGCACTGTCCTCATCATGAGCGGCTTCCCTGTCTTGGGGTCTATCAGGTGCGGGAATTCCTTGAGCACATCGGTCATCTCGTTGCCGCGCTCGCCGCATCCGATATACACGACTATCTGCGTGTCCGAGTATTTCGCCAGGCTCTGCTGCGTGACCGTCTTTCCTGAACCGAAAGGACCTGGGATGCACGCTGTCCCCCCTTTCGCTATCGGGAAGAACGTGTCTATGATCCTCTGCCCTGTGACCAGCGGGATGGTCGGCGGGAACTTCTCTATGACCGGCCTGGACTTCCTCACTGTCCATCTCTGCATGAGCTTGAGCGGGTATTTCTTGCCCTCGTGGGAGATGCTTCCGATGTCATCCACCACGGTGAACTTGCCCGACTCCAAGGACTCTATCTTGCCCTCGTAGGGCGACATGATCCTGTGCTCTATGATGTCGGTCTCCTGCACGGTGCCGATGATGTCGCCTATCTTGACCTTATCGCCCTTCTTCGCCGTGGCCTTGAAATCCCATTCCTTCTTCCTGTCAAGGGCCGGGACCTCTATGCCCCTGGCGATGAACACGCCCTTGGACATCTCCTCTATTACTTTGAGCGGCCTCTGGATGCCGTCGTAGATGCCTGTGAGTATGCCTGGGCCCAATTCCACTGACAACGGCTGGCCTGTGGACGACACAGGCTCGCCCGGCTTCAGGCCCGAGGTGTCCTCATAGACCTGGATGACCGAGGTGGTCCCTACTATCTTGATGATCTCGCCCAGCAGCTTCGCATCGCCGACCCTGACTACGTCGTAAAGCCTGGCGTCCGGCAGGTAGGCCTCCACGACCGGCCCGCTTATCCTTTCAATATGACCTTCTTCCTTTGCCATCGTTCATCTCCTCCATGATCATTTCTTGGCGCCCAGGTCGAATCCCAGGGCCCTTTTTATCAGCTGCCTTATCTCGTCACCCTCTGCGCTCTTGCCTGTGTAATCAGGCATCGGGATGATGACAGGATATGCGATGCTGTCCAGCTTCCTCCTCAGCCTCCAGTCTATCTTGTTGAGGAGGTTCTCGTTAGCGATTATGATCCCGTATTCAGGATTGGCCAGGGCTTTCTCCAGCTCTGCCTGTATGGTCTGCTCGCTGACCTGGACCGTGTTCTCCAGCCCTGCCAGCCTGAACCCCATCACAAGGGGCGCATCGCCGACCACGAGTATCTTGGATTTCATGTCAAAACCTTCATGCTATGACCAGCATGTCGCGCACTTCGTCCTCAGGCATCTTGAACTCCTTGCCCTTGGCGATCTTCCTGATGTTGTTTATCTCCTCCTCCTTCAGCAGGAGGAATCCCACTATCACTCCGAGCGATAGGATGGAGCGGTGGAACGATACCGCCTTCTGGGCGGCTATGGACTTCTCGAACGCGATCTCCAGGTCGGTGAGGCTGATCTTCTCGGTCTTCAGCTCCAGCTTGTGGAACTTGGTCTTAACGACCGCCACCACCGCCGGGATGTCCTTGGCATCCAGTATCTTGGCTATCATCTGCTCGTCCAGGGTGCCGCCCTTGAGCAGGCTGCCCATTATCCTCTCCTTCGGGACGTTGTGCCTCTTCAGCCTCTCTATTATCATGACATTCTTGGCGTCTATCTCCTTCCTTATCACGTTCCGTATGTAGCTCACGTCGCTGCCGCCGACCTGCGCGAGCGCCCTGCCCATGAACATGTATATATAGGCGTCTATGATGGTCTCCATCTGCATGAAAGTGTCCAGGTTCCTTATGGCATTGGAGAAGCTCTCCCTTGACTGCTTGGTCATCTCCCTGGTCCCTATGGCGAGCATCTTCTGGCCGATCTCCGTCCTGCCGATCTCCCTGATGATGCTGCCCTCGTCAGCCTTCATTATCCTCTTGAAGTCGTCCTCGTCCATGCCGCCGACGTCGAACAGGTAGTGCCTAACGTCCTCATAGCTCTTCTTCAGCCTCTTGGCGTGCATGATCGTCTTCAGGTTGGTCAGGTCCCATCTTATCAGGAGCGCTTTCAACGCCGCCTGGTCGCTTTTCGGGGTCAGGCGTATGAGCTTCCTCACGGTCGCTGCGAAGTTCCTGGCAGCCGCTGCCTCCACGAGGGCCGAGCCGGCATAGCCCACCGATGCTGCGGCCAGATCGTTCTTGTAGCCCGTCTTCTGGAGCAGCTCGGCCATGCCCTCTATGGTGCCGACGCGTATCAGCTCCCCGAGGAACGCCTCAGGCAGCAGAAGGCCTTTCATAGCCCTAGCCCTGGCATTGGAGTACCCGTACTTCAGGGCTCTTGTCTCCAGTTTGACCATCGCGCCTTTGGCTGCCATCATTTGCCTCCGAAAAGTATCTCGTATATCTCCTTCCTGACCTCATCCCTGCGGAGCTCGAAAAGCGTCTCCAGGGTGAGGTTCATCCTGAATTTGCCGTCAGCGCTCTCCACGAGCGCACCGCCGAGCCCCTCGAGGTCTTCCACGACCTTGGCGTTCTTCACCGCGGTGAGGGCCTTGTCTCCTTTGACCACATGGATAGTGGCGCCTGCACCAAGCTCTTCCAGAGCATCGGCCACCCTGGCATTGAGGAACTTCTTGTACTCCGGGCTCTTCCGCACGGTCTTCATGGAGTCGAAGAAGTCTTCCAGGACGCCCTTTATCGCGTCCTCCCTCGCCTCGGCTATCACCCTCTTGGATTCCAGCCTGGCCCAGGCTATCCTCTCGTTCCGCTGCTCCATGAGCAGCTTCCCGACTTCCTTCTCGGCATCCTTCTTCATCGCCGCGCGTTTCGAGCGTTCCTCTTCCACCATGGCATCGACATGGGCCTGGGCGCTATCCACTATCTTCTGCGCCTCGCCACTGGCCTCGGAGAGAAGAGAGCCCTTAAGGTTCTCTATTCCCATGTCAGCACCTCAGGCGCCGCCGATCTTAAGCCATAGGAGCACAGCGATCAGGAAACCGAACACTGCCAGGACTTCAGGAAGAACGATGTAAATCAGCGCGTTCTTCTCCATCTCCGGCCTCTCGGTCATTGCACCGATTGCGGCACTGCCCATCGCTCCCTGCGAAAGGCCTGCACCAAGGGCGCTAAGTCCCATGGCCAAACCTGCACCGAGCGCGATTCCGCCCGAACCTGCTAAAACTTCAGCTACTGCTGCTTCTGCCATTCATTTCACCTCAAGATTTTGAATATGCCGTAAACGGCATGAATATGTCCCCTCCTCCCTGGAGGAATTTCGATTTGAACTCCACGATGTTGAGACGGCCTCCTTGTATGAGCGCTTCGAACATCGCTATGAAACAGTTCACCGCGTGCAATATGAAGAACAGCGGTATGAACGCTATGGCGAGCAATCCCTGCTCAGGCAGCGGCATGAGCGCGCTGTTGATCAGTTCCGCCAGTACTATGCCCACTATGCCGATGGCCGCGATACGGGTATATGATAGTATATTGCCTAACAGGCCAGGTATCTCTATCACACCGACTATGCCCTCGCCCACGGCTATGACGATCGCCGAGATGACGAGTATCACTAGACCGGCTATGAGCGCGATCTGGGGCGCCATGCCTATCGCAGAAGCGAGCGCCAGCAAACCGCCGACTTCCATGCCTATCCAGGCGATCTTCGCGAACGCGTGCTTCCTGTTGTGGTTCCATTCGTTCACCGCTCCCATGGCGAACCCTATCGCCAGGTGCAGCATGCCTATCAAGACTGTCGCTGCTATCAGTATGAGGGCTTCTTCTATCCTGTGGAAGCCGGTATATAACGGCGCATTGGCGAGCGTGATACCTGTCCACTTGCCTATGTACTGCAGCAGCGCGAAGTGCGACATGCCTCCCCATTCATCGAATACGAGCCCGAAGAGCACTGTAGGTACTGCGGCATACATCCACAGCGTGCACACGTTCCTCATGACGTAGCTCTTCTCGAACTTCTTCATGAGCCACATCGCGATGAGGAATGAGAGCAGGCCGTACAGCACATCGCCGACTATCAGGCCGTATATGAGCGGGAATCCTATGAAATACATCATGGTCGGGTCCAATTCGAAGTAGTTCGGTGGCGAGTAGCTCTTGGTTATGAACTCCAGCGGCCCGGCTATCTTCGGGTTGTCCAGCACAGTGGGCGGCATCTCATCATGGCCGAACTTCACATCCTCCATGAAGACATTGTTGCCGTATTTCCTGGCTATCTCCTGCACCTTGGGCAGGTCGCTTTCTATCGCCCAGCCCTCGAGCACATAAAGGCATTTTGATGAAGAGAATCTCGAGGCGACCTCTGCCCTCTCGGCTTCGAGCTCGAGCGAGCGCACCAGGCCCCTGACTTTCCCTATCTCGACCGAGGCATGCTTGGCCATCTCGCTGTTTATCTCCTTGAGTCTTACCTTCAGCTTCTCGTTCTCGTCGTTTATCCTGTTTATCGTGTCCATCGGCGTTGTTATGCCCCTGGGCAGCTCTATGTCGTTGAATCCGCTCTCGAAAAGGAGCACTTCCACAGCCTGGAGGTTCTTCTTCTCGAACACGGCAAGCACTGCGTTGTGGCCAGCCTCGGATACCAGCGTGCTGTGGCCTCCGGCCTTGTCAAGCTTCTCATTCAATGCCTGTATCGATTCAGGCTTCATCTCGCCTACCTTGTAGCCGACCACCCTGGTGTCCAGCTTGCCGAAATCCACGCTCTTGAAATGCAATATCTTCTCCACTGCGAGCGCTTCGTTCTCCAGCGCCTTGCTCCTCTCTCCGAGCAGCGCCGCCTCCTGGTTGATCGCCCTGAGCTTCTCTTCCAGCGGTCCCAAGGCCCTTGACTCTGCCATCGCCTTCGGCCCGTCCATTATCGCGGTTTCGCCATGCTCCTTCTTGCCTAATGCCGGCTCCATCATCGCCAGCAGCGCCCTCAGCTTGAGCAGCTCTCCTGAGACTTCGTCAAAAGAAGCGAGCGGCCTCCCTTCCTCCAGGCCGCTGTATTTGGTCTTCCTTATATCTATAATACCTGCCAGGTGCAGGTCCTTGACCAGGGGTTCCACAGTGGACTTAAGTACGATTAACCTGACCTTTCTCATTTTTTTGGGCCTGAACATCTGGATTATCTCCCTATAGGCCGCCCATGAATTCCTTCACGAGCTTTGATACGGTCTGGGCGCCAGGCTTCTTCTTCCCTACCTTTGCGCCATCTTCCTTGGCATCTGCAAGTATCTTTTCCACTTCCGCCTCGATCTCCTTGCTTCCCTTGCGCAAGCTGTCGTTCTTGAAAGCAACAGTCTCCTCCTCGGCCTTCATGCGCTCCTCGGCTATCTTCTCTCTTGCCTCGCGCACTATCTTATCAGCCTTCTCTTTGGAGGAAATAATGAGACGGTCATACGCCTCCTCAGCATCCCTGATCTCCTTTATCGTCTTCATGAACTCTGGATGTTCGGAAGTTTGATGCATAGTGACACCAAAAACAGTTGACCCTATATGAAAGGGAAATGTTTAAAAAACAGTGCGGATGAAATGTTCTTCAGACGTTTTCTAATCCAAAATAATGGATAGAACAGAGGATGATATCTATGGGCGCTTACAAATATATCGCAGAGACATTGCAGAAACAATACAAGGCAAGGAACGCCGACTACCGGGCGAAAGTGATAGCCTGGAGGGCAGGCCCTGCCATGGTTAGAGTGGAGAAGCCGGCCAACCTGGCCCGCGCTCGGAGGCTCGGCTACCAGGCCAAGCAGGGCTACATCATCGTGAGGACCCGCATCGACAAAGGCAGGCGCACGAGGAGAAGGTCCAATGGAGGCAGGAAGCACAAGAACTACTACCTGTTCGTGCAACCGCAGATGTCGCACCAGGCCATAGCAGAGCAAAGGGTTAACCGGATCTACAAGAACATGGAAGTCCTCAACTCATACTGGGTCGGAGAGGACGGAAACTACAAGTTCTTCGAAGTGATCCTGGCCGATGCGTCCAAGCCGACCGTGAACGTCAGCTCTGCGATGCGTCAAGGCAAGGCTTTCCGCGGGCTCACAGCGGCAGGGAATTCCAGAGGAGCGAGCAAGAAGAAGCAGATGAACAAGAAGCTCCAGAGGAAGGACCTCGCCAAGCACGCCTATCATTTCACGCCGTATGTGAAGAAGGCTGCGCTGATAACCAAGAAAGCCTGATTTTTCTATTCTCTTTTCCTGAATGGCCCTATTATGTAGTCATAGTCCATGCCAACCTTAGCGAGATAAGCCGCCTCAAGCAGCTCTCTGCTCCTATCGCCCAGCTCATCATTCCTGCACCTGATGAGCACCTTCCTGTAGATATCGGTGAGGGCTTCGATCGTCTTGTTCACGCTCTCTGGCCTGCCCTGGATCCTGACCAGTGACTGCAATCTTGAGGATATGCTCTCCGCGCCTTTCCAAGGCTCTGGAGTGAACGCCATCTCTGCCAGCGCTGCCCTGTATTCATATCCTACGAAGTCGTCTTCGCTCATGCCGATCATCCCGTCGAACAAGTGCTGGAGTTCATGGTGCAGCTCGTTCGGAGCGTCAGACCCCAGCACGATCCTCGGTCCCAGGCGCAGGGACTTCGCATGTAACCTCTTCAGCAGCAGCGTGTTCGAAGCCACATGGACGGATATGTGCCCATGATAGAAACTGCGATCGAACGGGGCCAGCCCGAGGAAATCCCCCTTCTCGAAAAGCATGCACATGCCGCAATCCCTCATCATCTCGTAGGCGAGCACAACATTCATCAGATTTATCTTCTGCGCCCTCAGCTTCGCCCTCTCGCCTATAGCCCCGAAATCCTTCGGGTCCATCTTAGGATATGCAGCATCCACCAGCGGGCGGATATGCTCTCCCTGGAAGCCGTAGAGGATGCTCTTGATGGCTATCCTCTCAAGATAGCGCCTCTCTGGCTCTGTGAACGCAGGGTCGTCGATCCCTATCTCCTTCAGCCTCGGCAGCTGCTCCTTGACTATCTGGACCAGCCGTTCTGCAGCCTCGGGCGGCTTTCCGGTAAGAGCCCTTGCCAGCTCCTCGCTCAGCGCCTTCCTGTCCTCTGGCACTTCCTCGAACACGACCTTCCTTTCCACGAAGAGATCCATGGAAGACAGGAAATCCCCGATGTCGAATTCCGAACGTGCCATGAGCTCCATATACCTGATCGGCCTCACCGAGGAGAAAGCGATCTCCACTGCAGGTCCGAGCATCGCGAACAGCTTGACAGCGCATTCCAGCTCCTCCTCCACGCACTCAGGAGGCACCTGGTCGTGCGCCATGAGGATGCCCAGCTGCGCCTTCAGGAGCGATCTCTCTCCCATGCCCGCCAGAGCCTTGAGGAAGCCCCCCCTCCTTGTCGGTTCGGACGGTATCGGTATGCGTTCCACTTGCTCTTTGAAGCGGTTCTGCATCGTCAGGGGCAGTCTCCTGATGTCCCTCGCCTTGCCTTCGCTGGTGGC
This sequence comes from Candidatus Iainarchaeum sp., assembly GCA_028713495.1. GTDB lineage: Archaea > Micrarchaeota > Micrarchaeia > Anstonellales > Bilamarchaeaceae > Bilamarchaeum. The sequence goes on from JAQTOF010000045.1 coordinate 7,561, forward strand.
TGTCCGGTATGCGAGAGTATGGTCTATGAAGAATTCTCCTGCCATCGCTACTCATGTAATAAAAAGAGTTTAAATGCGTATCTGCTTGTTTTAAATTCCTTGTCGGCGATAATCAATCATATGTTCGACATCATCAAATGCCCTGCCGATCCGTCCAAATACGGATTCGAGCGCTTCTATCCCTTCAACGAGGCGAAAGGCAAGATCATCGAAGTGGAAAATGTCGTAGCTGCGGCAAACCACAAGAACAGGAAAATCCTGGTTTCGCTCCGCGATTACGCTTTTGACGAAGGCGCATTGAAGATAATAGCCGAGAAGAAGAACGTCTGCTTCCTGATCGATCTGGGAAGGATAATGCGGACGCGAGGCGTTCCGCGAGCGATCATGCTGTCGAAGCTGCGCACATTTTTGCGTTTGTGCGTGAAGTTCGGCGCTTTCTACACGTTCGCCACATTCGCAGAGAAGGAGTCGCAGATACGTTCTCCTGAGGAACTGGAGAACATCATCATGCTCTTTGATCTGAACCGAGGCCAGGCGAAGTTCGCACTGAAGATGCTGAGGAATTACCTATGAGATACGAAAGAAGCTGGAGATTCTTCGGGACCGCTGCGGTGGTCATCATCCTTTGCCTGGGCATGGCCGCGTTCATGTTCATCGCCTATGATTCATACGGATGGGCGAGGCTAAGTTTTGTGGATTGGGGCATGTATGGTGCCATGAATCTCGGTATGCTGGGGGTCGTCATCGTATCCCTCGCCAGCATATACCTGGCGCCGAAAAGCATCGAGATATCATCGGACCGGCGCATAATCGTAGAGATGTTCAGCGGCAAGCGCTTCGTGCTGGACAACGTCGTATCCTATGACCTGCTTCCCGGTCGT
>JAQTOF010000046.1 GCA_028713495.1 Candidatus Iainarchaeum sp.
CCACAGGTCCACGATCGGCACGAACTTCCTTATCACGCCGCTTTCGGTCATCTTCTTTATCCTGTAGAAGACAGCATCAGGGGTGGTTCCGGCCTGTTCAGCGAGCTTTCCGTACGGCATATCCGAGTCATCTGACAGCAGGCCGAGTATCCTCCTATCAAGCGCCTGCAGGGTGACTTCCTCAACCGGCCTGAAGACCTCCCCGGAATAATCCTTTTCGAAATTTATCGTGCTTTCCACCTTATAAGGCACGTAAAGCAGGACAGTGGCATAATCAAGGACAGCTTCGTCGAGGTGGTCCAGGACCTTCGCAAGCTCATCATTGAAATGGTTCATATCATCGCAGACAAGCTCCACCTCGAAATTCCACTTCCCTGAAAGGCGCAGGACTTCGATGGCGAGCGGATGCGCTTTCAGGTATGCATAAACTTTCTCCTTATTGTCCTTTCCAAGCCTGAGCCTGAAGTACACATTGAACGTGTTCTTGCCCATAGCACCGATTCCAGGCACGAAGGAGAAGTTCCTTATGACGCCTAGCTTCCTGAGCCTGGCTATCCTGTAGAGCACTGAGTTCTTATGCAACCTGAGCTCTTTCGAGGCCTTTGGAAGGGCCTTCCTCGAGCCCTCCTGGAGAATATCCAGGAGCAGGTAATCCTTCCTGTCTAGCTTATTCATGATTTTTTGATTATTCGCTAATTATTATAAATATTTCCGTTTTTTCACAAAAATCTATCAATAATTATTAATAAGTTTGTTAACGCTGTTATAGCAGGTGATTAAACATGCAAAGAAAAACGTTCATGGAAAGAAGCGAAGTCGTGAGGAAGTTCGGCGGTCCGCAGCTCATCAGGCAGCTGCCCATGACCGATAGGCTCCAGGTGGTCTCTATGCTAGCGATCGAGGCAGGCAAGACCGAGACCGCCAAAAAGCTGGCCATCAAGGCTTGCGCATTGGTGCTGAGCAGGGATCATGATGGAGCGTTCCAGCGCATGGAAACCATCGCAGCTGCGGCCGGCCTGGGGCCAGAAGATATGAAAACTGCGGTCCAAAACGGGATGCGGGGCTATTATCCAAAAATCAGATTAAAGATCGCGAAACGTTGGCTCGGCGCGGACGAGCAGAAAGAAGAGGCTATGGGTGTCCTGACCGATTCGATCTCACGTCATGAGGTGGATTTGGCAAAAACCAAGAGACTGGCAAAAAGTCTTGGTTTTAAGGCTGACGATGTTATCGCCGCAGCACGGAGGATTGTCGCTCGTAAGCTAACAAAAGACCCCGAAGAAGCATACGCGATAGCGAAGAATTATCTCCCAGAAGCGGAGCAGGAAGACGTCCGATGCAGGATGGTGGCAAAATGCATCGCGAATGATATGAAACGCATGAAGCGGAGTGAATACACTCCCGAACAGGCATTTAGCTTCGGGCTTCGCAACTTCAAGGAGAATGGCCAGGATAGCCCGGCTGTCATGAAGTATGTTTTCCAGGAACTCTTTATGGTGGAGGAGCGATACAGGAAAAACCAGCTCGCTGGTGTCCTAGAACGCGTTGATGGCAACGAGCCCTTTTTGGCGCACATGATCGCTCTTCGCTACTTAGGTCCTGAAGAGCAGAAAGCAGCGGCCATGGGATGCCTGGTTGCGAATCTGGAAGAGCTGGATTTCTATGCTGCCGTATCCAACATGACGGAGTTCCAGTTTGATGAAACCCACCTGAAAGAGGCTGCGAAGAAAGCTTTCGATAACCGTGTCGCTCTGGCCAAAGATAGATGCAAGCCGCTTTCACCAGACATCATGGACCTGGCTGAAAGATACCTCGGCCCTGAAGAGCGCAGGGAAGCAGCTATGCTCTTGGTGCGCGGGGTATTGATCGATACCCAGAGAGGTTGCATAGAAACGGCCAAGGAAATGGTATCTCGTGGAGGCCTTAAGGATGAGGATGTCAGGAACATCGCTTCCGAAGTCTGCGATATCCTGAGGAAAAGGAAGGATGGTTATTATCTGGGCGAAGCTTTCATGGTAGCAGACGCTTTCCTTGGCAAGAAAGAGCAAAGCGAAATTGGCATGCTTCTCATAAACAAGATGGTGCACGAGGGAGCCATTGACAGGGCAACCAGGTTAGCGACCTCCTGCGGATTGGACGACGTGGCCGAGGCATTGGGCAATGTGCTGAAGCTCCGTGGCCCTGCGAAGGAATAAAACAAGATTCTCTTCATTTATTTTCCATGGCAACCCGCAGCTTCACGGAAAAGGTCTATTCTGCCTGCGCCAGAATCCCGAAAGGCAAGGTCTCCACATACTCGCGGATAGCTCGGGCAATCAAAAAACCAAAATCAGCCCGCGCTGTCGGCAACGCGCTCAACAAGAATCGCTCCAAATCGGTTCCGTGCCACCGCGTCATACGGAGCGACGGTGATGTCGGCGGATTCGCGCACGGGACGAGAAAGAAGATCGCGATGTTAAGACGCGAAGGAGTGGAAATAAAGAACGGAAAAGCCCCAAAGCGCTTCCTCTTCACTTTCTGATCTTGGGCTTCCAGCCTCTCATCGTCAGGGAATTCGTCACAACGCTCACAGAGCTGAAAGCCATAGCCGCCCCTGCTATCACAGGACTCAGCAGGAATCCATAGGCCGGGTAAAGCACGCCCATGGCGATTGGAATGGCTATGGCATTGTATCCGAAAGCCCAGAACAAGTTCTGCTTTATCTTCCCAAGGGTGTACCTGCTCAGCTGCATCGCTTTCACCAGGTCGCGAAGATCGCTTTTCACCAGCACGACCTCTCCGCTCTCGACAGCGACGTCTGTCCCTGCGCCTATGGCCACGCCCACATCAGCCTGGGCAAGGGCAGGCGCATCGTTTATCCCATCGCCTACGAATACGACCTTCTTCCCTTCTTTCTGCAATCTCTTGACCTCTGTGACCTTGTCCTCTGGCAGCACATGGGCCAGCACCCGGTCTATCCCGGCCTGCTCGGCTATCGCCATCGCAGTGCGTTCGTTATCTCCTGTTATCATGGCACTCTCGTAGCCCATCTTCCTGAGCATCGCGATAGCTTCCTTAGAATTCTCCTTTATGGTGTCTGCCACGGCTATGATGCCTATGAGCTTATCATCATCAGCCACAAGGACTGCCGTCTTGCCCTGCTCCTCGAGCTCATACATGGCTACCGTGACATCCTCCTTCATGCGTACCTTCTCTTTCTTCATGAGGGCCAGGGTGCCTATCAGCACGCGCTTCTTCCCGAATGTCGCGGTGATCCCATAGCCCGGAATCGCCCGGAAAGCCTTCGGCTCGCTTACCTTCAGTTTCCTCTGTTTGGCTATCTCCACCACCGCCTGGGCGATATGGTGCTCTGAATTGCTCTCGACAGATGCTACTATCCCAAGCAGCTCGTTTTCACTCATTCCGAAAGGCACGATGTCGGTCACCACTGCCTCGCCTTTTGTTATGGTGCCTGTCTTGTCGAATATCACGATGCCTGCCTTATGGAGGTTCTCAAGGCTTTCGGCATCCTTGAAAAGTATGCCGTTCTCGGCTCCTTTCCCTGTACCTAGCATCACTGCCGTGGGGGTAGCCAGTCCCATGGCGCACGGGCATGCGATTATGAGGGTGGATACCAGTATGGTCATCGCGAAGACAAATGACTGTCCTGCGAAAAGCCACCAGTAAGCAGATGCAGCGAGCGCCAGTAAAATGACCACCTGGACGAAATATCCCGCCACCAGATCAGCGAGCCTTTGTATGGGCGCCTTGCTTCCTTGGGCATCCTCCACCAGCTTTATTATCTGGGCGAGCATGGTGTCACTGCCTACTTTTGTCGCCCTGAACCTGAAAGAGCCTGTCTTGTTGATGGTCGCGCCTATGACGATATCGCCCTTTGTCTTATGCACAGGCATACTCTCCCCGCTTATCATGCCCTCGTCAACGCTGCTTGCGCCATCTATCACGACCCCATCCACAGGTATCTTGTCGCCTGGCTTCACGATTATGACATCGCCGACTATGACCTCCTTTATGGCTATCTCCATCTCCTTTCCGCCGCGGATGACCATGGCGGTCTTGGGCTGCAGGCCCATCAGCCTCTTTATCGCCTCAGATGTCTTCCCCTTGGCTATGGCCTCAAGATACTTGCCGAGCACTATGAATGTGAGAAGGAGCGCTGCAGTCTCGTAATAAACGCTGCCTTCTATGAAACCGAAACCCACAGCCACGCTGTAGACGTAAGCAGTGCCGACACCCAGGGCCACAAGGCTGTCCATGCCTGGCAGCCTGTTGATCAGGCCTCTGAAGCCTCTGGTGAAGAACTCCCTGTTTATGTAGAGCACTGGCGTCGCCAAGAAAAACTGGAGCGCAGCCATGTTCTTCATGAAGAACTCAGGATATTCAAGGGCGACGATCCCCTTCAGCATCTCAGGCAATGCAAGTATCAGCACCGGAATGGTGAGCAGGACCGAATATGTGAGCCGTGATGCCAATTCCTTTATCTCATTCTCCCTCGTAAGCCGTTCCTTGTCGACCTCGTCTTCAGCGTCTAGGAGCTCCGCATCATAGCCGGCATCAAAAATCGCCTTCTTTATCTTGGCGAAGTCAGTCTTCCCTTTATCATAATCTATGGCCGCTTTCTCAAGGGCGAAATTCAATTCAACCTTATTGACTCCGGTGGTCCTCTTGAGCGCCTTTTCCACTATCATGGCGCAGTGCATGGAATCCATACCGATTACATGCAGGAACATTCGGTCCTTCCCTTTCCTGTTGCTGCCTGCGCCTTCCGGCATCTCCGCACCGTAGCCAAGCCCTTCTATGGCGTCCTTGAGATTGCCAGGCCCGACCCTGGCCTCGTCGTATTCCACAGTGGCCCTGTTGGTCGCGAAGTTGACATTAGCGCTTTCCACACCCTTCACTCGCTTCAGCCTGCGTTCTATGTTCATAGCGCAGGAAGCGCAGTCCATCCCTGTTACCGGTATAGTGAGTTTCGTTATGCCAATCACCTGCAGATAGACTATCGGCCCTTTCGTACAGCATCCCTACTAAGACTAGGCTTAAAATGATTCTAGCGGGCAGAAGAAATCGCGGACGGGCTGAAAGATATCAGCTGAACTACTGTTCCAATATCCCCCTATGCACCTTTTTCCAGATGCCCGCAATAGGATACCATACGAAGAGGAACGCCACTGGAATGAGAGCAAGACCCTGGAGCAGACCGTAATCCATAGTTATCTGGGGATATGTCACTGTCTGCGGCACGAATGTCACGTTGCCCTTGAAACGGGAGTCGTTGAGGGGCAGGGCCATCTGGGCATACCATCTATATTCATTCGGTCCGTCGCTAGAGGCCGGCGTGCAGTTGACGCCGTCCGGAGCGACAACCACCGCGGTCCGGTTGTTGAAATTCACGATCCACTGGAATTCCGGGTCGTACTTTTCACCGTCTGCAAGGATAAGGAAGCTATCATTGTCCTGGAAGCAGATCTCGGGTTGGTAATGGTTGATGAGCGGGGGGAAATCCAGATAATCTGCCAGTGGGAATATCGCATTCACTTTCTGAGGCACGGCCAAGTCATTCCCGGAGTGCGTGAAAGAATACGAGATCTCCTCTCCGCTCTTCTCCTCGCTCGGGCTTCTCAGCATCTGCCCTTCCATGGCCTGGGTATGAGGGAGTATGAATGCGCCAAGCACAAAAGGCAGCAGGACCAGCAGGAAAATCCTTGCTGCATATCTCAAGTATCGGTCGTCCAAGATATCTACCTCAGCTGCCGAACAATCCCTTCTTCAATACCGCCAGCACGCTCTCATAGTCTGGCCCTATCTTTATCAAAGTAGTCTGGCCCCGCACGCCTTTGCCGCTCGGGGTCGTTATTATCAGTCCAAGGGTCTCGAGGTCATTGAGGTATTCCTTGTACCATCTGGAGCTCCTGGGCCTTTTCCTCGCGGCCTTGCATGCGCGTTCGTACTCCTCATATACCTCTCCTGAGAAAAGGAACCCGCTCTCCATGCCTTCAAGCCTGGAATACTTGCTACCGGAACCTGAAAGCGAAGCTATGGCATAGAGGACCAGCTGGTGCATCTCAGGCAAGGTGCTTATGGTCTCCACGATGAGGTCCAGCTCCACCTTCTTCCTGGCAGCCTCCACATCGATATCAGTCACCTTCTTCCTGCCCTGCTGCTGCGCCATCTCGCCTGCCTTGTTGAGCAGCTTGAGCGCGTATCTCGCATCACCGCTCTCCTGCGATGTTATGGCCGCAGAGAGGTTGATCGCAGAAGGATCCACCACTCCTGCCATGAATCCTTCGCCTACTCTCTGCTCAAGTATCTTCTGGAGCTGTTGTGCCGTATATGGTTGGAATATCATCTCGGTCTCATAGAGGCTGCTCCTGCTCCTTGGATCCAGCGAATCCTTGAACGACAGTTTGTTGGATATCCCTATGATGGTCACGCCGCCTCTTTTTATCTCGTCGTTGGAGCGCGTCATGGTATAGACCAGCTCGTCCAGGTCCTTCACCATGTCTATCTCGTCCAGCACGACCACGATCTGCTCGCCTGCAGAAGCGATCTCAATCAGCTTCTCGTAGAGGAAAGGCAATCCGAATCCTGCCTTCTCCAACTCGGGCACATATCCTTTCAGTACCTTCTGGAGTATCCTGTAGCGCGAGTTGTATATCCTGCAGTTGACATAATGCATGCTGGCGCTGCCTTGCTTGGCATTGTCGATGAATTCATCCATCACTTTCTTGGTGGTGCATGTCTTGCCGGTCCCTGTCTTGCCGTATATGATGAGGTTCCTGGGCTTCTGGCCCTTCAGCGCAGGGGACACCACAGTCCTTATCTCATGCATCTGCTGGTCTCTGTAGGGCAGGTCCTTGGGCACATAGTGAGGCGATAGGACCGACAGGTCCTTGAAGATGGTGCTCTCTGAAAGCATTTTATCAAAAGAAGTCATGGTAGTGCCTTGCTCGCAAATGTTTTTAAGGCAGACTTCCACTAATCCGGCTGCCTGGGTTGCTTTTTAATATTTTCCCAGCAGAATGGTTCCTACCATTCTATAGGAGGCGGATTGTATATGATAGTTGGTGAAAGGATACTTGAAGTCAGCGGAAACAAGACCCCTAAGGCCAGCATAAAAGGCCTGAGCATAAACATCTCGCTGGAAGACGTGAAGAGCCTGGAAGACAACGTCGAGATAACGTATGTCTACACTGCCACTTACCAGCAGGATGCGGGCCAGCTCAAGATAAAGGGCGTTTTGCTCGCCAAGGAAGAGGCCAAGCTTGCCAAGGAGATCGTGGACACCTGGAAAAAGACCAAGAAGATCCCCGAGAGCTATGCCAGCGTGGTGCTCAGCGCAGTGAACTACAGTGGCAGCGCGAACGGCACTTTGGTCGCCCGTGTGCTCGGCCTCACAGCGCCGCTCATCCCGCCAAGGATCCAGCTTTCCAAGGCCGGAGAGACCGCTCCTGCGGCTAAGAAATAATCATTTCCCTAATTTTTCCAGCGCTTTAAGCGCATCTTCTTTTCTTTCCCACGGCACCAGCAGATGGTCGTGGTGGTATGCCGAGAAGGCGTTCACGCTTATCTTCTCTTTTGCCAATGCGTCGGTTATCCTGGCTAGGAACCCGACAGCCATCAGGTCAGAATAAACGTTCAGCGTTATCAGCGCGAACGGACCGACCATCTTTTCGGTCATGCCTGCGATGTCTTCCTTTATGCCTTCCTCGAACACCACAGTCAATCCTTCTTTCTCCCGATAGATGCAGATGATGTATTCCAGGTAGCCGCTGAGCGCCATCAACTCGCCTTCGCCCACAGACGCCATGAAATATCTCGTTTTCGCCATTTTCGGCTGCATATTCTTCAACAACTCGTCCAGCCCGCTCACGGTCTTCATGATCCCACCTTCACACTAGCATGGCGCTTTCTTTACATACAAACAGCAAAGCAAGGTGCTGAGAAAGCACCCTCTCTTCTCCTTTTTTGAACGGTCCCACCGTATCAGCGCCAAGCTCGAGTTGTGGTACATCCTCCACAAACTTAACCTTCATCTCATTTGTGGTTTGGTTTTTGTTTTGGTTTTCGAGCACAGCATCCTTCCACGGGTCGAACGTCTTTATGTCTTCTATTATCTTCGCCACCAACCCCGTCTCTCCATGTATGGAATTCGGCACCCTTATCAGCTTGCTAAGGTCCTGCGTCACGCCAACATCGGTGTTCACTGAGTGTATCGCCAGGCCGTCAGCTACCGGCTTCAGCCTCTTCTTCAATTCGTCAAATTTCAGGAACGTCCTGCTCCAGTTGCCTTCTTTTATGCCGCTCACAAAGAATTCGCGCTCTTTGGCATCAGCATATTTCCGTGATAGCACTATAGGATTCTCCTCAAGAAGCTTCATCACGCCACGGGCGAACCTCCCCCTATACCCACCTTCGTCAGGCCTCGGCCCGAAC
>JAQTOF010000047.1 GCA_028713495.1 Candidatus Iainarchaeum sp.
CTGACGAGCACGGACTGGCCAAGAGATGACATCCGCTCGAATTCTTCAGACGGTATGTAGTCCAGGGAATTCTTCTCCAGTAATGATAGGACGTAATTCTGCTCCTCAACCATCTCCTTGAGCTTGTAATTTCCAGGATTGAGGAGGTGGCAACCATCCTTCTTGTTGGCGAGCATGAATGGCGCCTTGAGGGATTCCACGGCCGCCTTGCCGGCAGCGTAGTCCACTTTCTCGTGCTTTATGGAATCTAGCTTGAAGACCTGTTCTGCGTTGAAATGAGTGGAGGGATACCATGTGCCCACTGTTATGTCAGGACTGGTGTAATCGACAGTCTGGCAGACAGCATAGGGGCATTCTATTATCTGGAGGACTTTCAAGCGGTGGTTGCCGTCCAATACTACGCCTGTTTTCGAGTCTACGACAAGAGGATCTACGAGATGGCCTATGTTGAGCATGGATTCCTTCAGGCGCTTGAGATTGTAGGATATGACCTGCTCGTGAGCCAGCAGTGACTTTACCTCGCGGATCTCAAGACACTTTAGCATCTCTTCTACCAGCGTAGGCATAGAAATCACAATTAACCCCGTTATGCCAGGGTACGGGTTTAAAGGCTATCGGATAGGCTTATGGCGAATGACGAAATCTGGAAGATAAAAACGCACCACGGGCGAGAAGACGATTTGAATCAGCGTGTTTGGCCAAAGTTTCGCGAAGCGAAATTTTTAGCAAAACAAATGCGACCGCCGGGAATTGAACCCGGTCCGCGAGATTGGCAACCTCGAATCATACCGATAGACTACGGTCGCGAAACTAGTACTGGAAAAATATATGCAAACCAATAAAAGCCATATGCCCTTCGCGGAAATAAACCCACCAAACAATTTTATATCTGGAACGCGAAAGCAGACGTATGGGGATAGGGAAGGGAGCGTATCTCAAGCGCATAACCACCAACACGCAGAAATGGCGTACTGTAGAGGTGAACGAGAAGCTTGATGGGAGCTCGCCGCCATCGGTATTCATCGGAGCTTATGGATATCCAAAAGTAGCCATAGGGCCCATGCTCAGCCCGACCCGGGGAGATACTGTGGCCATGGACAGACCCGAATGCTGGATACCGTCTAGGAAAACCCAGGACGACATAATAAGATTCAGGCTCAATCTCGTGAGGGGGAAGCAGGAGGTCGGGATCAAGGACCTGGACAACAAGCTGGTGCACAAGCTCCAGGAGATATCGCTGGCTGAGAAATCCGTGGAAAGCGAAGCTGATTTCAGGTACAAACCGAAGGGATTCACTTTTGATGAGGAGCACCAGCCCTTCGGGCCGAGCGCTCCATTGGAAAGGTTCGACATTGGCAATGTGAAATGGGAGAAGCATATGCAGGATGCTTATTACGACACGGACCTTAAGGCTGGCGAGGCAGTGACTGACTTGTACCAGGAAGGCGTGCTCTTCTCCCAGATACAGAAGGCATTCTCAACCGGGACAATGGGACTGGGCAAGAACAGGAGGCTGGTTCCCACAAGATGGTCCATAACAGCAGTGGACAGCTCTTTGGCAGACCACCTCTATAACCAGGTCATCTACTATGACATCATAGACAGCTTCCAGGTCTATGAGTTCTCAAGCCTGAACAACTATTACGCTGTGATACTCACACCGACACCGTGGCAGTATGAATGGCTGGAGGCGTTCATCCATATCCTGGGCAAAGAAGAATACATCTTTGCTGACCAGGAATGGACAAAAGGCAAAAAGGGGTATTCAACAGTTGGTGGGTGCTACTACAGCTGCAAATTCGGAGTGCTAGAGGCCTTGGAGAGGATGAAGAAACAGGCAGGGGCTATAGTGCTGCGCGAGGCATATGAAGGATATGTGCCGCTTGGCGTGTTCAATGTGCGCGAGAATGTGAGGAATGCGATGAAACAGCCGCACAGGGAATTCGGTTCGTTCAGGGATGCGTTGACTTATGTGTCCACAAGACTGAGACTGCCGGTATCAAGATTCATAGACCAGGGAGTCATGATAAGGGAGATGCTGACCAGCAGGCAGACAACTCTGGGCAGCTATTGAACCTGCTGGTGCGGCTGTTGGCTTTGCGTGCCAGGATTGCCAAGCAGGATAACGTCTGAAGACGTTTCCCACGGGAGGCCACACGAAATAGATTTGACGCCACTGTGGGAAGCATGGAAGGACGCTGAGCCGTGCCATCCGAATTCACTAGGAGAACCAGTAGCGTGCGGAGTACTAAACGTATTCACCAATAGGGTTACGGCGCCGGAAGTTCCTTCAGGAACCAGAACACCAGTTGGGAAACCGTGTTCGTCAGGCATGCAGGAAGGGGTGTTATACGCGGGAAATACCTGAAGTGTGACATTTGGATCAACCAAAGATGATATATCCACGAGCTTCACCTTTCCGGCAAGAGCACCCGATTTGGCGGGTGCTACCAGGAATTCATTCCCTCCGGTTTGAATTATCTCCAGCAGGGTTATCGAATCTAAAACTCCTATAACCATGGTTGCTGCTTGGAGGCTCATCGTTTTTCCACGGAGGGTTACCGGAATATCCGGAATGATGAGCGTGCTTGTGATTTCGCCAACAGTGCGTCGTCCTAAAGATGTGACGTAGTTGGCGTCATAGACAAGTTCTTTACCTAACGGCGCCACGGGATTGGAACGATAAAATACGTATTGATCGCCACGTAACCATCCGGTTGGTCCGTAATCATGCGCCAGGAAGTCGCGCGCGTTGGCTATGTGCTCTGTCATCGGGTCAAACTGCTTATTTTGAAGCAAGAACATGCCCAGTTGGCTTATGTTATTCGTTGCCCTCATTGTCCTGCCATCAGGCAGAAATTGTTTTGATTTAGTCATAGCCATCCCTAAGTGTTTCAATAATCGGGATGATGGTGCATTAACCTTAAAATACATCCTTTAGCACATGATTCAGCTAGCAAGGGACCTGGGCACTTTCTGAAAAAGGAAAAATCAGGCCTTGGAAATTCAGGCCTTCACGAGCACGTACTTCTTTTCTATGTTGATGAAGGACAGGTCCACCCTTGTGGATAGGGTTTGTAGCACCGTGTTGGCAACATAGAAGGAAGCTGCTATGCCTGCTGCGAAGGATAATCTTTCTACAGCCACTACAGGTAGAAGCAGCATCCATGAAGCAGCTGGTATGCTGAACGCATAGAGGTACACCACACTGCCGATTGCATGCGCAGTGAAAGTAGCTCCAAGGCTCCTAGCTAAGATGTTCTGCTTGTAGAAGCTGGCGGCTATCGGGATCAACCAGTAAAGCGCATACACCCAAGCTTCCTGGCCGATTGGATTCAGCCAGAATAGAGCCATGCAGACAACTGCTATCAGGGCAGTGGCATGGTTTTTGGTGCCGAAATAGATGGCTGCGGCCGCCATTGTGAAGAAGCTGACGACTGCTGTCAGCTCTAGCGCCTTGCCTGTGAGAAGGAAATTGGAGAGCGAGACCAGTAAGACCGATAACACACCGAGCGCAGGGCCGAGTATGCCTGCTGCCATAGGACCTATGAACTGGAACAATGTGAATTTGGCATCGAACTTGACGCCGATTATGGACGAGTAGTTTACCTGGTAAAGCAAAAGCCCGATAAGGGAAAATACCAGAAGGAAAGCGACACTCCTGCTGCTAAGCTCCAAACCAAAAATCTTCATAGGTCCACCGTCTCTCTTGAGTATTACACCTGGACAATCCAGGCAAACCTTAATTACAATGATAGCGCATTTAAACCATAGCGATTTAGCTGGTTTTCATATGGCTAAGAAGGCGCAGATTGATGATGTGGCTGCCTATCTCCAGTCCCTGAATCAGATGGGAGCGAAGCTCGGACTGGAAAGGATAGCGAAACTGCTGGATGCTTTGGGCAGGCCGCAGGATAGTTTCAGGACCATCATTGTTGGCGGAACGAGTGGTAAAGGATCCACTGTGGCTATGATTTCTTCAGTGCTCACAGAAGCGGGATACAGGACTGGTAGGTATACAAGTCCGCATCTGGCGAGCATCACTGAAAGGATTTGCATAGATGGGAAGAAGATAAGCGAAAAGGATTTCGCGAGGATGATAACTGTAGTGCGCGAAGCTGTAGACAGGATGGCGAAGACGGAACGCGAGCGCACGAGTGGTGGGGTGGGTGGGGTTTTTGATCATCCGACTTTCTTCGAGGTCATGACTGCAGCCGCATTCTGCTATTTCAAGGAAAAGAAGATCGATTTCGCTGTGCTGGAGGTCGGCCTTGGCGGAAGGCTGGATGCGACCAACACCACAAACGATGCGAACACGCTCGTATCTGTCATAACAAACATCTCGCTCGAGCATACTGCGATACTCGGCGATACCGTAGAGAAGATAGCGTACGAGAAGGCGGGGATAATACGGGATGGCGGACTGGTTGTGACCGCTGCCAGGAACGAAGCGCTTGGTGTTTTTGAGAGAACTTGCAGCGAGCGGAACGCGAGGCTATTGGTGATCGGAAAAGGCATTACATTCAACCGAGTGGATGCTGGAACAGACGGGCAGATTTTCGATGCAGATTTTGCCGGAAAGAGATACGAGCATCTGCACGTACCGCTACTTGGACGCCATCAGCTGGAGAACGCGGCCTGCGTGATCGGGGCTATAGAGGCGCTCAGATTACGCGGGGTGAGAATCGATGACCAGGCCATTATGAACGGGTTGAAGAAGACGAGATGGCCTGGAAGGATGGAGGTCGTCCAGAAGAAACCGCTTGTGATATTGGATGGTGCCAAAGATGCTGGAGCGATGGGAAGGCTGAGGGAAACCATAGAAGAAGATGTGGAATACCAGAAGATGATCCTTGTCATCGGGATGTCATCAGACAAGAATATCGCCGGCATGGTGGACGCGATCGCTCCGCTCGCAGATAAGGCGATCATAACTGCGCACAAGGTCGCCGGGCGGGCAGCTGACATGCAAATTATAGCAGGCAGGATGGAAAAGCATAGTATGGAGCATATGATGGTGCCTGATGTCAAGGATGCTGTGAAGAAAGCGCTTTCGTTGGCCGGGAAAGATGACCTGGTCCTGGTGACCGGATCGTTGTTCACTGTCGCAGAGGCGCGGGAGCTCTGGCATAAGTCCAAGGCGAGATGGGGTAGGGAACTGAGCGAGACGCCGAAGAGATGAGACGGCCCGCAGACGTTTTAAAGCTTGATATAGTAATCACGCTCATGGACTTGCGCTACCTGTTCGTGTTCCTCATCCTGTCGCAGCTCGCAGTGCCGCTTTTCGCGGATTGCATCGGATACACCGACTCGTTCGATGTGCGGGTGCTCGACGCGAAGCTCAGGCCGATAGAAGGCGCTGTGGTGACAGTGACATTCGACCGTGGCACCTCGTTCGGAGAGCAGTATTTCACCACGTCCCCAAGATACACTGACTCGCAGGGCAAGCTCCATTATGACATACTCAACCAGGGTACGACAACAAGGCAGATAGACTGCGATATAACCATAACCGGCTCGGCAGGAGGCTCCACCAAGACAGCGGTCGTGGAGGCCAACATACACGGCAGCCCTGTGGACATCATACTCACAGACGTCTACCCTATGAAGTTCTTCGTCTGGGACCAGCTGAATGCTCCGCTCGAGAACGCTTCGGTGACATTGGGCGGCAAGATGAACAAGACCGACAGCACGGGCATGGTCAAGTATTACTTCAAGACCGGCGATTACAGCTATTTCGCCAGCTATCTGGATGCAGAGCAGGCGGGCTCGCTGACAGTCGCGAACGATACGGACTACGTCGTCATATTCGCCCATTATACGATATCGATAGATGTCATGGATGACACCTCTGCGCCCCTCAGCGTAACCCTCAGGATATTCAACCAGACATTCGATGTGCCTGATGGCCATTTCGAATACACGCCGGCTTTCGGCGAGCAGATACCTTACAGCGTGGATTACAGGGGGATCGTGAGAGAAGGCACGCTGATGCCGGCATCCGAGCCTTCGGTCACGGTGATTTTTGATACGCACGCGCCATCCTTCGGCGATATAGTGCCAGGAGAGATAAGCGGCAAGCCACAGCTGTCGATAAGCGTGACTGATCCGAATGCACATGCGAGCGGCCTTGACCTCTCCAGTATCGAAGTCCTGTATAAGATCGAGCCTTCGGATGAGACGACGCCCTGGAGCAAGGCGGTCACGTTCACGAGCGGCAGGAACACGTTCACAGCGCAGTTCCCCGAGCTGCCTTCGAAATCGATTGTGAAGGTAAAAATCGGGGTGAAGGACAAGGAAGGCAATAGGGCCGAGATCGACCTTCAGTTCTCTACGCTCGATGTGCAACCCCCACAAAATGGCACGCAAGACCAGAATAATACACAGGAATCACCGGTCGAGACTCAGGGAATACCATTTTCATACATACTAGGCGGTGTAATTTTATTGGTTTTGGTCGTTTATATGGTGTTCCGACTAAAGCCAAAACCAAAGGAAGGTGCCTGAAAAGGGCTATATTTATAAATTGTGTGTTTTATAACTATAATCACTGAGATTCATAAACTACAATAAAATAAAGTGTTGATTAAAGGTGGTAAAACATGCCCCGCGGAAAGAAAATAATAATCGAAACGGAAATCGATGACGACTTCGTGGACAGGTTCAGGTCTATCGATCTTAACGAGATAAAGAAGGATCGGGAGACTACTGAGAAGGGACTTTCGTCCTCTGTGGCCAATGTCTTCAAGGTGGCCCAGAACCTTTATCGCCAGAAGGCGAGCGAGGACGAGCTGGAAGGCAAGCATGATTTGTTCTCAGTTAGGTCTGCTTATGATTATCTCAAGGACAACGGCGTATTCATATCTTTCAGGGCCTTCGGCGGAAGGATCGAGAGGGGCACTGTTCCTTTCGTGAAGGTCGGCAGGAAAAGATACATCCCGAAGAGCGTCCTTGACGACATAACCACCACCAAGAGCGAATTCTTCACTGTGAAGGAAGCCTACGAGGACTACAGGAAGGCGAATACCGATATCAACTTCAGGGCATTCATAGGAAGGATAGAGAAGGGCTCCATCCCGTCAGTGAAGTTCGGGACCAGGAGGCTCGTGCCGAAGGAGGCCATAGAGGCACTCACCCACATAAGCTCGAATTATTTCTCGGTGAGCGAGGCCATAAAGGAGCTCCACAAGGGCGGCATCAGGATAAAGAGGAACGCTTTCGAGAGGCGCCTCGACCGTGGAAGGATCCCGCACGTGAAGATAGGCGGCAGGAGATTCATCCACGAGGACGTGATGCAGGAGCTCGTGGACAAGGAAATCAGCCTGAAGAAGTAAATCTTTCCTTTTCTTTAGATTCTTTTATCCTTTTCCTTACGCATTTTCCCCATGGTTCAGAGGTTTTTATATCCTTCTTCAATATAGAGACTCATGGCCATTGTCAGGAGGCGCGCTTTCTTCATAGACGCAGGATACACTGTGAAGAATGGCAAAACCTACGTATCGCTGATCCTCAAGGGCAAGAAGACGATAAAATTATACTACCAGTACGACCCCTATTTCATCGTAGACGCGCCTTTGCAGAAGAAAGACGAGCTGATGGCCATAAGGGCAGCGAGGAGGCCAGGAGAGGAGATTTCGCCCCTCAGAGTGGAGGAGATAGAGAAGAGGGTGGGACTGGAGAAGAAAAAGATGCTCAAGCTCTACTGCAGGGAGCCGTCCCATGTGCCTGTGCTGAAGGGCGTGGTGCCCTACCCGTCCTATGAGCAGAATATACCATTCGCAAGGAGATTCCTGTTTGATATGGGGCTTTGTCCGCTTTATGTGGTGACATACGAGCGCGAGGGAAGGCAGATAAAGAAGATATTGAAGGTGAAGGAAGGCGACCCGAAACTGAGCGCGTTGAGCTTTGACATAGAGACCTACAACCCCATGGGAGCGCCCAGGGAAGGCAAGGATCCTGTCATCATGATAAGCTATTGCGGCAGGAACAAGGGCGTGCTCACGACAAAGAAATCCCCCAGGAAGTTCGTGGAGACTGTCGCTGATGAGAAGGAGATGATCAAGCGGTTCTGCGCCATCGTGGGCGACGAAGACCCTGATGTGCTTGTGGGTTATAATTCATCTAATTTCGACCTGCCATACCTGAAGGCAAGGGCAGAGCGGGCGAAGACGCCGCTGAGGTTAGGGAGATACGGCAGCGGCATACGGGAGCTCAAGAAAGGACTTATCACAGGGGTGCGGCTGAATGGACGCGTGCATTTTGACCTCTATCCGGCCGCGAAATTCTTCGGCGTGATAGGCCTGATAAAAGCCCAGCGTTTCACGCTGGATGAAGTGGCCGG
>JAQTOF010000048.1 GCA_028713495.1 Candidatus Iainarchaeum sp.
GCGAAGGCTACCGCGGCAATGCTGACTACCGCGGCTGGCGTTTCGGCAATGTCTTCCTGGCAGGCGATGCCGCAGGCCTGCTCAATCCGGTCACCACCGAAGGCATGTATTACGCTGTCAGGAGCGGCGAAGGCGTGGCCAAGCACATCCGCGGAGATCGTGATGGGAGCGAAATGATGCGGAGGCTGGGATCCACCCACCGCATGCAGGTGCTTCTATTCGACATCTTCACGAATCCGCCGTTCTGCTCTTTCGTGGAGTGGGTCCTCGAGAATCCGAAGAAAGGGATAAGGAAAAGGATATTCGACTTTGTCTTCTGGAGATTCATGGATGGTTAGTCCCAGGCCTCGCACCTGGAAAGCGTTCCATCCACCTGCCCGAGCATTGTTTCTATGGAAACCTCATACTGCCCTAGATAGTTCCATCTGCCTTCCTTGAACTCGTAGATATCGCCATCGGTTATGACCACGGTCACGCTGTCGCGGTTGCGTTCGCAGTCCGTCTCCCCATCCTGGCAGATGTAGAACTCGTCCCCTATCTCTCCCGTATACGTGCCATCCTGCGGATCGAAGGTCTGGGCCCCATCGAGCTTAGCCAGGTCATCCAGCGACTCTATCGGAACCGTGCTCAGGGCATCTATGCAATGGCCGCTTATGGCCTCTTCGTGGGCCGATAGGGTGTAGCATATGGCGATAGGGTAGATGGATTGGAGGTCGCCCACATATTCCATGTCGCTCGTATCATAGGGCGATCTCTCATCACCCAGCCCCATGAAAACGGCATGCAGGTTGTTATTCCTGGCGCTCAGGTTGGCAGCGATCTTATCCTCCTTCATGGTGTTCAGCATGGCCTTCATGAAGAGGGAATAGTCATCGCAATCTCCGCCTTGCCTCCCCACCATCTCATCTATGGAATAGAGCCTGTCTTCCCACTCGCTCCTGAACCTGAAATCCAGCCGGTTAGACATTTCGTCCTTTATGCAGGCAAGATCCAGCACCGTGTCCGTTATGCAGGCATCCTCGACATCAGCCGTGAAATTCTCAAGGCTGCCTGACATGCGTGAGTTGTCTGTGAACCACTGGGTGGATTCGTTGAGCGAGTTCTGCACATCGGTTATGCTGCGCCTGAGGTCCAGCAGGTCCTGCTTCGCTTCGGCGACGAATATGTCCTTGGCCCCCAGCTCAGCATGCACATTGGCCAGTTCGGATTCACGGTCAGCCAGCTGGAGCGTGAGCAGGTTGTTGTCGTTCCAGAAATACACCGTGCAGACGAGCAGGACCACTATTATGAAATAGGAAAGCAGCAGGTTGTTCTCGTTTTTCATATGTTCATCTCCTAAGTTTGACCGTAGGGTCTTCAGGTTTCCGGCGCCTCTGCGGTCCGCCGATCTCCTTAGGCCTCCTTCCAGCCAGCTCCTTGAGGTATTCGCCCATCACTCCCTCTATCCTTCGTGCGCCGTCCTCTTCCCTGTCCACCTGTATGGTGCAGCCCGGCAGCTCAGGAACAGAGACGATATAAACGCCCTCACTCACTTCCACCGTGACCGTATAACCCTGGACCTTAATCTCCTTCATAATCCCAGCCCCCTCCTCGCCTTCTCGAACTCATCGAGGTCCACTCCGGCCTCGGTGAGTTTCTTCTTGATGGTGCCTGTGGTCAGCTGCTCCTGTCTCCTGTGGCCTCTCTGGACGCTCATGATAGCATCCCCCTGTCCCAACAGAACGCCGTGTTTGGCTTCCCTTATCACTGCGAAGCCCAGTGACATGACGACCTTTATGAAATCTTCAGGATCCATGGGCTTGCCCCTGTATCTTATCTCCTCCCGTTTGCTGGTTTCCGGGGGTTTTATCCATGGTTCCTCGGGCGGCTTGATATCCAGCATCCGGCTTATGGTCTGGAAATCCTCCCACAGCACTCCTGGGTTCTTGTTGTAATTCGCTTCTTCAACCGGCAGCCTATTGTTGGCCTTTGCCCAGGCGTCTATTATGTCCTTCTTGATCTCGACTCTCTCAAGGGACTGCAGGAACGCGCCATCATTAGCCTCTTGCAGGACAGTCCACCTAAGCGGCATTACCTTTTTCAAAAGGTCCTCTTCCAGCCGCATCGATTGCACGAGCTCTATCCTTTCCTTGGTCTTCTCCTCACCAAGGGCTTCCACAACGGAGATAATGGCTTTCTCATCCGTGATGCCTATTGATTCGAAGAGTCTCTTCATGGCCGTGTTAACCGGGAACATGGCTTCTATGGCAGCGCCGGGTATCCTGGCCTTGCCTTTCTTCTCCTCTTCCCGCGCCACTGCCTGCGACCTGTTGAACTGGAGCGATGACACAGCCAGGATCAGCTTCTCTGCTTTCTTCAGCCTTTTCTGGCTTTTTTTCTCCTTCGCTTTTTCGGCTCGGTATAATCTGAGCAGGACATCCGCCCGCGAGGATGATGTTATGGTGGTCTCGTGCCCCATCTCGGTCGCGAGCTCGAGCACCTCGTGCCTCAGCTCGGGATCAAGTTCGCCGATCTTTATCTTTTTGAGCAGCGGTTCGCGCAGGTCAAGCTCCATAAAATCATATCCCAGTCAGCGAATTTAACCCTTTAGTTTTGCATGCTCTATCTTCATGCAGCGGTCCATCACCACAAAGAGGCCTGCCTTCTTGGCTCTTTCCGCAGCAGCCTCATCGACAACACCCAGCTGCATCCACACTGCCTTCGCCCCTATGGCTATCGCTTCGTCCACGATAGGCCCGACCTCCTCGCTCCTCCGGAAGATATCAACGACATCGACCCGTTCGCCTGCAGGTATCCCCTCCAGCGAGCCATAAGCCTTGATCCCCCGCCATTCCCTGATGTTCGGATTCACCGGTATTATCCTGTAGCCATGCTCCATCAGATAGCTCGCCACCCCATAGCTCGGCCGGTCAGGGTTGTCAGAGAGCCCCACCACCGCGATGATCTTCGCCCCCCTCAATATAGTTGCCATGTCCATGGCTTTGAACACCATGGGAACTTATATAAATTTTAGAGGTGGTTGCTTATCCGCATTCCATGGCGCCAGTCTGCGCAGCCGGGTCGATCCTATGACATTCGTCGTCAAGAGAAAAGGGAAGAAGGAAGTGTTCGACGAGAAGAAGCTATACGCGTCTATTTTTGCCGCATGCCAGGAATGCGGGATGGAGAACGAGAAAGCCGAGCATGTCGCAGACAGGATCGTCCACGAGCTCGAATCGCACCTCAAGGACCGCCAGGAAGTCAATTCCACAGAGATATTCGGATTCGTCATAGAGAAGCTCGCCAGGATAAACGAGGCAGTAGCCTTCATGTATCAGACCCACCGCGAGCTGATCAAGGCATAACCGGCAGCAATCGCGCGTCTCCTATCCTTCTTTCTTCAGCTTGTAGAATTTTATCGCGCAGTCAAAGCAGATGTCTGCGAACCCTCTTGCACTGCCTGTGAAAAGCCTTCTTGTATCCGTTTCCTCCCTGCAGAGAAAACACATCGCCATGATTAATCCGCCTCTGTGAGTTTCCTTCTCAGGTCTTCCAGTTCATCATGGAGCGCCCTGTTCTTCTTCAGCGGGTCCATCCTGGCCTTCTTCTCAAGCTCCTCTACCCGGGCCTTTATGTTCGCTCTTTTCCGTGACAGATCTTTTTTGCTCATTCCCATAAGCTCAACTCCGATTAGTAGATATTAACAGCACGAGGCCTGACAGGAGGAATGCCGCAGTGCACGGGCAGGGACCGCCAGGCAGACCCTCTTCGGGCCAGCCGTACCCTTCAGGGCATTGCCAGTCCCAGGCATCTGTTCCTTCAGGCTTTCCCTCCCATCCTGGCGGAACCGTTCCGCCTTCGTTGAACATGCATTGCATTGTCAGGTGATTGACGATCATATCATCGCATTCGCCCAGCGCGCCGCTGTGACCCACGCTGCAGCATCTGCCGATCTTGAATCCCGAGCAGTTCCTGGGGGCATTGACCTCGGTATATCCCGTCGGGCATTCCCTGGTGTTGTATCCAAGGCTTGTCCAGCCTTCTGGTATCTCGCAGTTCATGCATTCGTCGCCTGCGTTAAACTGCGAGCATTCCATTGTCTGATTGTTGACTATTATCTCCGGCGGAGCCGGTGCTGCCCAGACCGCAGCGCAGACAAAAAGGACGAATATGGCGAGCCTCATCGTTTTGACCCCGCAAAAGCCGTCGCGCCTGCAAGCAATGCCATCAGTATAGCACCAGAGCAGCATCCTCCGCTGCTTTCCCACCACTTGTCCTCCTGTGAAGGATCGAATTCGGATGGGACCCCGACACCGCCTGAAGTCACCGCGACCTTCTGATTGTTCTCCAGGACCACGGTATTGCCATATCTGTCAGCGACATCTACCTCGCCATCGAACACCTTCGTCTCAGCGGTGGTACCATCGTATGTCGTGAGGAACTGCGTTCCCTTCACTCCAGTCACAGATACGCCCGTATCAACTTCGAACTTGGTACTATCTCTTTTGGTGACGTCCGAGAATAACGCACCTTCAATCAGTACTAGAATGACGTCCAGGGTGGTTTTCGCAGGACGTGGTTTGAGCAGATTCACATCCAGTGTCGTCTCCTCCTCCATGAATATCTTGGAGCCGTCGTCCAGCAACAGCGAAACCTTGCCATCCTTGCCCGTCCTGATCATGGCGCCCTCGGCGATCCTTGTGCCTTCAGTTGCACGCGCCCAGCCGCCCCCTGCCATTCTCACGAGGACTTCTCCCTGTATGGCATTGATCATGGCCAGTCCATTCCCGCCAACCGTGCCAGGTGCCTCGGTTATGCAGATGCTCATATCCGCTGAGCATCCATAGGTGCACCTTGGCAGGCAGACCGTTTCCCCTATGGCGCCTGCCTGCTCCTTCAATGCGCCGTATTCGCTATATGGGCAGTGGCACTGGCATTCCTCGTCCTGAGGGCATTCGCATGCCACATTGCCGACGCCTTCCACATATGCGCCAGAGCACGAGTCTGAGGCTGCGCACGGTATTCCACCTATCCCGCCGCACAGGAAACAATCCGATGCGCCAGGCGGGCATATGCCTGCGAAAGCCGAAGATGCGAAAAACAGGACTGCTATTACCGGAACGAAAACAAGCATGCCTCTCATGCTTTTGCTATCCTTTCCATAGGTTAAAAACCTCTCTGTTGATGGGGTTATCGCCATAAGAACGCCAGCCTCTTCATTTTAAAAAGAAGCCGAGTAAGGAGTGCATGAAAAACGGGAATCCTGTCGCATTGAAGACCCTGGCAGCGGCCATCATCTCATTGACCATAGCAGAAACCGCCCTCATCGCTGCCGGAATCCTGCCACCAATCCTTTCATATTCCCCGGGAAACCTGTTCTTCAGCCTGCTCAGATTGGCGCTGGCGGTCTACGGGGGATTGCTCGTAGCCAAGAAAGGACTCGGGGCGGCCGCCTTTAACGGCGCGTTGCTTCTATGCGCCAGCTCGCTCACCATATGCATTGCGACATTGATCGGCACCACCTATCTTGGCAAGCCTATCCTCGGTGTGGCCGCACCGGATGCACCCTCACTGATTCTGGTACTCTCCATGGTGCTCATCGAAAATACGCTGTTAGGCGCCATATTGGCGGCCATCGCGGCTTTTGTTTCCAACAAGCTGCGGAAAGATTAGCGAGCCAGAAGAACTCATTTCGCCTGCTGGAGGTCCCCGAACGCTAGCAGTCCCATGCCCCCGGTTATTGCCGCGAAGACGCAAAGCACCCCCACATCATAGTAAAGCGGGAATGCCCCTGAGCCCAGCAGTACCACCCTTATGGCATCCACGGCATAAGTGATAGGGTCTATCAGGCTTATGTCCTTCAGATAACCTGGCAGGTTCTCCAGCGGGAACAACGCTCCGCTGAAGAAGAACATAGGCCACATGACAAGGTTGGACACTAGCGCGAAACCCTCCTGGCTGCGCATCTTCGCTCCCATGAAAAGGCCCATGCTTGCCGTGGAGAACGAGGTCAGCAGCAGCACTGGTATGAGGTATATGACCTGGAGCGGGCCAAGGGGCATTATGAATACGGCTCCAACCGCCAGCAGCACCAAAGCCTGCACCATGGCATCGGTCATCCCACCGAAGGCCTTCCCCAGGAATATGCTGCTCCTGGATGCCGGCGCCACCAGCACTTCCTTCAGGAAATCCAGTTTCCTGTCCCATATGATGTAAAGGCCATAGAAGAACGACACGAAAAGGATGGACATGGCGAGTATGCCAGGGAACACGAAGGCCTGGTAGCCTGTTTCCCCCACTGTGACGGTCCCTCCGACGCCTGCGCTGAACACGAAAAGCCATAGCAAAGGAGAGACTATGGAAGCGATGACGCGCTCCTTCTCTCTTATGTAGACCTTGGCTTCCCTCAGCCAGATCGCATAGATGGCATCGAATTCAACCACGTTGACCACTCCACTGCATCACGCGGTCGGCCCACGATCCTTCTCCTTCCTCTTCTTCTTCCCTATGGATGTCCCTGCCTGTATAATGCAGGAACACGTCGTTGAGCGTCACTTCCCTCACCTGCACCGAAGTCAGCTTTCCGCATGCGTCTAGGAGAGTCTGCAGGTTCTTGGCCGCATTTGTCATGGTGACATCGACCATACCCTCCTTGTCCATCTTCGCCTTTTTCACGAACTTCAGCTTCCTGAGCTTTCCCAGGTCCACCTCTCCGCGGAGGCGTACTATATCCTGTCCCACCTTCTCCTTGAGTTCGCCGGCAGTGCCTATCACCACCAGCTTCCCCTTGTCTATTATGCCTATTCTGCTGCAGAGCCGGTCCGCTTCTTCCATGTAATGCGTCGTGAGGACCATTGTGGTGCCGTATTCTTCTGAAAGGCGCTTGATATGCGCCCAGATATGTTCCCTGCTGGCTGGGTCCAGGCCCAGCGTCGGTTCATCAAGGAAAAGGATTTTCGGCCTGTGCATGAGGCCGCGTGCGATCTCCAGCCGCCTGCGCATGCCCCCGGAATAGGTGCGGACTAGGTCATCTGCCCTGTCAGTCAGCTCAACGAGCGCAAGCATCTCGGCTATGCGCTTCTTCCTGTCCTCTGGCTTCATCTTGTAGAGCATGCCATGGAGGTCCAGGTTCTCCCGGCCGGTGAGGAGGTCGTCCACGCTCGGCTCCTGGAAGACTATGCCTATCTCTTTCCTGACCTTGGATGGCTCTGAACGTATGTCCAGCCCTGCCACGGTCGCGGTGCCGGAAGTCGGATGGAGGAGCGTGCAGAGCATGCTTATGAGGGTGGTCTTGCCAGCGCCGTTGGGGCCCAGAAGGCCGAATACCTCGCCTTTTTTTATTTCCAGATTCAAACTATCGACTGCTGTCACTGTGCTATTGAAACGCTTTGTCAGGCCGGATGTTTTTATTGCATCCTCGCCGCTGTCAGCCTGGTTGGCAGACTTCATATCACCGGTCCTATCAAGCCAAATAATAAATATCTATCCGCATCCCTGCGTTTCATCCTATCCGCCACCAGCATCCCGTCCGTAGTTCTTCAGCATGCGCCTCCACGAAGCAATTTAATCTTGCGTTTCCTATGGAAACAAGAGAAAGAATGGAAAAAATGTGGAAATGCAAGAAATGCGGAAGGAAGTTCAAGAGAAAGGGCCAGTCCCACTCCTGCAACCTCATTTCTGAAAGCGAGCATTTCCAGGGAAAAAAGGCAGCACTACGCCCGCTCTACAATGAACTTCTGAAGCGCCTCAGGAAAAAAGTCGGCCCGTTCAAAATTGAAGCCCTGAACTGCTGTATCCACCTGGTAACCACGTTCACGTTTGTCGCAGTCTATGCGCTGAGCGACCAGCTCCGCATTTCCTTCTCCTCTGATAAGAAATTCGTTAGCCCTCGGATTCGTGCATTCCAGGGGGGTTCCGCAAACCGCTACCTCTATGAAGTAAACATCAAGAATGGCAAAGAGATCGATTCCGAGTTGTTGGGCTGGCTAAAGCAGGCGCACGATTTGGGAAAGAGGAAATAAGGCGCGGCTTAAATATTTTTGCCCGGAAAGCCCTTGTGGTGCATTCATGAAAACCATCTATCTTATCGGCATATTCACAGCATTCGCGGTCCTCTATGGCTGCTGCGGTTCCACAACCCCCTCATCGTCTTCGGGCTTCTG
>JAQTOF010000049.1 GCA_028713495.1 Candidatus Iainarchaeum sp.
AAATGAGTGTTACTCCTTTGCCGCCCCGGCCTTCACCATCTGTTTAAACATGGCTATTGGTATCACGACAGTGACATGGGCGCCGCAGGCATCACATAGGAAGTCTTCCTTGTGCGCTTTTGATATCTTGCCGCAGTTGGCGCATATCTCCACTGTGTTCTTCAGCCATATCACCTAAGTGTGGTGCTTGCCGCAATGTATAAAATCACAGATCGCCCCATGGTGCGAGAATCCATGGGCGGTTATCCTCTTCAATGATGCTTCTATGATCGATATTGCGATATCAGCATCGTCTTCAGTTATCACATAGGGAGGGATCAGGCGGACGGACTTGCTGCCGCATCCGAGCACGAGAAGGCCGCGGGCCACGCACTCGGCGATGAGATTATCCCTCATATGGGCTGACGCCACGTCGAAGGCTAACATCATGCCCAAGCCGCGTTGGTTAGAAACTCCTTTCATGTCCTGGATGAGGCCGAGGAGATATTTGCCCATCCTGGCATTCTTCGCGAGCAGTTTGTCTTTCTTGATTATCTCTATTGTACTGATGCCCAATGCCATGTCTATGACCTGTCCGCCTCCCCAGGTGCTTGAGATAGCCCCGGCTTCGTGCGGGAACATGCTATGAGGCGCTACGACCGCAGCCACCTGCAATGCTTTGGCGGATGTGAAGACGTCAGGAGATATGCCATAATGCTCAAAGGCCCACCATTTGCCTGTGCGGCCCATGCCTGACTGCACCTCATCGGCGATATATGGGATCTTGTTCTGATGGGTTATCCTGCGGAGATCCTCCACCATCTTCTTCGGTGCGATGTTGTATCCTCCTTCGCCCTGCACATGCTCTAGCATTACGAAACCTATCTCATCTGCAGATGCTTCGGTGCGCAATAATTTTTCTAAACGCTCGGCCGCGTTCTCGTTGTAAGGGAGGCGCACCATCGGGAGGCGCATATAACCTTTCTTATGGACGTAATTGGAATTAGTCAGTGAAAGCGCGCCCAGGGTGCGGCCGTGCCAGCCTTTCTCCATGGATATGCCGAACTTGGTGCCTGGCCGTTTCCTCATGCAGATTTTCATGGCGTTCTCCACTGCTTCTGCCCCTGAATTTATGAGGAAGGCGCTGTCAAAGCCGCGCGGGGCAATGTCTGTTATCTCTTCTATCATCTTCAGATGCTCACGGACAGCGAAATCCTGGCCTGCGTATTTGATCGGGGAGCGCCCTGAATAGGATTTGAGCGTTTCAAGAAGCTCAGGATGATTATACCCTAACGGATTGGAAGCTATCTGGCTGGCGAAATCAAGGAAGACATTGCCGTCTATATCTTCGCAGTACGGCCCTTCGCCTTTTCCTGAGAATACGAGAGGATAGGAGACAGACCATCCGCCGTTCTTGTCTTTCAGGCCTTTGAGGATTCGTAGCGATTTCGGTCCTGGGATGCTGGTCTCGAGTTTTATCATACGACTTAAACGGACCGTCAAAATTTATATAGGTTGAGCTGGCTGATAGATGTGATGAGGATAGGCTGTCTCTGTGGGATGTTTGGGCAGGTAAGTGTTATTAAAAATGGTCAAAAAGGATAGTATTAAATAGGTCGTCTGCGCAATATAATCTGATACTTATGAACACCTTGAAAAGACCAATTCTTGCTGAAGGGACAGGCGTGAACAGGAAAACCCTGGAGAGAGTGAAGTTCGTCATACCTGAATCCATGTCGTTGAAAGGCATTGAAGCGCTCCGGCAGAATGTCAGCGTCGAAACCTTGGCAAAGCCTGATGGCAAACCGATAACCTTTGATGAAGTTATACGGAGCAGACTAAGACAATGGGTACCGCCCTCAGGTGAATTCGCGTTGGTTGATGTGCCTACTCTGGCAAGAACGCAGCTAATATTTAATACCATAATTGGTTTGGAACTGTCCGAAGACCGATTGCTGGCTGCGATCACCGAGCTGGATAGGGCAGACCCTAATGTGAGGGATACCTTGACCTTGGTAGCTGAGAAGAACGCCATACCGGCAGTCAGGGCAGCCGCCAAGAAAGCCCTGGAATGAGCTCAACCAAGCATCTTCGCGAATTCGTGCTTCTTCCTGGTCTTCCAGCTTCCTTTGTGGTAAGCATAACTAGCCAGGAGGGGCAATACAGAAGTCGCTTCTGCATACACCATCTGCTCGTAGGTCGTATCGACTTTCCCCCAGGAGCTGGCTTCTTTCAATGTGGAGCTGGAGCATGCGCCGTCTCGCACATCAGCCACGGTTATCTGGATGGCATATTTGTGCACAGGCACCTCCTTACCTAGGACCTCGGCGCATACGACAGTGTCCTGCGCGAAGTTCTTGGGCACACCTCCGCCTATCATGAGGAGCCCGCTTGTCGGGGATGCCATCTTGATTCTTGTCAATTCGTAGAAGTCCTTCACGGAGTCTATGGAAACGTGCTTGGCCGGATGGCTGTGCTGGTGCAGCACAAGGCCGAACCCTGCGCTGGAGTCAGAGAACGCCGGGCAGAATATCGGCACGTTGTTCTCATAGGCCGCCTGGACGAGCGAATCCTTCTTTTTTGAGTTCTTGACAAGCCATTTTCCCATCTCGCGTATGAATTCCCTGGACGAGTAGGGCTTGGGTTCCAATGAATCAGCGATTATGCCTATGGTCTTGTCGCATTCCTGGAGCTGCTCCTCGTCTATGTAAGTGTCGTATATCCTGTCGATATACCTGCTGCGGAGCTCGAGATCGTTCACGAAGGGCGTGCCTTTGTAGTGTTTGAAACCGAGCGCTTCGAAGAAGTCCATGTCCACTATGGAGGCGCCGGTAGCCACTATGGCGTCTACCATGTTGTTCTTGACAAGGTCCGTGTAAAGATTCATGCAGCCGCCTGCGCTCGTGCTGCCTGCCAATGTGAGGATCACCGCGCAGTCCTTCTCTTTCAGCATCATGTCATAGATGTCGCACGCCCTGCCAAGGTCCCTGGCGGTGAACGACATCTTCTTCATGGCTTCAACGATCGCCGTGGAGTCTATCTTCTTTATGTCAACATGTTCTATCGTAGTCTTCAGATAATCCTTCTTTTCCAAAACAATCACCCGTCTCCTATTCTGTAGATGAACATTATGTTTTAAAGCTGATTCCTGATTTTGTCGGCGACAGCTGTGAGCTCCGCAGGCTCTGCCTTCCTTGCACGACCAGGGTCCAGCTCGTTGCCATGGTTGATCGGTATAAGGTGCACATGGGCATGGTGGACAAGGAAACCCTCCACGATCACACCGACACGTTTCGCTCCCATGGCCTTGGTCAGTGACTTGGATAGCTTTTTCGCTGTCTTGAAGAGATCGGAATATAGCGGCTCTTCGATGTCAAAGAGATTGTCCACATGCTTTTTGGGTATCAATAAGGTGTGGCCCGGATTCACAGGATTTATGTCCAGGAAAGCCAGGAACTTGTCATCCTCATATACCTTGGCGCTTGGTATCTTGCCCGCGCCTATCTTGCAGAATATGCAGTCATCCATGATTCCACCTCGACAAAGAAGTATATAAGTTTATCAGATGAACTTGAGCTCCAGTCTCTTGGCTTTAGGGAGCATGTTCCTGATGCTCCCGTCTTTCAGCATGCCGCAACCAAGCGGGACATCCAGATAGTTGAGAGCCACATAGCCCGGGGTTATGCGATCAAGACGCTCAGGGGCGAGCCTGAGGTCATCGCCTCTTGCATAAGCCATAGCTTCCTCTTTTTCCAATCTGATGATATTCCTGGACATCTGCCTGCCGAAGAGCTGTATCAGGTTTGTGGATGGCTTCACAGTGCCGCTGAGCCTGGCGATGGTTATGCCCAGGCAGACGATCCTGGGGCTGCCTATGGCCCGCACAGGGCCGAGGTATATCCTTCCTTTCGAGGCCATGTATAATCCGAATCCTTTGAACGTCTCAGGGGAAAGGCCGAAACGCTCCTCAAGGTAATCCAACACCATGCCCTTGGTCTCCTGAGGCGGTTGCTCATTGCCTTGCCTTCTGTGCTCTCCCCTCATTTCCTCACCTTAGCCAGATAGAACCCGCCTGTGTTGTTGTGATGCGGCCAGATCCTCCTGGTGTTCCTTACCCATGCGTTGAACGTCGCGCCTTTCCATTCCTCCACCGGATGCGATAGCTTCAGCCCTTCCATCTCCGGGATGGGTTCTATGACCGCATCAGGATAGCTCTGCAACAGCCAGTCCACCACAGCTTCGTTCTCCTCTGGCGCGAACGTGCAGGTGGAATATATCATCGTGCCGCCAGGGGTAAGGAGCTCGAAGGCCTTGGTTATGAGCTGTTTCTGCAATCTTGACTGCGAGAAGATGGATTTCTCAGACCATTCAGAGAAGAGCTTGTCGTTCTTCCTTATGGTGCCCTCTGCAGAGCATGGAGCGTCAACAAGTATCGCATCGAACTGCATGTGCGGGAAGTTGCGCAGGTCCTGGTTGGTTATTATGCTGTTGATGGTACCGGTTTTCTCAAGGTTGAATTTCAAGGCTCGTGTGCGGCTATAGGAAGCATCATTGGCCACTATGACGCCTTTGTTATCCATCAGGGCAGCTAGTTGGGTCGTCTTGGAGCCAGGGGCTGCGCAGGCATCCAGGACGAACC
Source organism: Candidatus Iainarchaeum sp. (assembly GCA_028713495.1). GTDB lineage: Archaea > Micrarchaeota > Micrarchaeia > Anstonellales > Bilamarchaeaceae > Bilamarchaeum. Next base: position 4,619 of record JAQTOF010000049.1, read on the forward strand.
TGGCGTCCTTCAGCTGCTCACGGATAAGCAATGGGGGCAGCATGGAGACCAGCTCCTGCATGTATATCGCCCCAGTGAAATGCTCCAAAGTGGCACCGATATCCGGGTTCTCTGAGACAAAGGCCTCCTGGTACCACGGCATCTGGTTTATGGTGATGCCGTATCCTGCGAAACGCGCTTTCACCTCATCTGCATTGGATTTGAGGGTATTCACACGGAAGGATTTAGGGAGAAGCACTTCTAGGGATGCCAGGAAGGCGTCCTCATCGTCCACCAGGGGGAGATAACGCTCCTTGAAGGCGTCGGGTATGAACGTCATCTGCGTCTCCTCCGGGCTTTCTTTACATGCTTGGTTTTGGGCACCTTGAACCCGGGCTGCTTGAACTTGATACTTTCCACGATCTTTTCGAAAACAGGCTGGAGCTCCTTTTTCCTCGCTTCAGGCCCGCTCCAGGATAATGAGAACACGCAATCGCCATTGGAGAACATTATGCCGCCGCCGAAATAATCCCTGCCGCTTCTGTATGTGTATTCGCGTCTGTACGCATCCATGCCGCGGAATTTCCCTTTCTTCACATCAGTATAGATTCCAGAAGACGGACTTTCCAGCTCCTGTTTTGCGTATTTCGCGAAATCGAAACCCCAGGGCAGCTGGGCATCCACTGCGACCGTGAACTGGCTATGGCGGTCAGGGGATTGGAACGTTATGGTGTACTTGCCCTCCACTATGGCCATATCCCTGTCGAACTTCCACCCTTTCGGGTATGATATCTCGAAGTTCTCCAAAGAATCGCGGAAACAGACGTAACAGGTCTTGCCAGGATGCCCTGCGAAGAACGACCGGATAGAGGAGAAGATGTTATTTTTCGGCAAACCAAAGCACCTCTGGGCATCCTTTCACCTGGGGCGCGTAGTCGAAACCGCAATAAGCCCGGATGTTCTTGTAGCCGCAGCTCTTCAGCAGCATCTCGGTCTCCTTGGTGGATATGAACGCCAGGTCCATCTCGAATATCTGCTCTTTGCCCTCTTTCCTGATGACTATCCGGTAATGCCCGACACCAGTCTTCCGGTCGTAGTCGAGATACCAGTCCAGATGGCATTGCACCCCTTGCTTCTCCATATCCTCTGATTCGTAATGGTGGTATCCGCCAGTGCATTCCATCTCTTCTTTTGATGGCTCGTAGGAATGGAGTATGAGCCTGCCACCCTTGTCCAGATGATCCATGAGGTTCAGCAATGTCTTCTTGCGGTCTGCTTCTGTGAGCAGGTGGAGGAAGCTGCGATAGGGCACTATGATCAGCTTGAACTTCTTGTTTATCCTGAAATCACGCATATCAGCTCTCATGACTTCTGGCTTCAGGCCAAGCTTCTCTGCCTTTTTCCTAAGGATTCCCAGCATGCCTTCTGAGATATCTATGCCTGTCACATCTATGCCATCCTTGAGCAGCCTGAGCAGTATCCTGCCGGTGCCGCATCCTACTTCAAGCACAGGGCCCTTCGCGTTCCTGGCCTCAAGGCCATACATATTGGCGTCGTGGGCATCAGAATAGATGAAATCGTAGACGTCCGCCATCTCTTCGTAGACCTTCATCAACACGGATTCTGCGGGAAGAGATTAAAAACGCACGCTAACGATATATCGTCGTGTATCTCCACATAGACATGGATTACTTCTTCGCACAGGCAGAGGAGATACGGCGGCCGATGCTGAAGGGCAAGGTCATCGTTGTTTGCGTCTATAGCGGCAGGACCGAGGATTCTGGCGTGGTCAGCACAGTGAATTACCTTGGCAGGGAGATCGGAATCCATTCTGGGATGCCTATCGCTTTTGCCAAGAAAAGGGTGTCCCCTGCAGATTCTGTATTCCTGCCCGTGGATCGCGAATATTATGCTGAGCTGTCTTTCCAGATTGATTCCATAATAAGGAAAATGTGCTCCAGGACCGTCCAGGCGAGCATAGACGAATGGAACGTAGAGGATGATGGCGGGGAATCCAAGGCCAAAGCGGTGAAAGAGGCGATAAAGAAGGAAACCGGCCTGGTATGCACTATCGGTGTGGCCCCATCGCCGCTTGGAGCCAAGATGGCTGCTGCCAAGGCCAAGCCAGACGGACTTCTTGTGTTAGACAAGGAAAGCGAAAGGAAGTTCATAGAAGGCTCTTCTGTTGACAAGGTGCCTGGCATAGGGCCTAAGACCGCAGCTGCCATGAATGAGGTGGGCGTGGAGAAGGTTCGAGACATCAGGAAGCTTGACCCTGTGATGCTGGCAGAGACGTTCGGGAAGAAATCCGGGGCGTGGCTCCATGCTTTGGGCTCAGGGATTTACGGTGAAGACATCGGTGAGGAGAAAGAGCAGGAGGAAGTGAGCAGGATAGGCACGCTCAAAGAGAAGACGCGGGACGCATATATGGTCCTGGCCAAGCTTTCTGAATTGGAGAAGGATGCGAAAGACTGGCTGATGGACATGAAGAAGTCCTACAAGACCATGGGCATCATATTCGTCACTGATGATTTGAGGACGCATACCAAGTCCATGTCTTTCAAGAACCCGAAAATCTGGAGCGAGGACCTGACAAAGGAGAAAGAGGCTCTGGTGAAGGAATTCCTTTCTGAGAATCCGCTGGAAGTGAGGAGAGTAGGGATAAGATTCGGCAGTTTCATGGATATGGGCGGGCAGACGACGCTATTTTGATCCAGACCAGATGATCTTGCCTTTCGAACGGAACTCTGCCTCTTCGAACATCTCCGCGTATCTCTCGACCCGTGGTTCGATTATATAGCTGGGGATTGGTTCGGGTTCGCTCTTCCGGATTTTGTGGAATACCCGCCTCCGCTTATGATAAATCGTCCCGTAATGGGCATTAGAAGCGACCTCTTCGTACTTACCATTGATGCGCAGCACACCCCCGTTCATGCTCGTACCGACGATTGTGGTATCGCCGTTCAGGATGATAATGCCATCATGCATGCGTGCTCCGATATCCTTCCCGGCATTGCCGTTGATCACTATGCGGCCGTATTCCATATGATATCCGGCATCGACATCTGCGTTCCCATTGAGCTCAATCATCCCGTATTTCATATTCGATCCAAGACGGTCTCCGACATTGCCGTTTATCCTCAATATGCCATATTCCATATGGTCTCCGGCATCATTGCCGATATCGCCATGGACCGTGATGTTTTTGCAGTTCCTGTGCCCTATTCTGTTTGGCGCTTGCGGATAATTGGCGACATGGATAGTGTAATCATCTTCCTTACTTATATTTATCAGGGCAGACAGGAACAGGCCGGTCTTGAAAGGGAGATCTAGCTTATCCCTGAACATCGCAAGCTTGA
>JAQTOF010000050.1 GCA_028713495.1 Candidatus Iainarchaeum sp.
TCCGATGGTTTTCCAGGATAAGAAGCCGACGCGGGAGGAGAGGTTCGCGATGCTTGACGAGTATATAGCGCTCCAGGAGAAGTACCTCGGGAAGCCCGACGTGACCAAGGTCAAGATGAAAGCGCTTAATTTCACGAGAGGATTGCCTGGCGCTAGCGCTATGAGAGATAGGATTGGGAGAGCGAAAACAATAGAGGACATAATCAGAGAAAATAAATAGAAAAAAAATCAAAGACTTAATTCAAGATTTCCAGAAGCGTAAAAGCTTAGATCTAGAATCTCGGTTTTGGTTTGTAGCAGTTCCTGCAGTAAACCGGCCTTCCTTCAGTCGGCTTAAAGGGAACTTGACACGGCTGACCGCATTTCGAGCACACTGCATCGAACATAGGCCTGTCGCCACCTTCATATCCCATTCAATTTCACCTATTTTTTTTATTGGTCCGGACTCCTAATTTCAGTCCGGGCACTATTGATAGCTTTGTTCTAAAGAACTAGACTACCTGTATGAATTATGAATCTCGGACTTAATAAACCTATGTATTTGGGGGAAATGATGGTCAGACATGTTTTAGGAACCGTATTGCGGTCCTGAGATGGGCCAAAGGCATCTTTTGGTCAGGCTGGTCGAAATGGCCATAGACCACTGGCCCGAAAGCGAAGGAAGGGGCCATCTTGTCATAGACGAAGGCCTCGTCGTGGCCATGGAAGTCCCTTGTGGCCACTTTCCTGTCCCTGAAGCGCTTCACGAACTGCATCCCCAGGCGCCTGGATACCGGCCTTGAGAAGCCGTCCAGGTAGCAGTGGGTGAGATCGCCTGTGTCAAAAAGCTCTTCGTATTTCCTTCCCCAGTCCATCTTATCCTGCGGATGGAGCAGTTTGGGGTATGTGACGTCTATGGCGACGCAGAAATCAGGCTTTATATGCCTTCTTTTCAGCTCTTTCACGATCTCCCTGGCGCTTTTGGCGAAACGCCTGGGCCTGAGCTTTTCAGGCTCCTCTGAGGCAGTGAATATGTATATCGCCTTGCCGCTCTTTGGGCCCTTCTCGGCGAGGAGCAGATTGATGTAGCATCCGATGGCATTGTCCAGCACGCCGCTGAGGACCCGCCTCTCGCCATCGCTCCCTGACCTGAATGAGACGCGCCTGATGCGGGGGTCCACGTCGAGGTGGGACGAGAACAGCACAGTGCGTTTGCCTGAGCCTTTTTCCACCCAGATGTTGCCGTAGCGGTCGATTTTCGGCCTGCAGCCACGGCGTTTGAGCTCCTCCACGATATAGGAGTGCCTGGGGCCTGTCCTTGTATGGCCGTCGAAGGGCCGTCGGGCTAGACCTTTTATGCCACCCACCATGCAGGAGGTTTTATGGAGCGGTGCCTATAAAAATCTATTTCCGCCCACCTAAAACCCCATTTTTGGCCAAATAATCGCAAAATAGATTCGCGAAATACGAAAACGCAAATAAATGTTTATGCAGAAAAGATTGCATGAACAATATTTCTCAGCCCAAGCCTAAGCTGAAGTTCCTATTTGTCTCCATAGAAGCTTTGATAGGCGATCTCGCATGGGTGGTGAAGAAAGAAGGCCATGAGGTCAAGTATTTCATAGAAGACAAGGGCTGCAAAGACGTGTGCGACGGCTTCGTGGACAAGGTGGACGATTGGCGCGAGCATGTGGACTGGGCCGATGTGGTTGTCTTCGACGACATAGGCTTCGACAAGGAGGCCGAGCAGCTGAGAAAAACAGGCAAGGCTGTGGTGGGCGGCAGCGTATACACCGACAGGCTTGAGATGGACCGCGAGTTCGGCCAGGCAGAGATGAAATCTGTCGGCATAACGATCATCCCTCGATGGAATTACACTAATTTCGACGAGGCCATAGAATTCATCGAAAAGAACCCGGATAGGTATGTGATAAAACCCAGCGGCCTTGCCCAGAACGAGAAGGAGCTGCTTTTCGTGGGCCAGGAAGAAGACGGCAAGGACATACTGGAGATGCTGCGGAGATACAAGAAGAACTGGGGCAAGCAGATAAAGGTGTTCCAGATACAGAAATACGTGTCCGGAGTGGAAGTCGCTGTCGGCGCGTTCTTCAACGGCGAAGATTTCATATTCCCGATAAATGTGAATTTCGAGCACAAGAAGATGTTCCCTGGAGACCTGGGGCCCAGTACCGGCGAGATGGGCACTACGATGTATTTCACCAACCGCAGCCCCATCTTCGACGCCACATTGGCCAGGATGAAGGATAAGCTGGCCTTATCCGGTTATGTCGGATATATCGACATAAACTGCATAGTCAACTCACGCGGCATCTATCCCTTGGAATTCACGAGCAGGTTCGGCTATCCGCACCTGAGCATAGCCATGGAAGGCGTGCTGAGCGAATGGGGAACGTTCCTCTATGGAATAGCCAGGAAGCAGAAACCTGAGTTCAGGACGAAACGGGCCTTTGAGATCGGCGTCGTAGTCGCAGTACCGCCTTTCCCGTTCGATGATCCTGACTCTTTCAAGAGATATTCAGAGGATGCGGCCATAATATTCAAGAAACCGAATTTCGAAGGCGTGCATCCGGGCGATGTGAAGCTGGTTGAGAACGACTGGAGGCTGGCCGGCAACATCGGCTATGCCCTGATCGTGACCGCATCAGGCACGACTATGGAGGAAGCCAGGAAGATCGTGTATAACAGGATAAGGAACATAATAATCCCGAACATGTTCTACCGCACGGACATAGGCGTGCGCTGGACAGAAGACAGCGACAAGCTCAACACCTGGGGCTATCTCTGATATGGACCTCTTCACTGATATCCTCATAGGCGTCGGTCTTGCGATGGACGCGTCCGCGGTATCCATGGCAGGCGGGACAAGCAGGAAAAAGGATGGACTGATCAGGGCAGCGCTTCTTGCAGCCTTATTCTTCGGAGCTTTCCAGGCGCTGATGCTATTCATCGGTGGAGTCGGAGGCGAAGGGCTGAAGGGCGTCATATCCGGCATAGACCATTGGCTGGCTTTCGGGTTTTTGGCCATCGTCGGAGGGAAGATGATCCTTGAATCGCTCCAGCCGGCTGAAAAAAGGAAAGTGGATCTGCTCGACTGGAGGCTTCTTGTTTTCCTAGCGCTGGCGACCAGCATAGACGCGCTCGGCGTGGGGATAGGGATGGCATTCATAGGCAATTCGCTTCTCCAGACAGCTGTGGTGGTCGGAACGATAACTGCGGCGATATCATTCGCTTCGGTATTCGTCGGCAACAGATACGGCCATCTGTTCGAGAACAAGGTTGAGATAGCAGGCGGCCTGGTGCTTATACTGATCGGCATCAAGATACTGGCTGACCACCTGCTCGCTGGCTGAGGGACACCATTTAATAGCGCAGATGAGTTGGCAATCCATGAAAACGATTGCGGCTTTGGTCATCATCTTACTTCTTTTCGCAGGATGCGTCAGCCAACCTCAGCTGAAATTCTCCACTGCGCCCTGTGACCAGAACATCGATCCCTATAGCAAGCCTGCGGCCGGCATGCTGGATCAGAGATGGGAAGATGGGACATTCGTGGCCGAAGCCTTTGTCAAGACATACTGCGGCGGGGCGGATATCACAGGAAGCTATATGCTGCAGGGCAACGACCTTGTCCTGAAGTACCGGATAACGACCGGCGAGGCCGTTACGAGCTGCCTCTGCGCCCATAAACTGGTATATGAGTTCACGGACCTCCAGCGCAACGATTACAATGTGACTCTGGTGCCTGAAGGCTGAAAAGGATGCTAGCGGAGTAGACGATTGCCTGATTCGCCCTCGTCGTGGAGCATATTCCTTATATCGTCCTTCTTTGTCTTGAAGCATTTGTCGCAGAAGACATAGGTAAAGCCTGTGAGGCTGAGGCCGAAGTTCTTCTCCTTCTCTTGTAATTCCGTCTTGCAGATTGTGCAGCTCTTGTTTCCTTCGAACATAATGGTCCCTTGAAGGGAATACGCATGTGGGATTTAAGACATTTGCTTTCTGCGGGACGGGAGCAGAGAATAAAAATCTAGGCATCTATGCATAAACGAGGATGATTGTCATGAAAGGATATGTCGTAAAGCTCGAACAGGAAACCAAGAAGAATTCTGACTTCCGCCGCGTGCTGTACACAGCGAAGAACAGCCAGCTGGTGCTCATGAGCCTCAGGCCAGGGGAGGAAATAGGCGCAGAGGTCCACCCGGACAGGGACCAGTTCTTCAGGTTCGATGCGGGCGAAGGGAAAGTCGTCATAGACGGCGTGGAGCACAAGGTCAAGGACGGGGATGGCGCGATCGTCCCGGCCGGAGCCAGGCACAATGTGATCAATACCTCCAAGACGGCAGACCTGAGATTGTATACGATTTATTCGCCGCCAGAGCACATCGATAAGACCGTCCGCCACACAAAGAAGGATGCCGAGGCGATGCCCGAGGAATACGACGGCAAGACGACTGAATAGGAGTCATCGGGCAAAAAGAAGGCGTATAGCCCCTGATTTTTTGTTTTTAGAAAATTTATAAACCGTAACTAACATAGTAAGCATATGCTTGTGGAATTGATCCTGGGATTGGCTGGCTTAACCGGTCTTGCGTTTTTCTTTAATTGGCTGGATTACAGATTCATGAAAGACAGGTATCTGAAAAGCGAGAAGTTCGACTTGAACATCTGTTGCGGCGGATGCGTCTGCGATGGCATTAACGCGGATGTGGTCGAAAGGAATGTCCCGAGATTCGTCCTCCTGAAAGACATCTATAAACTGCCTTTTGGGGACAAGCAGTTCAAAAACACGATATGTTCCCATGCCCTGGAACACGTCGAGGATCCAGTGAGATTTTTCAAGGAATTGCAGAGGGTCTCCGAGAACGTCGTTATTTTGGTGCCGCCCCTATGGGACTATGGCTGCATGTTCAATATCCCGGAGCATAGATGGCAGTTCCTGACGCTTAAATCAAGGCATGTGAACAAGCTGCCTGGATTCTTTGAGTTGCCGTTATCAGACTTCTATCAAAGGACATTCGGCCAGAAGATCTGAAAAGTGCAGGGGGGCCTACAGATCCGAGGTCTGGGGATACTTTCAGGGCACACCGCAAAACGAACGTTCTTAAACACTTAGTATCACAATATAACTATGGTTCCGAGGACTTTATTCAGAAACAGAGTTGTATCTCCGCAGAATTATGTGCATCTTTCTGGGAGCGAAAGGGAAAGGAAACTGGTTAGCCTTCCGCTGCCTGAAGTCGACAGATTCGTCGAGATCCGCAGCCCGAAGGGCAAGCGTGATTTCGATACGGCTGATTATCGCGCACTTTATCGATATTGCTTCCCGGAACCTGACGAGCAGAGCCCATGGTCAAGCATGGTAGGTACCATAACAGACACGGCCCGCATCGATAGCGGTACTGAAGGGTCTGAAGCGCTCAGGAAGAAATATGGTTCGCTGCGTTATCGTGATGTGGTTGCCCTGAACGGCAGGCGCGTCGTCGGATTCACTTCGTTCGTAACAATGCCTCTGGATAGTAATAATGGCATAGTGTACAGCCTTTATACCGGTATGGCAGACAAGGCATTTATGGGCAGCCAATACGGGTCCTCACAGAATTTCAGGGGCAGGGATTTGGTAAGCCTCTTTATGGTCCTTAGGCATGGTATGGCTGAGGAAGATGCGCAAAAGCTCGGATACGCCAGAAACGTTGCAGGAACCATGATGGACGCGTCATTCATCGGCCAGGGACATGATGCTCAGGATATCCGGGACACGAGAAAACGCCTGGATATATATGGGCACCTTGGAGCGCTTGTTTTGATGCTTGATGCGGGTTCAGGCTGTTGGATCACGCCATGCTTCCAGCCCGCGCTCGCAGAAAATTCTAATCCGCTCCTTATGCATCTCCTTTTCAGGGAGCGCCAGATTGATTACAAGCGAATTGCACCGGTGTCTGAAATAGACCTGGAGCTGGCAAGAAATCTTGCCCGCGCCTATGCCAGCAGCTACGACTGGCAGTCAAGCCCTGTCGAGATCGATGAGATGCGTGGCTTCATGGATACCAGATTCGCTGCAGCCAAGAGAGCTATTCTCGTACGCCCGGAAGATCTGCCAAACATGGCAGTGCTGGCGTCGATGGATGACGTGCTAAAAAAGCAGGTCGAGCGGGATTATGGCTCGCTCAGCGAGCATGCCAGAAGGATAGAAAGAGCTCTTAAGCCCAGGTTCTAACCACCTGATCACGGCTGAGGACGATACTGGAATGAAGTAGAGTGCAGGGGAAGAGATTCGAACTCTCGAAGGCACTAAGCCACTAGCCCCTCAAGCTAGCGCGTTTGGCCGCTCCGCCACCCCTGCAAACTTTTTAGTAAAAAGTTTGATCGAAAACGAGGGAGTTATTCTTCTTTCTTCTCCTTTGAAGCCTTCGCTTTTTTAGCCTTCTTCACGGCTTTCTTCTTCTCAGGCTTCTTGCCCAGGGCCTCCTCGACCGACTCGATGTCGGCTTCTATGAGGTCGCAGGCACGGAGAACAACATCCGCAGGCTCCATCTGGAAGAAGCTCTCGACGAAGAACTTGAGGTCCTCGCCGTCTTCGCCATAGCTCAGCAATCCTGCCTGGAACTTGGCATGCTTCTTCGCGGTCCCGAGCATAGCTTTGGCCTCGAAACGGAGGTGCTGGTTCTGGCCGAGCGTCACGATAGGTATGGTGCCCTTGGCAACGGATATCTCCTTGTCAGAGCTCACCATGTCCGAGGCATAGACCACCTTCGGGCCTTCTGCGTCCAAAGAGAACACGATCTCTGCGCTCTCCGGGGTCTTGTCAGGGGTCGTGATCGGCATGAGGCCGATGCGGTGGGCGATATACTCGTCCCAGAACGCGCTCGAGTTGTCATAGAAAGTCACGTTCTCTATGGCAAGCACAGGCACGCGGGACATGCCGTATCTCCGGACCATGTTGGCGAACGTTGTGTGTACGCCTTTGGCTACGAATTCTATCCTGTTTCCGTGCTTTTTATCCAGGACAAGCTTCATACTCTTCTTCCTCTTCTGCCGCCCTTCCTCTTCATGGAGTCTGTTGGCAGCGGGGTGACGTCCTCTATCCTGCCGATGCGCACGCCGGTCCTTGCTATGGTCCTGACCACTGCCTGCGCGCCTGCTCCGGGCGTCTTCATCCCGACCCCTCCTGGGGCCCTTATCCTCACGTGGACATGGGTGATGCCCTTGTCCTTGAGGCTGTTCACGACCTTCAAAGCGGCCTGCATGGCGGCATATGGACGGCCCTCCTCGCGGTGGGACTTCACCATCATGCCACCGCTGGCCCAGGCCAGCGTCTCTGCGCCGCTCATATCGGTCGCTGTGATTATGGTATCATTCTTGGAGGAATATACGTGCACCACTGCCAGGCGGATCTTCCTGGGCTTCCTGATCTCCACTGGCGCTTCCTCCTTCTTCGGCTCAACAGCCGCCGGTGCTACCGGTTTCGGCTCTGCAGCCTTCACTTCTTCAGCTTTCGGTTCTTGGGGTTTTTCAGCCATCATAACACCTTCATGACGCTTCCTGCTTTGGCTCTGGCGGCTTCTCTGCAGGAGCTGCCTTCGGCGTTTCAGGCTTCGGAGCTTCGGTCTTCGGAGCTTCCTCCACATTCTTCACGCTCAAGTCTATCGGCCTCGCGTGCGAAAGCGAGCTTTCCTCGTCCACCGGGACAAGGTAGCCTGGCCTTGTCACCCTCTTGCCGTTTATGGCTATGAAGCCATGGGTGATCAACTGTCTTGATTGGGCGACCGTGCGGGCGAGTCCCTTGCGGAGCACCATGGTCTGGAGCCTTCTCTCGAGGACAACGCGGACCTCCAGCGAAAGGACGTCATCAATCACCGAGCCTTCTTTGAGCACGCCCATCCTGGCGAGCCTTTTGAGT
>JAQTOF010000051.1 GCA_028713495.1 Candidatus Iainarchaeum sp.
CATCCTAAAGGCACCAGGGCAGGCGCAAGGGCGACCATGCAGGCCATCGAGGCGTCTATGGAGGGCGAGACCCTTGCCGAGAAGGCGAAGACCTCGCCGGAACTCCGTGAGGCATTGGAGAAATGGGGATACTACAAGCCGAAGTGAAGCCATGACGCGTTCTGTCCTCTGCTGTCCCAAGTGCAAACGGCCAGTGGAAGCGCGGGATTTCCTCTCGAATCCGGCCATGGTCGGGTTCCTGGATTCTGTCCTGCCTACATTCTCGTGTCGATGCGGCTACAGGGGGTTTCCGATAAAGCTCAGCCTCAAGGACTACGGGAAATGGGTCGGAAAACCCAGGAAAGGAAGTAATAGGATGAAGAAACCCGGATTCTCGATCGCGCACATGCACAAGCCCACCGTGGAGCTTGTGGGCAAAACCGACCATAAGACATTGGCTGTTTGGGCGATTGATTGCGTCGAGCGTGTCCTGCCGTACTTCGAGGAAAAATATCCAGAAGACCATCGCCCTCGAAACGCTATTACGACCTTGCGTACTTGGATAAAGACGGGCTTGTTCAGGATGACCGACATACGCGGGGCTGCTCTTGCATCTCATGCGGCTGCTCGCGAAGTAAATGAGGATAATGCGGCTCGCTCTGCTGCCCGTGCCGCCGGCCAAGCAGTGGCAACCGCGCATGTCCCGACCCATTCCATCGCTGCCGCGAACTATGCCCTGCAGGCTATCTATAGGGCCACCACCTCTGATGCTGCCATATCCAAAGAACGAGATTGGCAATACCAACACTTGCTCGACCTGAGAAAAACTAAGGAAAAATGGGTCGGAAAACCCACAAAGCCCGCCAGGAGATAACTATTTAAATGATTCCCCGTATATCCTAGTTTAACGACCAAAATAGATTTCAGCTTAAATGCACTCAGGTGAAAAAAAATGATAAGGAAACTTTCCGCTCAGCCAGCGCCAGATTTGGGGAAAACCCCTGTCAGAGCGCCTTCCATGCCTCTTGTCAGACGTTCCGCGATGTCTGTGGCGCCGCTCACAGAACCGCGATTCGACTCCCTTTCTCCAGCAGACGTATTGAAGCTGGGCTACCCGCAGCTCGAGGATGCGTGCAAGAAGTTGGCGCGGGAAGATGGGCGACTGAAAGACCCGATCGACCAGCTCTATGTCGTCCGGAAGCTTTTCACCAGGATCGCGTTCAGCAATGATGTCCGGACCGCCATAAAGGATGGCACTACCACTATCAAGAAACTCTTCGATGGCGAAGTCGAGCAGTTGAGACGCACAGAGTGGGAGATACACAGCGCCGCGATATAAACGTTTAAAAACATTTCCATACATAATACATATTTAACGACAAATAATAACAAAGGTAACCGCAATGGAAAACACGGCAACACGGACCGGATCCGCATGCGTGATGTCCAGCGGTGCCTTCTTCTCTTTTTGGGCGTAAGCCCAACTACCTATAATACCCCGGAATAGTTTTGCTGTTCTTCATTTGTTCTTCTGGGATCCATATCAAAAAAACAAAGAGGTGTATTCATATGACAAAAATGAACGGAAAAGATGTGTACGGACCTATCGCCCGCCTGCTGGCGGCTGCGCAGAGCGAGCATCCTGCCCTGGTGAAAGCGCGCGGCGTGAGGGGCACACCGCTTGTGGACAGCCTGGCGGCTGTCGTGGACAAGGCGAGGCGCTCAGGAACAGAGATCGAGGTAAAACTGCCATCGTGCCCGCTGAGCATAATCTCAGCGACGAATAATGCGGTGGACGACCTGCTATCCAGGCCTAACGAAGTCCGGCGTGCGGTCGGCAAGGGGACCGGAAACGACATACTTGTGGCCTTGCGGAACGCCCAACCCGAGCTGGACACGATAAGCGTCATGGTCGCCATGGAACTGACGGCAAACCATTGACCTTGCTCCGTCCGGCCAGGCCCTTTAATTTTTTCCTTTTGACATACTCTTTTTAACCTTCTCCGCCTGAAGACCTCACAGGTGATATCACGAAGCTATTTGAAAAGAATGTTGGAACGATAGACCGGGCCATAAGATTGGGTGCGGGTATCGGTCTTGTGATCGGCGGCCTGACTTATCTATCAGCGCCAATATCCTATGTGGCAGCGTTGGTGGGACTTATACTGCTCTTCACAGGATTCACATCGTCATGCACGCTTTATACGTTGCTCGGCATAAGCACTGCCGCTAAGGCCCAGCCAGGCCCTAAGAAACGCAGGTAAACGGACTTGGAAAGGGCTTCCATTGCTATCCAGGAGGTATCTTTATGGCACTGAAATACGTTTTCACTTCGGAATCGGTAACAGAAGGGCATCCAGACAAGCTGTGCGACCAGATATCGGACGCAATACTGGATGAACTGATCAGGCAGGACCCGAAATCCCGCGTGGCCGCTGAAGCTGCCACCACCGCCGGCCTTGTGGTGGTGATGGGCGAGATAACCACGAAGGGCTACGTCGAGTTCCAGCAGATCGTCCGCGACACCATCAAGGACATCGGATATACCAAGCCGGATTATCTTTTCGACTACAGGACCTGCGGCGTGCTGGCCTCTATCCAGCGCCAGTCTCCTGACATAGCCCAGGGGGTGGACAGCGCGAAGCATGAGCAGGGCGCAGGGGACCAGGGCATCATGTTCGGATTCGCAACAAAAGAGACGCCTGAGCTCATGCCGATGCCGGTGATGCTCGCGCACAAGCTCGCGAGGAAGCTCGCTGAGGTCAGGAAGAACGGCACATTGCCTTATCTGAGACCGGACGGCAAGACCCAGGTGACGCTCGACTATATCGACCATGTGCCGCAGCGCGTGAACACAGTGGTGATCGCAGCACAGCATGATGATGACGTGTCCTCGGACAAGCTGAAGAAAGACGTGATCGAGCACGTCGTGAAGCCGGTCTGCGGCTCATTTTTCGACAAGGATACCATCGTGCACGTGAACGGCACTGGCAGGTTCGTTTTGGGAGGACCTGCGGCTGACAGCGGCATGACAGGAAGGAAGATCATACTTGATACCTATGGCGGACGCGGCCATCACGGCGGCGGCGCTTTCTCAGGCAAGGACCCGTCCAAGGTAGACCGCTCCGGAGCCTACATGGCCAGATATGTGGCGAAGAACGTGGTCGCTGCCGGCCTGGCTGATACCTGCGAGGTGCAGATATCCTATGTCATCGGGGTGGCGAAGCCCTTATCCGTGTTTGTTGACACCAAGGGCACCAACAAGATCCCGAATGAGAAGATAGAGGACCTGATAGTCGAGCATTTCTCGTTCAAGCCTGCTGACATGATAAAATACCTGGATCTGCTCAAACCCATATACAAGAAGACGGCTGCCTATGGCCATTTCGGAAGGGAAGAGCCGGGCTTCACATGGGAGAAAACAGACATGGCCAAGAAGCTGAGGGCTGAGGCAGGGCTATGAATCAGTCATCCATGGCATGACACGGCCTAAAACTCTTTTTTATAAACATTTCCCACCATAGTTGACACCGGGTGGGTATAATATGCGTAGAACTTTTCATCAGCAACATGGAGCATCAGCCAAAATCGGTGCCGCAGCTAAGAGAAGGGCCGCAGAATGCGAAGCTTGTTTCATTGATATGGACAGCGATGGTAAAGGCCCGTTCCAGCGTGAGTTCTGGAGAAAGATCCCGATTGTGGACCAGATGGCTTACGCAGCTGACCTCATAGAGAGGAAAAGGATCACCAACGTGACCGATTTCACCACATTCGCGCCAAAGGTAATTCAGGAACTTGTTCTGCCTAGCAACAAAAGGCGCAGGGAACTAGGGCTTCCTGAGATACAACCGCAGAAAAGCAGGTCGAGGGCAGATTGTTAGGTCATATCTCGTTGATTATCTTCCGTCTCCTTTTCTCAGGTATCCTGTTCTTCACTTTCTTCTCTTCAGCGTCATAATAGCCCAGGCCGACCACGAATTCGTCGTATTTCACGATTACGAAATGGCTTTTCGGCCCGAGGTCGGTGCTGCCTATGCCCCTACCAAGGGCGAATTCCCTTGCCTTGGCGGCGTCAAGTGTGATAGTGTTTTTTGTCGCGAGATGTCCGAAGTTCTGCGCCAATGCATTGGTGGGATTGAAGCCGGCATCGCAAGCAGCATAGCCCATCTCGCCGTTTATCCTGCAGTGCGTTATCTCCTTGTTGCCGACCCTCACGCCTCCGGCATAGAACATGGCGACGTCTGCCGGCAAAACCATGCCGAAGTGGTTCTCCAGGTACTTTCTGAAATTCTTCTCCTTGTTGCCTATGAACGTCATCGTTCTCCCTTCCGTATCTTCGCCATGAAGAATCCTTCGCTCTGCAGGTGGTGAGGATAGATGCGGTAGCACTTCTTGAAATCCTCGCCGTAATCGCCCAATCCCGGATCGTGCGGGATGTCCAATCCGATATCAACTAATGCCGCGCCCTTCACGTTCTGCAGAAGGTTCGCGACCACTTCCTCGTTCTCCTCTTTCGCATAGGTGCAGGTGGAATAGACGATCTCTCCGCCGGGCCGTAAAGCGTCATAGGCGCTGAACAGCATCCTTTTCTGCAGGTTGGATATCTTCATCGAATTGACCGGCTCCCATCTGGATGCTGCAGCCATACCGCTTCCCAATGCACTGCAGGGCGCATCCACCAGTATCTTGGTGAACTTCCCTTTCCAGGGGAGCTTCGCGCCGTCCATGTCGGTCACGACGCAGTTCAGTATGTTCATCCTGTTTATGGTCGCATAAAGGGCTGATATCTTCTCCTCGCCGCGGTCATTGGCCACGAGCACTCCGTTGTTCTTCCTCAGCATGGCCATGTGCGAGAACTTGGAGCCAGGGGAAGAAGCCGCATCAAGAACAACATCCTTGCCTGTCGGGGCCAGGGCAAGCGAATCAAGGATGGAAGGAAGACTTTGGGGGTATATCAAACCGAGGAAATATTCCCAGGTCTTCCCTATCTGGAAGCTCTCCTTCTCCTGCAATTCGAAAGCGCAATCATAGTAAGGCGAGCGTGAGCATTTCAGTTTTGTTTTCTCAGTGAATCTCTCACTGGAGATCTTGAGGGTATTGACGCGGAAGAACCTTTTCTGGCTGTGAAAAGCAGAGATGCATCTGTCGGCATCTGTATAAGTCGACAGCCAGTCGCGGAACGCTTTCTCCTCCATGGCCAGGACTATGCTGGCAACCGTTTAAAATCAGCGTCGCGACCTTGGCGGGTGGGTGTGGAAATGCTTAAATATGTTGTAGTAGTAGTAAAAACATCCCATGCAAAGTGAGAGCCTATGCGTGATATGAGCGGCCTAAAGGTGCGTCAACTGCGCGGACCGAGCGAACTAGGCAGACTGGTCGTCCGGCAGATCGACATCGAGGGGAAGAGCTACGCAACAATAGCCAAAGAGCGCGGCATCACGGCCACCGAGGTCCAGTGCGTATATCTTGAGGCCAAGCGCGTGAAAAGAAGGCAGGATGAGCTCGGTTATCTTGCTGAACTCGACGATTCGACCATCGCAGCCCTGCGTCGGGCGATGAAGACAGATCACGCATTGGCATTGCTGGATATCCGGCTGTTCCTCCAAGAACCGGGCTGGAAAACCGTCCTGGCTTCTGTCACCAATGGCATCTATGAGGCGGTCCTGCTGGATGTGGAGACGTTCGCCATGGCCAACGGGATAACCCCGGCAAGGGACACTGAACCACCCACTTCTTCTCTGCGTTTGGTGAGCTGAAAGCGGTGAACAATTGAAAACCTGCATGCGTTGCGGAGTCTGCTGCCTTATCTTTGGCGTCTGTGTCACTCCTTTCGACATCATTAGGATAGCCAAGGCCACTGGGAAAAAGCCCATAGAATTCGTTGGCATGATGTCAGGGGTAGCCAAAGTGGAACGCGGGGAGCCGACCGTCCTGATAGACAACCATCCCGCACTGATAATCCTGAGATGGGGATTAGGCAGGATGTGCCCGTTCTATTCTGAAGCGGGCTGCGTCATATACGACGACAGGCCAATGGTCTGCAGGACCTATCCTTTCATGGTGAAAAAAGGCAAGCTCATCGATACGCAGTCCAGGGCCTGCCAGGTCTGCTGGAGGCCTGAGGACGAGAGCGGCTATCGCAAGGACATCAAACAGCACACCAAAGAGCTCAAGGCATACAGGAAGATCGCCGACGAGTGGAACAAGAAGGGCGGCAGCCTGGAAGAGTTCCTTGCGTTCGCTCTTGAGCGCGCTCATCCTCGCTAGGTGTGATATTGAATGTTTTTAAATGATTTGTTACTGACTAGTGTATATGAGGACAGTCATAGAAGCCGGCGATCGATTCCGCGTGAGAAGGCAAGTGGCACACGATCAAAGGCGCATACGTCAGGACAACGAAACCTTCTTTGCTTCCTGTGCCATAGAAGCCCGTGCCGGTGAGGTCTTGGAAACATCGAAGAAGCTTCTCAAGGACTGCGAGGGTTGCCTGCCGAAGAAGGACCGCATGCACTGACGGCCATCAGAAATCTCTTTAAATCTCGCCGTTGAACCACCTCTAGAGGTGGATTCATGGGTTTCGCGCAAGAGTTCAGGGATTTTCTCACAGAGTATAAGGTCATGGGACTGGCGATCGCATTCATCATGGGCGCTGCCATAACCACGCTTGTCCAGTCGCTGGTCAACAACGTGATAATGCCGGTGGTCGGCGTGCTGATACCCGGCGGAGCATGGGAGACAGCGACATTCGCGCTAGGCCCCATAGTCATAGGCTGGGGCGCTTTCGTGGCTGCGCTGATCAACTTCATCATAATCGCGGTCGTCGTGTTCATGATCGCGAAGATGATAATGAAGGAGGAGAAAGTAAGCAAGAAGTGATGTCATGAAGGCCGAGGAAGAATCCCTTGAGATACGGATACAGAAGGCCCAGTACTACATGAGCGCTGCCAATACCCTGGTGCTCACAGGGACTATATTCATCCTCGGTTTCTTGTCTTCGCTGGCCATGGCATCCTCAGAATACGAGACGCTCCGTTTGATAATGCTCGGCCTGCTTCCGCTCGGCCTCATCGCATTATATGACGGCATCGCCAGCTACTTCCGTGCGCAGAAGCTGATGAGGATGAGCAGGCCTGCCCATCCGCCGCCCCACCGTAGTGGCATAGACGCCATAACAGCGGTCCTGCTGATATGCGTTTTCCTCATCGTGAACTGGCTGATGTACGGCACATGGATGCTGAACCCGATGACGGTCCTGGCGCTGTGCCTGGCTACTGCCTGCATAGGATGGATAAAGCTGTCAGTGGAGAGATAGCTGTTTGCATCATTTGTTTGTGTCTAAGACAGTGAACATGTGATTATTGCATGTTTATTCTTAAATAGTTTAAGACAATGTAAAATAATACTAGAATAATAGTGGAATAATGGTGATGATATGGGTATGGTAATATCGATTTTGGAGGCAGAAATGCCGACAGATAAGGCAGCTAAGCTCGAAACGAATTTCGCAGAAGGGATCAAGGCGCTTGAACCTGGCGTATCTGAGATGTTCTTTATCAAGAACGGTGGCAAGTGCAAGATCATAATCCTCTGGGAGAGCAAAGAGGCATTGTTCGCGATGAAATGCAAAGGCACACCTCAAGCTGTCCTGATGTTCAGATATGCCGGTGTGGAGCCGTCCTTATTGGCCTATGA
>JAQTOF010000052.1 GCA_028713495.1 Candidatus Iainarchaeum sp.
TGCTGAACAGGCGCCCCTCGATTGTTTCAGGTTTCGCAATGACTTCAGGCACGACCGCCTCGACCTGTGCGGGCGCTTTTTCTCCTCCAGGCTTTACGGCTTGTGCAGGCTTGGACGCCTCCATCTCAAGAGGCAGGTCGTCCATAACCGCGACTGGCTTAGCTGGTTTTGCACCTGCAGCTTTTGCGGACGGCTCTTTAGCTGCCGCTTCGGCCGGCGGCGTTCTTGACGCCCTCCATGCCACCGTGCCTTCGACCCCTCTCTTGCCTTCGCGGCGCATCAGCATCGATATTTCCTCAAGGACATCGGCTTCGGCCTTGAGCTCCCGCACCTTAAGGTCGTACGCATCGCGGTCTGTCATGCCGCTCTCAACGAAGCCCCTGTCGGATTCCGTATGCTTCTGATGAGCTAGATCAGCGAGGCTCTCCGGAGTGCGGTCCTCTGGTTTCGGTATGCCGGATATCATCTCCGGGTCATCTGCGAATGCTTCGCGATAGATCCTGTTGCCATCCTGGGCTATCTCAAATCTCTTATCCGGGTCGCTTTCGTGCAGCGCCTTCCTTATGAGCTCCCTGGCCTCGCTGACTTTGGCAGATGCAGGCGTTTCAGCCCGTCCAGCAGCCTCCTTCGGCTTCGTTGTGACCGTAGCCTTTTGGTGGTCCCAGAACTCCTGCTGGGTCGTCGGTGCATTCAACACATCATGCAGGCTGTTCATTTCGTCTGCTTTGAGCGACATCCTGCCATCCAGCCTGGTGACCACCCTGGGCTTGCCAGCCAAGGGGGACAAAGCGCCTATAGGAGCATTACCCTTTTTGTCGGTGGCGTCATATCCCATTCCCGCGGGCTTGCCGTCATGGAGGTTCACTTGGTCCCTCCTGCTAGCTGCGAGCGCAGGGTTGTCCGGAGCTATCATAGCCCCCTGCATTGCCCTGCCGCTGAACATCGATCCTTCCAGGTTTTCGACAGACAGAGGCCTAGCAAGCAGAGGCTTCCCTGGTGCGATTTCCGCATTCTGGGCCGCGGCTGATGCCGATGCCATATTCACAAGGAGACTCCTATTAGCTCCAACGAAATCATCATTGAACAAACGGAAGTCCGGTGCTCCGGTAGCCGGATCCCACACTACTTTGCCGGAAACGAAATCAACATCTATGGGGACGAAAACGATCTTCCTGCCTGCTTCTGTCTCCACCAGGAGCGCTGCGGTATTCCTTGGATATCTGTCTATGAGGCCGATCCTGCGCGAGAGCTCCACGTACTGGTTCCATGTGCTGAAAAGCTCCTCTGTGCCCTCCTTCGTGCCGAGAAGGCGATAGGCCTCCTGCACAACCGGATCTTTGACGAACGCCTGCAGGGCGATTGGGTCGGACGGGACCGTGAACAGTTCCTTGGTAAGGGCGACAGCTTCCACTCTCGCCTCCTGCGGCTCGCCGTCAATCCTGAGCGTCATGGTCCTGCCTGCGAGCGACTGGACGCCTTCCACCACCGCTGTCTCCTGCATCACCGGTTTGCCCTGAGGGTCCACAGCTCCGGTCTCATGCCCTTTGCCCGGGGTCACCTTCGATGTGACTTCTATCTCAGGGGTGTTGCCCCTGGGCGCCGCCTTTCCGCTGAATTCCACCTGCACGAGGTTGGTTCCGAACTGCGAAGCCTCTGCGCCTTCCATCTTCACGAGCACTCTGTCCCCGCCTTCCAGCGTGAATATCCTCGCTCCGCCGCCACCGCCTAAGGCGTAATCAACGGAATCTATCTTCCTGCCTCTGAAAGCAGGGTGGGATGCTATATCCTCTTTTATGACCAGGTCGAATATCTCGCTTATCCCCGTATTGGTGCTCTGGTCCCCTAGCTGCCTTTCAAGGGGCCCGGTGTCCATGCCCAGCTCCTTCAGCACGTTCAGCCTTCCCTGCGTCCCTCCTGCGCCGTATGCATCTACAAGCCTGTCTTTCGGTATGCCCTTCTCTTTCTCGTATTTTCCCATGGCTTCGAAATCCAGTCCTGCCTTCTCGTCTTCGCTCACCCTGCTCTTGGCTTCACCAAGCGCCCTGGCGTGCTCCACCTGCGCTGCGGTGCTTTCCTGCTCGCTTTTGAATGCCGCTTCCATCTCTGGCGGCATGCGGCTTTTGGGCTTTTCTCCTGCCCTGGGCACGAAGCCAGTCACGTCGCGTTTTTTCTGCTTTGGAACAGCTTCGGATGGCGCAGTGGCCTCGGGCTTCGCCACTTCTGCCGCTTTCACAGCTTCTGCCCGTGCCTCTGCTGCCGTAGCTCTTCTTTTGTCCTGAACTTTCACCACATCCGCAGCATGCTGTGGACTAATATCTGTATAACGTCTGTCCGCCCATTGCAGGAAAGCCACGTCTTTCAGGGCCTTCCCGATATATCCGCCCCCGACCGTTTCCACGAGGTCGGTGTAGCTCCTGAGTTTTATGCCCTCGCGTTTCAGGCGTTTTATGTACGCGTCGAGCTCCTCTGCGCCGCTGCCTGGTCTCCTATCCTGGCCCATATGGACCTCCACTGCCAGCGCCAGCTCCTTATAAAGTTCAGGATCAAACTCTTTAGGGTTCTCAGATGACAGGAACTTGGCCACCCTCGAACCAGCTTTATCTGCCAGCCTTGCGAACTGCTGCCAGCTGATCTTATTGGCCATCGGCGGTTCGGCTGGTTTGCGATCCGGGTAATTACGCTTCGTATAATAGTTCGTATCGTATGGATATTCGGTCTTCACGCCCGTTGCCACTTCTCCTGCGTACTCTATCGGCACGACTTCTCTCGCGCCCCAATATGTCCTCACCACGTGCCACTCGCTTTCATATTTAAGCCAGTTCATGCCGTCCTCAAGGGCGTTCCTGTTTATCTGATTGCCTTCAAGCGTCATGCCATAAGCAGTGCCCCTGAAGGCTCCGTCAAGCGTTCTTGTCCTGTCACCGATCCCTCTGCCGTTCATCCTCTCCTGGTAAAGGTCCAGGAATCCTGTGCCTTTCTCATTGGTCAGCACCGGTGTGTGGCCCCGGTCTTTCGCATTTTTTATCCACACCACGAACTCAGGCCCGTTGCCTGTCTGGATTATCTCTATGCTGTTCGGATCCATGCCATGCAACATGGCATACTTGTCCCTTGCGTAAAACACCGCATCGTAGTTCGCATATAGCAGCTGGTCGCCTGCCTCATGATTCATGAGATTGGCGACAGAAAGGCTGATCTTGCCCTGACTGACTTGGCCATGTGCCTTGCCCTCCCTGGCAGACATCTCCTTGAGTTGTTCGCCTACACGTATGGCCTCAGGATTCCCCCCCATCTCATGTCCTAGGCGGACCTCTCCGCTGACAAGCATGACGGCGTCGTGCTCCTGCGTTAGCGCAGATGGCCTGAGCTCTCCTTTCCTGTCCCTCTCCCCGAATATCGTGACCACGCGATCCTGTCTGATTTGGTTAGGCCTGCCTTCGCGGGCTTCGGTGCGCCATCTCTCCATCTCTACAGGGTCCATTCCCCTCCTCATGATGGGCGTTGTTATGCTTACCCGTGGCGGCTTCGGGCCGAAAGATGCCGCATTCTCGCTGGTTATAAGTTCGGGCTGGTTGTCTGCCTCCCGGTACATCTTCCCAAGCACTTTTGCGGTTTCCTGAGGCCCGCTTGTTTTTGCCGTGGTCAGGTCAATGGTCGCATGTCCGACCCCTGCCCTCAGCCTTCTGCCAGCAAGTGTCTCCTGGAAATACGGCTCCTGCCCAGGGTAGTTCTCATGGACCATGTCCAGCAGATATCTGCCTGAGCTGTTGAATTCAGTCACCCTCTCAGCGACTATCCTCGCTGCCGCCTCCCTTGCTTCAGGGATGCGCGCGATTATCAGGATGCCTCCTTCGTCAGTGCTCAGTCCGAAAGCCGCAGAGAATACCTCTGCATCTATGCCCCGCGCCCTGAGCTCTGCGTTGACTGCAGCCGGCGTATCACTGAGGAATGTTATGTACTCGCGCATATTCAGGTCGCCTAAGCGCCTTGTCTGGCCGCCGCTGCGCGCATCGAAGCCCGATGCCGCATTAAGATCGCTCTGGCGGATAAGGTCCAATGTGATGCCTGCCAGTTCTATGCTCGGATTGCCCTGTATCCCGGCGAGGCTTTCAGGAGGCGGTATGATGCGATAGACCTCTCTTGCGATATCCACCATGGCCTCAAGGTATTCCCTGTTCTGGAATATCGGCACCTCCGTCCCATCGATGCCTCTCAGCGAGGGGAACCTCCTCAAGGCTGTGGGTTCTCCGACTTGGCTGTTTATTCTGTCCCAGAATTCTGAGACTTTCAATTCCCTGCTGGCAAGACCATTCACGGCATCATGTATCTTTTCCAGCGCGATTTCTGGGATTTCGCGTCCTGTCAGTTCCTTTATCCTCTGGGCTACGAACCTTTCCGCCTGCGCCACATTAGCTCCATATCTTGCCCTCTCTTCTGATACCGGAGCCTTCGCTTCGGGAGGGGCTTTGGCTTCAGCTTCAGGCCTGAGCGGTATCCCGATCTCCGGTCTTTCCACGCGTGGCGCGATGACCGGCCTTTCGATTGGAGCGACCACCGGCCTTTCAGGCATCTTCGCTGTTGCTTTCTCCTCTGCCTTGACCTCTGGCGCTCCGACCGCCATTCTGAATTCTACTGCCTCAGGCGCGATCATGCTCCCTATGTTACCTGCCGCGGTGGTCAGCTGGCCTCTTCCGAATCTCACGAATCTATCGAAGTCCTCGCCGCCTTTCTTCGCAGAGACCTTGAACACAGGATTTGCCCGGATTCCTGATATCTCGTCCTGGACAGGCTTCGGAAGCTCTGCGAACTGTCGGGCAGCCTCACTTTCCCCGACCTCAACCTTCCGTGCGAAGCTAGCAAGGCCTTCTGGCGTATCGAGTTCAAGGTCTCTTACCAATGTGAAGTTCTCTTCAACTTCCGGTCTCGCTTCCTCTAGCTTCGGGGCTGCCGCTTTCTTTTCTTCAGCTCTTGCCCTAGCTTCTGTGAGGGATATCACAGGCGCCTCTTCTGCAGGTTTCACAGCTTCTGCGGCCTTCTTCTTTCTCTCCTCAGCGGCCGCCCTCAATCTCTCCAGACGCTGGCGCGGGACGATCACCTCTGCTCCCTCAGCCGTAGGCGCCTTGACCTCAGGAGCTGCAGCTTCCTTTGGCACTTCTGGTGCGCGCGCTTCTGGTCTCATCACCTCTTTCGCTGCTTCCCTCTCGCGCTCCTCGCTATATCTGCCGAGATTGCTAGCGTGGTCAGTTGCGCCGCGCACCCTTCCGGAAAGGAGCGGCATGGTGAATCCCGTGACTATGGGCAGCTGATTGGTGATGGAACTGATGGCTGCGCCAAGATATTCCCCATTCCCGGTCTTGGTGTAATGATAGACGGATTCCGCTCCCTCCACGGTGCCGTTCCCCACAAGATAAAGCGTTGATGCAGTGTGCACAGCCGCAAGAGGATCCTTCGCAGTCTTGATAGCGCCGTCCAGGAACCTCTCCAGCTTTGTCATCCTGCCTGTGGCCTCTGCGACCTCCGCTGCCGCAGCCA
This sequence comes from Candidatus Iainarchaeum sp., assembly GCA_028713495.1. Classification (GTDB taxonomy): domain Archaea; phylum Micrarchaeota; class Micrarchaeia; order Anstonellales; family Bilamarchaeaceae; genus Bilamarchaeum. The sequence goes on from JAQTOF010000052.1 coordinate 5,533, forward strand.
CCTCTGCTCCTGCCTTCACCATCTTGCCAAGGGCTCCTGTCGCTATGGCAACTCCGAGCACTGCTGTTCTGCCCCAGCCGCCTGCGGTCATCTGAGGCGCGTTCTCCACGGTGGTGGCGAATGTCTTGGCTATGAACACCGGAGGTGCGACCATGCCTACGGCATCGACCAGCGCGCCCTGGAGGTTCGCCCCTGTCCTGTGTTGGTACTCGCCATCATTGGCGTTGTTGAGGATGCTGTTGTGGACGTATCTCATCTCTGTTCTGTTTGTTTTCGGATTGTTCAGCGTGGCCACCTGGCGGCGCATCTCAGCCACCCTCTCCTCATAGGGCACGTAGCCGATCTCCCTGAGCCTTTCCTTACTCTTCTCCCCGTATGCGCCGAGCAACCCCTTGGTCTTCATACTCATGTAGCCTGCTGCGCCTGTGGCACCAAGCGATTCAAGCGTCTCTACCGAAGTGGCAGCCACATAGACGTTGGGCAGCACCGCATCTAACGCCTGCTCGCCGCGTATCTCCGTGTTGCCGACCGCATATACACCGTCCAGCCGCATGGCCGCGACGGCTGCATCGCCTTCTTTCTTGCCCACGAGCACGGCGAATGAATCAGCGGTGGTCTTGGTGAATCCGTATATCTTCTGGTCGCCATAGGCCGTCCCGGTGGCGAATCCCTGGATCTGGAAGTAAGCGTCCTGCGCATCTGCGTATTGTTGCGCGGCTCCGTCCAGGTCGCCGTCGCGAAGGTCGCCCTGGGCGCGTTCCAACCTGGTGAGGGTCGTCCCGACAAGATTAGTCCGGCCGGCTGTGAACCCGCTAAGGCCATGATAAGCCCCCAGGGCCGCAAGCGCGGTAGTGCCTATCGCCTGCATGCCTCCGGCCCGCGAGATCACCTGGTCTGCTTCGGCTATCACGGCATCCTGCGTCTTCAGCACCTGCGACACTTCTGCCGACGCGGCCTCGGCTCCCTTCCTGATCGTGTCCTGAGCCTCAACATGAGCAGCATCGAGTTTCTTGCCGGTCTCATCGAGCTCGACAGCGGTGGCATATAATCCCCCGCCTATCGCCATCGCGGTATCGTCTATATCGCGCTCGTTGGTCTTGCTCTCCTCTATCTTCTCCCTGGCGGAGCGGAGATTCCCACTAGCATTCCCCACCTTCTCTTTCCGTTCCTGCACCTTGGCATCATTCTTGGCGAGCAACTCCAGTTTCGCAGGCAGCTCCAATACGGCTATGTAAGCATCTTCCTCAGCGTTGAGGTGCGCATCCAGCTTCTCATCGAGGACCCTTCCTGCCTCCTTCTCATTGCCCATGAGAGCGTAGGCGCCCATCTCAGCTATGTCCATGTCGCTCTGCGACGTGTCAGGCTTTGTCTTTTGTTTGTCTCCAAGCGAGACCACGCCTGACTGCTTGGCTCTCGCCTGCTGGGCGTGGACCGCGGCTTTCTTCACCCTCTTCAGGGCATCCATAGCCGTGCGTATCTCGGCCTCCAGCCTTTCCCTGGGCATGAATACCTTCACACCTTCTGGCGGGCACAAGGCGTCTATCACAACGCCTAGCCTCTCTCTCCCAACACCGAGCAGGTCTTTGCCGGCCGTTATCTTGTAAGTCCCGCCCAGGCGTTTCTGCGCCTTGAGCTGCGTCTCGCCTTTGTTGGCCAGCCCCTCGTAAGCCTTGGATTCGAACGTCTCCTTGTAGGCCAAGCCGACCTCCAGCAGGCTCCTGGCCATGGTATGGTTCCCATTGCTGAAGCGTTCACGGGCGGCTCTGGAT
>JAQTOF010000053.1 GCA_028713495.1 Candidatus Iainarchaeum sp.
CCGTACGCGAGGACCGTGCGCTGGCGACCGCCCCTTACCTCGCCAAGACCGGCACCATGTGGCTCCACCCGACGTGGAGCGATGCAGAGGGCGACAAGGTGACCCTACTCGCCCCGAATTTCAAGAGCCTCAGGAACTTCATAACGCTAGTCGGCGAGAAAGGCTACGACCTCAAAATAAAGTCCAAGAGATACATCACCCCAGCCGACTCCCCTTCCCTGGACACGTTCCGCACCACCGGCTTCACCAAGCTCAAGTTCGCCGGCGAACTGCTCACAGACAGGCAGATGGAAGCGTTCGATCTGGCCTGCCGCTATGGCTATTATGAGGAACCGAAGAAGACGAGCATAGAAGAGCTGGCCAACAAGATGGGCGTGAGCCAGTCCACCTTCGCAGAGCTGCTCCGCAAAGCAGAACGCAAGCTGCTGCCGGTCCTCAACGACATAATGCGTTTCATGCGCTGATTCTGCCTCGTTTTCTCCTAAAACCGCTCTACGGCGGTATCAGTGATATATAGTCGGTTATAGATAGTAGAAGTATATGTCCTCACAGACCTATGCAGCTCTGGATAAATCCTGGAGGTCCACCTGCAGGGTTGTTCTAGGCGACGAAGTAGGCGGCCTGGAGAAATACTCCGAGTGGCTGGCAGAGCCTATGGCGCCCCTCCTCCACAAGAGGTCCTATCTATCAGGCAAGGATGTCTGCTGCGCGGTGTCTGACTATGCCGAAGATGCCAGGTTCATATCCATTGAAGAGGCGGATTTCGGACAGAAATTCCAGCCGCTTGGCATCAACGAGATAAAGGACATAGATTCCATAGCCGAAGCCCTGCAGGAGAGGTTCGTTTATTGCGGCAACGTGGTGCTCGGCAACTCGCGCAATGTGGAACGGAGCTCGGACATCCAGAACTCATTCCATGTCTACAACTCCAACTTCATCTACGACTGCGAGCATGTCGCCTACTCGTCCTACTGCCGCGGCAGCAAATATCTTTTCGCGACCATAAGCGACTACAGCTGCTCTCACATGATTCGCGCCTTCGAGACGCACAAACAGTCTCGCTGCTTCGAGGCCTGGAACTGCTACAATTCAAGCGACTGCTATTTCAGCTCCTTCGCAGAGGGCTGCCAGGACGCCATGTTCTCCTTCAATGTCAGGAACAAGAGGAACGTCATCGGCAACATTGAGCTTCCCAAGGAAAGGTACTTGGAGCTCAAGGCGAAACTGCTCGGCGAGATCAGGGAAGAGCTGGAGCGCAACGGCCGGCTGCCTTCCCTTATGGACATCGTGGCGTCCAGTGCCCCGCCCCAAGCGATAAGCAAGCTGAAGGGCGCTGCATCTGAGATGGCATGGGACCCTGAGCCGCTTGAATCCGCTTTCCAGAAAACCACCGGCCTGCTGCTTGGAAAGCCGCTGCATGATCTACATTCCTACCATGGCTGGTTGGGGCGGCACGTGCCAGGCATAGAAAATGTCAAATCCGCAGTCAGCGGCCGTACCATGCACATGAGCATGGTCAAACCATACGACATGCTCCTGAGGGACCGGCTGGTGTCCAAGGACGAGTGCTGGGAGATTGGCGGCCTTATCCGTCTGGATCCATCCGAGATAGAATCGTTCAGGAGCATAAAGGAAGCCGTGGGCCGCATCGCATACTTCACCCCAGAAGGGCAATTGGGCGAATGCAGCAACCTGATGATGGTGCCGCTGGTGAACACCTCGGTGAACTGCTACTACTGCCCGATAGCGTCGTTTAACGAGTACGCTGCATTCTCCTACTGGCCGAGGACGTCCAAATACGTATTCGGTTCTGCCCTGGCGTTCAGCTCCAATTTCTGCATCAATTCCTATTACTCCACCACGCTCTCGCGCGCTTTCGAAGCTGATGGCTGCAGCAACTGCTCGGACGTCTATTTCGCGCACAACTGCGAGAACGTCCGCGACAGCATGTTCTGCTTCAACGCCAAGAACCTCAGGAACGCCATAGGCAACGCCCCCATGGCTGAGCGCTACAAATCGGTCAAATCATCCATCCTCAACCAGATCGCCGACGAGCTGGAGCGGAACAAGAGCCTGAGATGGGACATATTCAACATAGGGGCACGGAGGTCAAGATTATGGCATCGGAAACTTATGGCCTAGTGAATGCGGCCTGGAAATCAACGACCAAGATCCTGTTCGGCCAGCCGATCGGAGAGCTTGAGGAGTTCGAAGACTACCTCCAGCGCGCGGTCATCGGGCACGATGTGAAATCGAGCTACAGCAGCAGGCCTCTTCTGGTGGCTTCGGAGAACTACCCGCCCACCGCGAGATTCTTCGACTATCCGGGCGAGCTCGAACAGTTCAGCAAAGAGGCGTCGAAACCTGTAGACATCAACAAGATCAAGGACCTTGATTCCCTCCGGGAGGCCGTGAAGGAGAAAATCGTTTACGGCGCCAACAAGAGCCTCGGCAATTCCCAGCATATAGAGCATTCCGATGCCATCATCGACAGTACGGCGCTCCTCAACTGCTCCATGATCATCCGCAGCAGATACCTGGCTTATTCCTATCTCATGCGCGACAACGAATACACCTTCGGTTCGACCTCCAGCGGCGCATCCTCCTTCATCGTGAGATGCTTCTACAACACCCTGCTGAAGCGCTGTTTCGAGTGCTCTTACAGCACAGTGTCGTCCGACTGCTACTTTTCATACGATATCCACGGGTGCAACGACTGCATATTCGCTTTCAACGTCCAGGCGAAGCACTACATTGTCGCCAATGTCCAGCTGGACCGCGATTCCTATCTATCCCTAAAATCGAAGCTCATCGGAGAAATAGCCGAAGAGCTCAAGGCGAAGAAGAGGCTGGAATTCTCGCTTTTCGACCTTATGAACCGAGCGTGATCCTATGAAAGAGATAGATGCCGTGTTTGGAGAGACTACGAAACTGCTCCTAGGGGTGGAACTGGCGAAGATAGACGATTACACTGAGTGGCTGGGCAGACGGGTGCCTCTCCCATCCCAGGCCAAATCCGCCCTGAGCGGCAAGGAGGTCTGGATCCCGCCATCGTTCATCTATCTGAGGACGTCGTTCAACAAGTCCAAGATAATCTCCATGGAGGAGATGGAACGGGTCACCACATCCCCATTCACCGCAAAGGACGTCACAGCAGCGTCATTCAGCCAGCTATCCTCCAGGCTGATAAAGCCTGTCGCATTCTACGTGGGCAACTTCCGCTATCAGACTTTCGAGAATGTGGAGAAGGTCAGTGGCGGCGGGGGCGGCAGGAACCTGTACTTCAGCGAAGACGTCTATCATGATGTGAAGAATCTCGCCTATTGCAATTACACGCTCTTCAGCCAGAATGTCTTCGGTTCCCATAATGTGACCTATTCCCAGTTCTGCATCCATGCCTACAACTCCACTTCGGTGTCCAGGTGCTTCGAAGTGGATGGATGCTCTAGCTCCAGGGACCTCCTGTTCTGCCACAACTGCGAGAATGTGAGCGACAGCATGTTCTGCTTCAATGCCAAGAACCTGAAGAACGCGATCGGCAACATACCGGTGCCCCAGGCTAAATACCGCGAGATAAAAGCGCTCGTGCTGGCAGACATCAGGAATCAACTCCTGCAGACGCGGAAGCTGGAATACGATATCTTCGACATAGGTGACCGCCATGGCTGAAGACATGGCATTGACGCATCTGGACCGTGCCTGGAAGTCCACGTGCAAGATCGTCCTGGGCGACGAGATAGGCGACCTGCTGGAGTACCGGGATTACCTCAAGAGGTACACAGACCCGATGGAAGTGCGCAAGTCCTCGCTTTCAGGTGTAGATGTCACCATCTCATCTGGCCGATTCAGCGAAGATGCCCGTTTCCTGAGCAATTCCGAGGCCGCTGAATACGACAGGAAACTGGCGGCCATGCCGCTCGACATAAACAGCATAAAGGACCTGGATTCCCTTGTGGAAGCGGTCTCCGAACGGGTGGCCTATGCAGGCAACATCGTGCTCGGGAACTCCAGCGGAGTGCTCCGTTCCCATCGTGTCGTGAACACCCATTACGCTCTGGAATGCCAGGATATCTATGACGGCAAGTATGTCGCCTATGCGTCATCCATGCGGTGCCCGGAGTATTTCTTCGGCGGCGGTTTGGGTGGCAACGCCCAGTTCTGCATAAAGAGCCAGGAGAACTACAAGATGGTGCGCTGCATGGAGACCATGCACATCAATGTCGCTTCGGACTGCTATTACTCTACAAGCCTGGAGAACTGCAGCGACTGCATATTCTCGTTCAACCAGCGGAGCAAGCACTTCCTAATCGGAAACCTCCCGCTCCCAAAGGACAAGTACCTGGGGCTCAAGGGGAAGCTCCTAGCAGAGATACGTGATACGCTCGAGCGTGACAAATCGCTCGTTTCCATAGCCGAGATCGTGGCTGGCGCGAGTGGTGTTGTTGGTGCGAGACGCACGAGCGCTGGTGGTGTGGGTGATAGCCATGGATGAGTACGAGAAGGTCTTCCAGACAGTCACCTCGGTTGTCTTGGGGAGAAAGCTCGCAGGGCACGCGGATTACGAGAGGTGGCTCACCCGCCAGGTGTCCAGCATGGGCAAGGCCAGATCGGTCATGAGCGGTAAACCCGTCATATTTCCGGAATTCGAGTTCTTCAACGCGATAACGCATAAGATGCTTACTCTGGAGGAGGCTTACGAAGTGGCAGGGAAGAAACACCTTTCCGAGGAGCAGGTGCGCGGCCTGTCGCTGGCCAACGCAGCTGAAACCCTCAAGGACATATCCATAACGACCCCGGAAACCATAATGGGCACCTGCAGCATGATCAAGGAATGCGCCATGTACTATGATTCCACGATATGCTACAAGAGCGCGCTCATGAACACCACGAAAGGCAGCCTCTACACTTACTGGCCGAGACACTCTGAATACGTCCTGGGCTGCCATTACGCGTTCTCGTGCAATTTCTGCATCAGATGCTTCTACTCGGAGAACCTCACCCGTTGCTTCGAGGTCAGCGATTCGGCCAACTGCAGCGACTGCTATTTCTGCTACAACTGCGAGAACCTGCAGGACAGCATGTTCTGCTTCAACACAAAGTCCAAGAAGCACGCCATAGCCAACGTAGAGCTTCCCAGGGAGAAATACAAGGAGATAAAGCAGAAGGTCCTGGACAGCATCGTGAAGAAACTGGAAAAAGACAAGACGCTTGATGCGAGCATATTCAGCCTTTCTTAGGCTTTCCAGGGGATTTGCCCTGCGACGGCTTCGTGGTGCCGCTGCCGGTCTTACCAGCGGCTATTCCGCCGCTAGTCTTTCCTGATGCCTGTCCGCCGCTGTTCCTCGCCACCGACCGCTCGGCAGCCATCTGGGCCTTCTCCAGGTGGTATATGGCCTCAGGCGTCTCCCTCAGCAGCGCATGCTCTTCCATCGGGCCAGGGAGTTCAGGCTTCTCAGGTTTTTCCTCGGTTTTACCATCCTCGGATGCCTCTGCCTGGGTCTGCGCGCCAGCCTCTCCGCCTTCGCCATGGTCCTCGCCACGCGCATCCTGGTATCTCAGGCCCCTTCCGCCGTTTGACAGCGGGGGCTCCTGAGGCCTGTCGGAGAATTTCGGCGCCTCGGAAGGCTTGCCGGTCTCAGGCACATATCCCTCCTGCAGGCCCCATTTCCTGGCATCCACTATCCGCACTTTCATGGGCAGCAGATACTTGGCCCCGTCGAACAGTCTCACTATACACTCCCGCTGGTGGAGACGCACGAACATCTCCTTCTTGGACTCCTCCAGCTCAGTGGTCGCCCGGTTCTTCTTGAAGTATTCCTCCACCTTTATCTCCATGATGGAGCTCAGCATGGTTGCATCCTGCTTGTTTATCTTGAACGCCACGATGTTCCTGGCATTGGACACTATGGAGTCTGTGACCTCCTTGCTGAGCTGGCCCAGGTACTGGCAGGATAGGTAGGCAAAGAGATTGAACTTCCTGGTCTCGGCGAGTATGTCCTTGGTAACCCTTGTCTCCACCCTAGGGAACTCGTCCACGACAAGAATGGTGGGCTTATCCTGCAGTTTGCCGCTTATGGCAAGGATGTACATCTGGTTTATGACCGACCCGGCCAGGAAGCTTATCATCCTCCTGCCGAAGAACTTAGGGTCGAACGAGACTATACTCACCCTGTTCTTGCTGAGCATGTCCAGGAGGCTTTCCCGCTTCTTCTCCTTGCCCAGGTACAGCTGGTACTCGCCTATGAAGTTCAGTATAGGCAGTATAGCGTTGTTGAAATGATGTATGTGGATGTCGTTGAACTCCTCATCGAAGAAGCGTTTGACCTCGTCGTTGTCGCACATGCTAACATACTCAGCCTTGACCGCAGGGTCGGTGAGCAAAGCGCTTATGTTGCCCAGTTCGAGCTTGCCTATCGATGACAGGAGGTGGACCGTGTAGAAAAGCACCCTCTCCGAATATTTGTTCTCCTGGCCTATGGAGGAAGCTATGAGCTGGGAGACCAGCTGGGTCAGCATCGGAGACTTGTCCCTGCCCACATCCAGCGGCTCCACGTAGTTGTCGACGAAATTCACTATCCTGCTGTGCGGCATCATCTTGGCGAACTCGCCGTGCGGATCAACCACGATGATCCTGACCTTGTCCTTGTATTTGGCTTCCAATGCCTTGAGGAGCACGAACAAGGCCTTGCTCTTTCCAGAGCCCGAAGTGCCTGCTATGACCGTGTGCTGGAGCGGATCGAAGTTGTCCACCCCTATACTGACGCCGCTCTCCTCAAACACAGGGAAATTAGAGCTCATGGATATCTGTTTCGGCAGCGGCTCCAGAAGCTCTATGTATATGGACGGGTTCTTCTCCAGGTTTATCATGAGGAACTTCTGCGGATTGAAGACCATCACTGCGCCCTTGTGACCCTCGCTGTCCACTGCAGTGCCTGTGGCTATGAATTTCCCAGCGACCTTGGTGATGCTCAGCTCCAGCTGCTCTATGTCCTCCTTGAGGATGAAATCCAGCAGATCATGTTTCCCGCCTCCTATCATATACATCCTCGGGAACGGGAAATAGGAGCCTGACGAAGTCTTGAGGAGGCCCGGCTCACGCATTTTGAACGGAAATATGAGCGGTGAGATGTTCTGGAGGCATTCCTTCTCCTTGATGTAGAACTTCACGGTGTTGCTGGTACGCTTCACAACCAGGGTGAGGGCGTTGACCGAAAGTATGTCTGACAGCTCTATGAATCCGAGAAGGGGGAACCTGG
>JAQTOF010000054.1 GCA_028713495.1 Candidatus Iainarchaeum sp.
TGGTCCCTGTAGGCTTCACGGCATAAGGGTGAGACTCGCTTCCCACGTAAAGGGCGCCAAGCTTCTTCGGGCCTATGCCTGCCCTGGCTATAGCGTGCCTGGCGGCTTCCACTGCTATGGTGGTTGTATCCTCATCCACCCCGCCAACTGCCTTCTCGATTATGCCAAGGCCCTTCTCTATCCTGTCCCGATCCTCGCCCCAAACAGTGGCGATATCTCCGGTCTTTATCCTGTAGACCGGTATGTATGCTCCATAACCGATAATACCTGCCATAAATATGCCTCTAATGCCTGTAGGATAGGCGTAATCAGACGTAATCTATCTGTCGTTTTTGTTTTATAAAACCTGCTATTTCTTCTTTTTGGATGGCTTTGGAACCTCGGGTTTGCTGCCGGCCCTGAACGAAAATGCCAGGGCGGCTATGACGATTATCCCGATTATCGCGATCATATACCCCAGGTTGAACTCAGTGCCTTTCACTGTGATCGGTTCGGATCCTGCCATGACATCCAAAAGATCGAACCTGGCGGTATCCCCGCTTATCTCGCCTTTGACCTCCCCTGCATAAGCTTCGGTTATCGGGATCGGCATGGTCACAGCGTATGTGATGTTCGCCCTGAAGAGCCTGAGGTAATACACAGTCTCATTGTTTCCCTGCTTGTCAGTGAGGTCCATCGGTTCCACTGAACTGTCTCCTGGCTGGACAACCCCTGCCCCCACCAGCAGTGTTTCCAGGTCAGCTGCGAACTTATCGCTCGGTATGCTGTTCACGACAAGCGTGTATGTTACGTAGGGCAGGCCGTAATCGCTCGAGAACGAGTAATAGCTTCCTGATGCGAGCTTCTCCCGGATGGTTATCTTCTTGTTCTCGACATCCACGTCGCAGTCCAGGTCACGGTCGCTCTGGCATATGGCACCCATCCTAGTCAGTGCATCGCTTGTCAGCTGGTTGGAGAACACAGCCAGCTCCATGGTCTTCTCCATGGTGGAGCTTCCGTCGCGTGCCACCACATGGACATAAGATTGGTCCAGGGCTGCGAATGACAGTGAAACCGCCAAAAGGAACAGTACAGCTACGATCTGCGTTCTCATGCAATTCCCTCGCAGATAAGTTTTATAAACGCATTTTTATCTCGGCGACCATCTCTCTTATCCCATCAGCCAGGGGCCTGGGCGAGAACCCGAGGTCGCTTTTCGCCCTCGAGCAGTCGAACACGCGGTCATATCCGAGTATGGAGACGTGCTCTGTGGTGATGCTAGGCTTGTTCTTTTTTGTCGTCTTATAGATCGTTTCTCGTGCCATAGCCATGAACATCGCGAGCGCAAGCGGGACGGATTTTTTTGGTGGTTCCACACCGAGCTCCTGTGCAGCTATGAAGTATATGTCCTTCTGGCTGAGCGGCTCTCCGGCTATGACATAAGTTCCTTTGCCCTTGCCCACAGCGCTTGCCACTGCAGCAGCCACATCATCCACATGCACGAACGGTATCCTGTTGGTGCCCTTACCTATCAGCTTCATCTTGCCCTTCTTGATCATGGCCAGCACCTTGGCATAATCATCGAACTGCGGGCCATAAATCGTGCCTATGCGCAGGATGACATGGTCAGGATGCTTCGTCAGCACCTTTTCAGCCTCGTATTTCGACCGAGCATAATCAGAATCAGGATGCGCTTCAGTGCCTTCATTGGCAGGTATGGAGGCCAATTTCTTGCCGTACACGGATATTGAGCTTGAGAAGATGATTTTGCATCCTTTAGGGAGCGCATCGACTATCCTCCAGGTGAGGTTGACATTGGAGTCGTGGAGGGCTTTCTTGTCTGTGGTCTCGACAGAGCCTGCCAGATGTATGACCGCCTTAGCCCCCATGAATATCCCCTTGAGCTGGTCTGTCGAGAAATCAGTGACTATCTCGTTCTTCATGCCGCTGGGTTCGCGCACAAGAGGTATGGCATCAGGGAGCCTGGCCATGACCGCCCTTCCCAGCCTCCCGCTGGCGCCTGTGACATAGACCTTATCGGTGGCCATACTTCTTCGCCAGTTCTTCCATCTTCTTGTCTATCCTCTTCTCCGCCTCAAGCCTTTCAAAGGCATAGCTCTTCATGTCCATGAACTTCATGCCTGATGCAAGGAGCGGATGCACCCTTTCTATCTCCCTGAACATCTTCTGGGCGATCTCACGATAATCGATATGCCCCTGCATGGAGCTCCTGAGTTCGAGCAGATGATATGCTTCCCTAAGATTGAACGTCATATACCATCTTATGTTGTAAGCGAGCGGGACGACATACTGGGCTTCCTTTGGATATCTCTTGGCTATCTGTTCGTATGCGTTCCTTGACCTGTCCATCACGTCCTTGAACTCCTTCTCGTATCCTGCCTCGGTTATCTCCTTTGGCATCTTGTATCCCAGATACGGGCTGAGGATCTGCCTCTGCTGCGTCAGTATCCTGTGCCTGTGTATGTCCCTGTAACAGCCGTAGTTCGCGCACACGTCGAATGTGTAATAAGCATGCTCAAAGGCCCTTCCTGGCTTCTGCCTTCTGTTCTCCCTCTCGCTTATGCAGGCCTTGATGACTGTCTCCTTCTCTTCTTTGCCCATCTTTTTCACGATCACCTTTATCTCGCTCATCGGCTTGAGCAGGTACGGGTAGAGCGCAGCAGCCACTATCCTGTCCTCAGCGTTCGGGTCATACTCAATCAACACTACTCCCTCGCCACCGCTCGGCCCGCCATATCTCGCGCCCGTATCAGCTATCGCCTTCCTCTGTTTCCTGAAATATTCCTGCAGTGCGATGCCGTACTTCTCTTTGGTCCTTTTCACGAAAGAAGGTATCACCTTGGCCAGTTCGCCGTGCATCTCGTCTCCTATATCATGCATCTCGGCCAGGTCATCAGCATAAAGCTTGGTGAGCAGGTATTCGAAAGCCCGTCCGTCACCGAAAAATCCCATATTGGTGAGTGTGGATGCAGGCAGCAGGCCCCTTAGTATATCGCATGTCTTGGCCCGAACCGTAGCAGCGTAGGCCCGCTCGCTCGTCTTGTCATCCCTCGGCTCCCTTTCCATGACGAATTTCGATATCTTCGGGATGAGGTCAGCATAGGTCTGGAATGCATGATCGCATGTCTGTTCATAGAGCGATGCGAACTCTGATGCCATGAGCGTCTTCTCCCTATGATAGAGCCACTTGCCGTCCCTTTTGTTGTCGAAATAGACGTACCTGGTGGATTTCTCCAATGGCGATAGCCCGATGCGCGAGTCCTCCAGGGTCTTTGTCGCTACTATAGAGATATCTTCTATGGCGATGTGGGTGCCTGCCAGTTCAGCAACAGAATCGTCCCCATAACCCACCAGCACCCTTTCATAGAATTCCTCTGCCTTCCTGGTCTGGACAGGGCTCTGGGCTTTCTGGGGCGCTGCCATAAGCACATCCTTCAGTCCGCTCTCTTCAGAAAGCATGAACTCGTCCAGCAGCACCCTCCTGAGGCTCTTGGCGCTGCGGCTGTACCTTGAGAAAAGCGCGCCCTTGACCACTTCGGGCAGGTTGGTGAGGGCGAAGATAGGCTTGTCCATGTTAGTGACATAGGGCTGGAGCAGCCTCTTCTCCTCCTCTGAGAACTCGTCCATGACCGTTTCTCGCCAAAAGGGTTTTTATGCTGATTGCTCCGCAAATCCTATTGATGAGGGAGCTGAAAGACAAACTCGCTTATTTGGCGTTCGCCATAGCCTATCTTTCACTGCCATTCATCCTTATCTTCGCTGGTTATAACATGATGTCAGTCGATGATAAGACATACCTGCACAGCCTCACGCATAGCCTCTCCTACCTGGGCGAAAGGATGACGTCTATGCTTGTGATAGCGTTCTCCCTTTATGCTACCCCTGTTTTCCTCGTTCCCTGGATACTGGCGGAGACGCTCAAAAAGCTGAAAGGGGTGGAATCAGGCAACCTGCTGTTTATAGTCGAGATAGTAGCCACGGCCCCTTTCCTTCTGCTAAGTATCGGATTCATGCTACTTTATTCGAGGCTCAATCCCGGTGCCGTCCCTGCTGAGAAAAGCAGGCTGACCATGGCGTTCTGCAACGTCATCGGCATGGTCTTTGTCGCAGCTTTCAGCATGAGGATGGTGGAAGGCGCGGTCGTCTTAATCGGAGCGCTCTCCATCCTGTCGTTGGTTCTAGCATTCCTCGGGCCAACCAAACGTCCCTCCTGATGATGGGGGGCAAAGGTGTGCTAATTTAACTTCTCTTCCCATACTGCGCATGGAACTCTACAAGCTTCTCTACCCGATGAGGATAGTGCTGATAACGACCAGGAGCGGAAAGAAGGACAATGTCATGGCAGCTGCCTGGTGCTTCCCGCTCTCATTCGACCCGCCGCTTTTCGGGGTGTCCATCAGCCCGAAAAGGCACACGTTTTCGCTTCTGCAGGGTGCGAAGTCGTTCGCCATAAACCTCACAGCCCCAGGCATGGACGATGCTGTCCTTATCTGCGGCAGGAACAGCGGCAAGGACATGGACAAGTTCGCCAAGAGCGGTCTGACAAAGGAAGAAGCCAAGAAAATCAGCTGCCCGCTCATCAAGGAATCGCCCATCAGCATAGAATGCGAGCTTGTCAAGACGATAGAGACCGGTGACCACAAGGTCTTTGTGGGAAAAGCAGTGAACGTGATAAAGAGAAAAGAGGCGAAAGGCCTCTACCAGTCTGCCAGCGGGGAATGGATAACCGTCTAATCCATCATTTCGGCTTCCCAGACGGCACCAGCGCGCTGAGTATTCCCAACAGCTGCGGCCTTCCTGTAAGGACTTTAGCCACAGGGCCTGCGAACCTTCCATCCATGACATTTGGCAAGTCTGCATCTGTCAGCGTGTTGAATATGTGGTTCAGGTCGTCATCGCTGAACTTCTCAAGGACCTTCCTCAGCAACAGCCTGTTGGCCATATCCTTGCCAAGGCCGGTCCTCCACTGCTTTTCATATTCATAGAGCATGGCCTTGGTGTAGTCCTTCTTGGCATGGGCTTTGAGCACGACGTTCGCAGCCATCACACCCGTCTCCATGGCGATGCCTATGCCTCCGCCATGTATCGGGTCCACTTGCTTGGCCGCAGTGCCTATTATCATGCAGTTGTCTTTCACGAACTCGTCTATCGGCGCCCCGACAGATATGACCCCGCCGAAGTCCAACAGTGTGCTGGCCTCTTTCAACTGCTTGTCATTCTTGATGTAAGCATCCAGCAATGTCTTCGGCTGGGCTCCTTTGATCCCGCCGAGCTTCTCGCCGTTGGTGAGCAGTCCGCCTATGCCTATGCCCACATTGGCCTTCCTGTCTGCCTTGGGGAATATCCAGACATAACCCCTTGGCGCTATCTTATTGCCAAAATAAAGCTCGATCAGGTTCTCATGGTCATACGGCTTCATCTCGTATTCGTAGCATGTGTCAACGTCATAAAGCGCGTGCACTGTCTTGAAGCCCATCTGCCTTGCCATCATGGATTCCATGCCTTCTGCAGAAACGATGAGCGGTGCGTGTATATCATACGCTTCCCTACCGCCATGGCTCACCTTCACTCCGTTCGGTTTGCCTTTCTCATCTTTGAGAACCTCAAAAGCCCTTGTGTATGTATGGACCTTCGCCCCTTTCTCAACAGCCAGCTCGCAGAGCCATTTATCGAAGAATTTCCTTTCCAGCACCCATCCCCGTGTGCCCTCGTTCTTCCATACGATGGACTTGCCGTTTGGTGCGACCACCTTAGCGCCTTCCACCTCTATGGAATAACACTGCCTCGGAAGGTCCAGGTCCTGCTTGATTATCTCGCCTTTGCCAAGGCCTTCGCCGCAGCGCACAGGTACGCCTATCTCTTTCCTTTTGTCTATGATCAGCACATCCATGCCGCCTGCAGCAGCCACTCTGGCAAATGTGGAGCCTGCCGGTCCCCCTCCTATAACTATGACATCATGGTCGTATTTCATGCCGTTCACGCTCTCTTCGATATCTTCGCCTCGGCGGGCAGATCCTCGAGTCTTTTCACGCCCTTGTACAACTGTATCACGTTGGCCGGGCAGATCTTCACGCAAAGCCCGCAATCTATGCACTTGTCGGGGTAGTGCTTCATCCTTGTCCCTCTCGCTTCTATTGCATTGACCGGGCACACAGAAGAGCACCCGACACAGAATATGCATCCGTCATGCTTTATGGTGATCATCCTAAGACCTCCTGGATCCAGCCATTATTTGGCCGTTATCTTTTAAGCAGTTTCGCGAGCTCGGCTCCGAACTGTCCGGCGCTGGCCGGACCATCCGCAGTGACGATATTACCGTCCACAATGACCGGTTGCGCAGTATATACCGCTCCATTCTCCCGCAGGACGTTTATCGCCTTCCGGTCAGGGAACACGGTCACTCTCTTGTCAGCCAGCACACCGGCCTTGGCAGCTGCCATCGGACCGAGGCATATGGCGCCTATGACATGACCCTTTTCCGCTGCGCCCCTGAGCAGCTTGAGCACGTCCTCGTTCTCAGCTAGTGCAGGCGAACCTGGCCCGCCGACAACCACTATGGCGTCAAAGAATTCAGGGTTCGCCTCATAGGCTGCCATGTCGGGCTGGATGACCGCGCCCCTGGAGCCAGTGGCCTTGGCCCTTGTGATGCTCGCCACCCTTACGCTGTGCCCTTCCTTCTCCAGGACTTCCCTGGGCACGAACAGCTCCTCATCGCGGAATCCACTCTGAGCCACGATCATGAGAATCTTTGCCATAGCATTAATCCGAATCTAAGATTTATATGGCTTGTGCGGGCCATGCAAAAACGTTCGATTTTTAATCTGTCCGGCGTGTAAAGCAATCATGTACCTGGTCAGCCCTAATTTCATGGATATGATGGCTCCGAACGTGGAGTTCAAGACATTCCCGGACGGCGACAGCTATGTCCGCATCAATGACATATCCAAATGCCAGGGCGAGGACGTTGTGCTGTTCCACAGGCTCTATCCCAAACAGAACACCGCCATATTCAACGGTATCCAGATGCTCCACACGCTCAAGCGTGTCGGCGCGCGCACAACCCTTGTGGCCCCATATCTACCGTATTCCCGCCAGGACAAGACCTTCCTGATGGGCGAATCGCTTTCTGCGCAGGTGCTCTGCAAGCTGTTCGCTGATTTCGGAACGGTCAAATTAGTCACC
>JAQTOF010000055.1 GCA_028713495.1 Candidatus Iainarchaeum sp.
CGCCTCCTTCAGGGATTCAAAGAAGATGCTCGAGGAGCTCCGCAGCATTTTCGGCTAAGGCAGCCTGAGGATCAGCCGGGGATAAGCATCTTTAAAAACACCCCGCTACACTATTAATAACTATGAAACGCTCAACATCAGCCGGCCTTATCGTCGCAGGGACTATACTCGCGGCTGCCGTCGGCTACTCCCATGCCACGAAATACTCACCTGAGCGCGTTTGGGAGAGGCAAAGGCCTGCCATAGAGCGCGCGTATTACCACGATGCCAAAGCGAAAGACAAAGCTTACACTGATCTCAAAGACATGATCTCGATGTGGGACGGCGAAGTCTCGGCTCCACGCGAGCAGAGATGCAAAGACGAATTGAGGTTCACGGCCGTCACGCTGGCAAAAGGGAATGAGGAGAAGGCTGACGAAGCGCTCGCCAAGAGATCATACGAGCCATACGCAGAATGCAAACCGCAAGCCGAGTTCATGCAGACCGCAGGCAGATGGTATTCCATCGCTGCGGCAGGCGCGGTTCTCTTAGGATTGCTTGGCATGCTCCGCGGAAGGAAAGAATACGAAAGAGGATACTAGATCTCCTTACCGGTCAGCATCTTATACGCCTGCAGATATCTCTCGCTTGTCTTCTTGACGACGTCAGCAGGCAAAGCAGGCGCTGGAGGGCTCTTGTTCCATCCTGTCTTCTCCAGGTAGTCCCTCACGAACTGCTTATCCAGGCTCTCAAGCACGCCTTTGTCATAGCTCTCCTTCAGCCAATAGCGTGAAGAGTCCGGAGTCAAAATCTCATCGATGAGTATTATCTTCTTCTTGCCGTCTTTATCTGTGCGGTAGCCGAATTCGAACTTGGTGTCAGCAAGGACCAATCCGCATTTCAAAGCCTGGTTCTTCCCGAAACTGTACAACTCCAGGCTTTTCTGTTTTATAGTATTATACGCTTCGTCGCCCACTATGCTCCTGGCCTTCTCCTCTGTGACATTCTCATCATGGCCTTTCTCTGCTTTTGTCGATGGCGTGAATATGGGCTTGGCCAGCTCGCTTCCGTTCTTCAATCCTTCAGGGAGCTTTATTCCGCACACTATGCCGCTCTTCTGGTATTCCTTCCATGCGCTTCCTGTGATGTAGCCCCTGACAACGCATTCAAGCGGAAGAGGCTCTGCCTTCTCTATCACCATGCTCCTTCCGTTCAGGTAAGCGGGCAGATGCGCAGGGATCGCATTGGTGAGGAAATGATTTCCGATGATATCCGTAGTCTTCATGAACCAGAAAATGGAGAGCTTGTTCAGGACTTCGCCTTTCCTTGGTATACCCTCCTTGAAAACCACGTCGAATGCGCTCAAGCGGTCCGTCGCGACCATGAGCAGATGGGTGTTTATCAGGTAAGTGTCCCTGACTTTCCCTTTACGAAGAAGTGGTAGCTCTAAGTCAGTTTGAGTGATCGTTTCCATGCTGGCTATTCTCCTGATATGTTTTAATAACTTGACCGTTGCGCATGTGCCTTCGCCCTGCTTTTTGTTTTCTCCGGTGTATTCTTATGTTTTATCTAACAATAATACTGCATGGTCACAAGGGTGTTGCAGGCTCCGGCTTCTGATGACGGGCCCAGAGCCAACGGGCTTAGCAAGCATAAGCTCGGCTCCACTGAAATCTGCACGCGCATCGCGAAAGCCAAGCAAGCCATGAAAGCCAGGGATTACGCAGGCGCTATGGCAACCGTGAAGGGCATACTGGACGAGAACCCTACGGACAGGTATGCGGTATCGATGATGATAAAGCTGTGCTCGCTCACAGGCGACCTGCCGCAAGCTGAGAGGCTGTTCAACCGGGCCTTGGAAGCGCGGAAGGCGAACTCACACGTCCGCTTCGAGATGATAAGCGCCTACTCACGGGCCAATGAGGTGGACAAAGCGAAGGGGATCTTTGATCAGGCCATCTGCGATGGTTGCATGGACAAATTCATGGTCCATTCCATCATGCGGGCCTGTTCGCAGGCCGGCCGCCTCCATGATGTGCAGCAGGCGTTCGAATATGCCGTCCAGAAAGGGATGGCTGACGAATTCATATACACGACCATGTTGAACGCCCATGGCAAGTTCGGCTCTCTGGCTGATGCCCAAGTGCTTTTCGCAGAAGTCCTGAGGTCCTTTGGGCCTAGCAAGCAGCTGTATAACTCCATGATAAATGCCTATGGCATCGGCGCTCACCTAGAGCGCGCGAGGCACATCTTCGACAGGGCTCGGAGGGAAGGCCATGTGGATTCCTATACCTATACGACCATGGCATCCGCATACTCGACGCATGGCCTGCATGTGGAAGCCAGATCCATCTATGCCCTGGCGGTCAGGGAAGGATTCGCAGACAAGTTCGTGATGGACCGCCTGAAGCGTTCATGACTTGGCAGAATCAGCGATCTCGAACAGCTCTTTCAGCATGGCTATGTTCAATAAAGGTTTCCCGAATTTCTCCTGGTCATCAGCTATCCTCGGGCAGGCCGTATTGATCAAGCAGTCGAACGCCATGAAATTGCCTACTGCCATCGGATCGAACTCATTGGCCACAAGAATCATGCACTCATAGCCGCGTTTCTTCAGCTCTTTTTTCGCCCATAATGCCTGGGGGAGGTTGAACTGCCCTGGCTTTGTGCTGAGAAGCACAGCGAACTTCTTGCAGCTGAACGCCTTGGTTATGGCGCCTTTCCTAAGCTTCTTCAGCCTTTCCCTGTCAGCGCTGATATCAGACACTTTCTTGGTATAAGGATTGAATACGAAAACCGGTTTCTTCACGTCTATGGCAAGCGGGTGGAAAATGCCGCTCCCCACGAAGACCACCGCATCCACCTTGCCCTCCACCTTCTTTATGGCGCCTGCATCGCAGCCGAGCACCTGGCCCCTTTCCATTGCGCGCTCTCCTTGTTCAGCGAAGACCTTCTTCCCGTTCCTCTCGAAGAAGGATTTCATCTCCTCGAACTGGTGGATGTGCTGCACTGTCGTAGCCAAGGCGATGTTCTTGTATGATTTTATGTATGGGAGAACAGCTTCCAGTGAATCTATCTCTATGTCGACGTAATACGGGATATACTCCACGGGTATCCCGACGTCTTTGCTCAGGAACCTGCTATGGCCGACATGGACTATCTTGTCGGCTTCTATCCACCTGGCTTCATCCAAAGCCAGGTCGCATGCCCCATAGCAAGGCGAAGCCGAGAGGAACACCTCGTGGCCCTCACCCTCGTACTTCCTGGCAAGCTCCAGAGCCTTCTGCTTGAGCCCTTCTGGGAATTGTAAAAGTATCCTCATGATCCATCATCTGAACAGGAAGCATCCTATGGAGAGGCCCTTTCTGCCGCCGAGCACTCCCCTTAATTCGGTCTCAAGCGGTCCTTTCTTGTATTCCTTGCCTTTCTTCCTGCAAAAGCTCTCCAGGTTCCTCTTCTGTATGAGCAATATCCTCTTGTTCTTGCCGATCTCCACGAACGGCGGCGCTTCCTTCCGGGGGTCGTCTATCGCCCGGTTTATGTAAGCCAGCTCCAGCTGGTTTATATCGAGATAGGAAACGTCCTCGCCTATCTCCTCTTTCCGTGATCCCTTCACGGCTTTCCTCATATATCCATTATCTTCGTTATAATATATTAACCTTACATCACTCTTCGCCGAAGCTCAGCTGCTCGTCCTTCTCAGGCTTCTGGAGAGCAGCCAGCCTCTGCAGGATTATCTTCTGCTCTGCGCTGGCCACGATCTTCCTGGTCCTCTCCACTGCGTCAGGATTCACAGACATGCTGGTTATCCCGAATTCGACCAGCTTCTCTGCGAATTCAGGATAGACCGAAGGCGCCTGGCCGCATAAGGAAGTGGTCACGCCATACTTCCTGCAGATGGTTATCACCCTCTTCAGGGCCCTGAGGACCGCCTCGTTCCTCTCATCGAACCCTTTGGCCATCGTGGCATTGTCCCTGTCTATGCCCAGGATGAGCTGGGTGAGATCGTTCGTGCCTATGGACACGCCATCTATGCCTTCCTTGCAGAACTGGTCCATGATTATCACTGTGCTCGGCACTTCCACCATTATCCAGAGCTTGAAGTCCCTTGTGCGGTAGAGCTCCACGTCGTCCATGATGTCCTTTATGGCCTTGAGCTCGCCCACCCTCCTGATGAACGGTATCATCAGCCAGAGGTTCACCATGTGGTATTCTTCCCGCACCTTCTTTATGGCCTGGAGCTCCATCTTGAACAGCTCAGGCTCGCGGATATACCTCGCCGCGCCCCTGTAGCCCATCATGGGGTTCTCCTCGTGCGGCTCATACTTGTCGCCGCCCTCCAGGTTGCGGTATTCGTTGGTCTTGAAGTCAGTGGCACGGTAGACGACCGGCCTTGGATAGAACGCTGCAGCGAATTTCCGCATGTCATCGGCCAGTTTGTCCACGAACTCCTGCTGCCTTCCTTCGTCAAGCATCTTCCTCGGGTGCTGGCCCATCTCCGCTATCATGAACTCAGCCCTTAACAGGCCCACGCCGTCCGCGGGTAATTTCGCCACCTTCTCTGCCTGGTCCACATCCGCCAGGTTGACGTATATCTTGGTCCCTGTGATCGGAGAGGCCATGATAGCGACCTCTGCCGCGGCAGCTCCCCCTGCGGGTTTTCCTGCAGCAGCTTCCGGCGCTGATACCAGCCCTTCATACACCATGCCATGGCTTCCATCCACGCTCACATCCATGCCATCCTTGAGCACGGTTGTCGCATTTCCTGTGCCTACTACGCAAGGCACGCCTAATTCCCTGCTAACTATTGCGGCGTGACTTGTCATTCCCCCGGTGTCGGTGACTATCGCAGATGCCTTCTTCATGCCAGGCACGAAATCAGGCGTGGTCATCTCCGTGACGAGGATGTCCCCCCGTTCCATGTTCTTTATCTCTTTCGCGCTTTTGACGAGCTTGACCTTGCCCATGCCCATGCCAGGCGACGCCCCCAGTCCCCTCACTATCACCTTGGCGCTGCCCACTACCTGGGACTTAGGCGCCTCTTTCTGCGGTTTCTGCTCCTTCACGAGTTCCCCTCCTGTGCCTTTCTCCAATCCTGACTTGTCTGTCAATGTCGTTATCGGCCTGGATTGCACGATGTAGAGATTGTCCTTCTCGAAAGCGTATTCTATGTCCTGCGGATAGCTGTAATGCTCCTCTATCTTCTTGCATATCTTCGCCAGGTCCTTTATCTCGAGGTCAGAAAGCTTCTGCTTGCCCTGGGCATCCTCCTTTATCTCGACCCTCTTGTTCTTGCCTTCCACCTTTATGAGCATCCATGGCTGTTTCGCGATGCTCTTATCAAGGATCTTCAGCTCGCCCTTGTCCACCCTGTATGTGTCCGGAGTCACCTGGCCGCTCACGACCACTTCGCCCAGCCCGTACGCCGTCTCTATGGATATGATGCCCGGGTCCTGGTAGAGCGGATCCACTGTGAAGACCACACCGGCCTTCTCGCTCTGCACCATCATCTGCACCACGGCTGCCAATCCAACCTTCATGTGCTCGAACTTGTTCTCCACCCTGTAGAATATGGCCCTGGATTCGAACAGCGATGCCCAGCACTCCTTCACCGCGCTCACGACGCCGTCAGCGCCGAACACGTTCAGGTATGTGGACTGCTGTCCTGCGAAGCTGGCTGTCGGCAGATCCTCTGCAGTGGCGCTGCTCCTGACAGCCACATAAGTCTGCCTGCCCACCATCTCGTTCAATGTCTTGTAGGATTTGACTATGTCTTCCTGGACGTCCTTGGGCATGGTGCCGTCCACTATCATCTTCTTTATGTCATCTGAGGCTTTCATCAACGCGTCATTGTCTGTGACATCAAGGCTGTCCAATATCTTCTTTATCGGCCCCCGGAGGCCGTTGGCGTCAAGATGCTTGTAATAAGACCCGCTGGTGACCACGAAACCGTTCGGTATCGGGAATCCGTTCTGCAGCATCTCGCCGAGATTCGCGCCCTTGCCCCCTGCCTCAGCAAGGTTCTTCTTGCTGAGCTCCTTGAACCACATGACGTTTTTCATAAGAAAACCTCTCTACTCTCTGACCCGCCATCAGATAATGCTGGTTATCCCTTCCCATATATCGTTTATAAATTTTCCCAGCGTTCTTTTCCCATGGCTTTTGAGACAGCTGCCGCTTCTGCCCCATGTTGTTGCATATCCAGCTTCTTCCTACTGATGGGCCTTGCCATGGCAGGCGAAGGCGCGCGGCAGTACTTCATGGTGCAGAAGATAAGGAACACGCCGACATCGAAGGTGCGTTCCGCTGCGGCAGGCCTCGTGGAGCTCGCCGGGAAGGCGATGCCCACTGCGCAAGGCGCGAGCCCGGTGACAAAGACCCCTGCGGTCTACTGGAAGGTCCTTGCCCAATACTACTACCAGTCGCGAAAGCACAGCGGGTGGCGCACGTTCTACTCGAAATCCTCCAAGAGCAGGTTCTACCTGGAGGACGACACCGGCAAGGTGCTCATCGAGCCTGTGGATGCTGAGATATCCGTGAAGCCTGACTTCTATTTCAACGGCCATCTGAGCGACAAGACATTCTTCGGATTGATACCGCAGAAGCAGCTTGACGCCCAGGTGCTGAGATACCTGAAAGAGAATCCGGACGCGGAACAGGCGTTCAAAGGCCAGGGCGGCAAACTCATCAGGATGTATGAATACTTCGTCGGTCCAAAGGACGACATCTATGTGCTCGGGAGCGCCCAGCCGCTCGAAGGCGCCAAGAGCGAGGTCGCCCACGAGAACCTCATCATCAGGAAAGACAAGGCAGACAAGATAATGTACATAAGCGATTCATCCGAGAAGGCGATAGTAGGCGGCATGAGCGTCATGTCCTGGGTCTACCTTATCCTGGGCGGTTTCATGACAGCAGGCGCGTTCCTTGCCGTCCTGTTCGCTGTCTCCACTATGTTCATGGGTTGATGCTATGGTAGTCGAATACGCTGTTTG
>JAQTOF010000056.1 GCA_028713495.1 Candidatus Iainarchaeum sp.
GTGTGCTCTTCCGATCTACCCCTTCTGCCAGGTTGGCTGCTGCAAAGCCGAGCGGGGAGATCACCAAAGCATATAGGGCTATGGCGACCAGGTTGGAAGCCGAATAGATGAAGGCGATGGTCTTTGTGCCTATCTCGTCTGCTATGGTCGCGAAAAGGACGCGTATCACCAGGAAGGTGAGCGGGCCGATGGCTAGTATGAGGCCGATGGCGGTGATGTCGACTTTCTGCTCTATCAGATAGAGCGGCACCATCACTGCAAGGCATGCGACGATGAACGCATAGAGCATGTTCAGTGCTAACAATCTCTTCATGTTCTGGCCTTCTGCATATGGGATTGGAGTTAATGACCTGTCACCGCTTTTAAATGAATCCTCGCCAATGCCTTCCATGGCTGATTCTGGACCGAAATTACCGATAACTGTCATAACAGGATATCTCGGCGCAGGCAAGACGACACTGCTTCTCAGGATAGCCGAGGAGAGGGGCATCCGGATAGCCATAGTGATGAATGAGTTCGGCCAGATGCCGGTGGATGGGAAGATCCTGGAAGGGAAGGGCATAAGGATCGCAGAGCTGGCAGGCGGATGCGTATGCTGCTCGCTTTCCGGTGAGTTCAGCGCTGCTGTGGCAGAGCTGCAGGAGAAGGCCAAGCCGGAATGGATAGTGGTGGAGACGACTGGGGTTGCTGAGCCTGCCGCACTGGCTTATGATATACAGGAGAGCATGCCAGGGCTGAGGCTGGACGCGATCGTGACAGTGGTGGACGCTGATTCGATGGTCCGGTTCCCGAACTTGGGGCATACCGGAAGGGAACAGATAGAGCTTGCTGACATACTCGTACTCAACAAAATCGATCTCGTAAGCGACGATGACCGATCGGAAGTGATGGAAAGGATACGCGGGATGAATCCAAGAGCGGCCATCTTGGAGAGCGAACGATGCGATATAGATGTCGGAGTGGTTTTCGGGATAAAAAGAGATACGCCAGCCGTAAAACACAAAACACACGACATACAATTCGAGTATTTCGATTATGCGAGCGATAGGATGATGGCGCATGGCGCTTTCATCGCTTTCCTTGAAGGGCTACCGAAGGCGATATACAGAAGCAAAGGTTTTGTCAGGACAGATAAGGGAAGCTATCTGATGAATTACGTCGCAGGAAGGCATGCGTTCGAAGGGTTTAAGGCAGAACGGACCGAGCTGGTTTTCATAGGGAAAGGAGCGCTTGCCCATAAGGAAAGCGTGGCCAAGGCCCTGGACAGGATTATGGTTTAATAACTGTTGCCAGCTCTAATAAGAGCTGGATGAACCGAGGCTCCGATGAGCTGAACAACTTTTGCCAAGCGTGCGAGGAGCTGAGGGGACTGGTCCGAACTTTTTAGTAAAAAGTTTGATCAAAAACTGTCTGTTGAAAAGACGCGAAATTCTGCAAAACGATGATTTTCTATGCCGTACAAGTTCCTTGAAGGCCTGACGATGGCCGATATCGCTTTCGAAGCCAGCGGAAAGACGCTGGAAGAGCTCTTCATCAGCGCAGCAGATGCAGTGACCAATACCCAGATACAGGATCTCAAGGAGATAAAGACGCTAGTGGACAAGGAATTCAGCCTCGAGGCCGCGGATGAGGAGAAGCTGCTGCACAATTTCCTCCAGGAGCTCATATTCCTCAAGGATAGCGAATTGTTGCTGTTCAGGGAATATGAATTGAAGATAAAGAAGGCCGGCAAAGGATACGTCCTGACCGCGAAGGCGAAGGGGGAGAAACTGGATCCGAAAAGGCATACCCTGCTTGCTGATGTGAAGGCCGTCAGCTGGCACATGTTCAAGATTGAGAAGATCGCCAAAGGGTGGAAGGCGACAGTCATAATAGATGTTTAGGGAGGGGCAATTGGATGAGAGGTTTGCAACTAGCGAGACATGATGCTACAGAAAGGAGACAGAACGCAGCCAGGAGACAGAGCGAAGAACCCAAACCAGGATTCGGAAGGCACGGCAACAGACAACCTCTGGTAGGCGCTGATGATAAAGAGATGAAGGCAGGGAGAGGATGGAAGAGAACCGGAAGGAGCGGAGCGGCGTTCACGGTTCTGCTCTTGCTAAGCAATCCAGGGTGCTATGCTTCAGCACCGATTGAGCAATATAATGCCCCGGATAATGATCACGGAAGCGACACAGAATCTGATAGCGACCAGTTCCAGGATGCAGGCCTTGCGACCTGCGCAGGCGAGGTAGATGCAGACAAGGAGGAGTTCCTCCCGGATGGGGAAAACGTCAGGCTCACGGCTGCGGGGCACAAAATGTGGATCACTTCGATGGACCTTGAGAATGGTTCGGTAAAGGCCAAGATAACCGATTATCTCTGGAACCAGATAGGAGACGAGATTGAATTCAGCGAGGACGCGCCTTCCGTGACGCTCCAGCTTGATGGCGAGACGTTCGACCTCATCTTCTGCGGCATCGTGGAGGACCCGGGAGGACATGCTGCGCAGTTCCGCACCACCAGGCCTAAGGGATTCGTGTATTGTCTCGACGTGGATTGCGGCGGCGATTTCGGCCCGTTCGAGCATGTGGTCGATACCTCGAGCACCGCGACGAACATAGGCCATATCGAATCTGATGGTGAGGTAGCGGATAACGATTATGAGGAAGATTGCGCAGGCGTGGTCAGGATGGTCATAACGCAGGAGCTAAGTTTCGCTGCGCCCCTGCCAACGCAGAACAATCTATCGGCTGAAGATGAAAAGACAGTGGTGCTGCGTAACTTCGATGGCGACATCCTCGGGGGCGTGGAGATGGATGTACTTGAGGTAGATGGGGAGGAAGGCAGCATGAAATTAGGGGTGTCATTGGCTTCAGGAAGCATCGCTGAAGGCGAAACACTTCTTGCCGAAGACCTTGAGATAGAAGCGGAAGAAGCTGGTGATGCCGATCTGCCTGAATTCTCCTATGCTTGGCTGCCTGACCCGTATGCTACCATCTGGGAAAGCACCGGAAGCAATGCGAACGAGAAGGAAGTGAATGTGCAGGCTGACAGCGGATATTATCCGTTCGTAATCAGATACACGGCCCTGCAGGAAGACGGAAGCGCCCATGTCCATGTTTTCAAGAAACAGGACGTGCAAATCCTGAAGAATGACGAGCAGGCCAGGATAGGCTCGCAGGTATATACCGCCCAGATAACAATTGGAGACACACAGACGATTGTTGCGGTGAGCCTCGATGCAGTGGAATGATGGAAGCTGACGGATTCATCTCTGGAAGATTCTAAGGGCGGGTGAAGGGGCCAGCGGGCGGTATCTGCCCTTGCGCGACTCTACAGTCTCTTTTGGCGGCATGAAGCTCTTGTCGGCATTGAAAAACTCTGTCCCGTTGAGGAAATTGCGGCTGTCTAAAACAGTTATGCCGAAAATCCGCGGCGGGAGTATATCAGTCCCAACGTAGGGCAGGGTATATGTGAGTGAAGGAGTGGAAACGAAATGGATTGGCCCCCCTAAAGCATAGGAAACGTAATTCCCCAAAAACGGAGCGTGGGAATGTGAACACACCAGGGGGAGATGCGAATCCGATAACGCATGGAGTATTTCGGCTTTGCTCCAAAAATCATAGTGCCGGCCGGCTCTGCCCGGGATGTAGGTAAGGGCATCCGGCGGGAAGTGGCATGCGACTATTGCCGGGTTCCCGGCGTTTTTCCGCAACTCTTTATGCAGGAATCGTGCATCCAAATCAGTCGGATGCATCGCGGATAAGAGTATGAATCTTATGCCGTTTTCAAGATGGAAAGATGAGTTGCCGATATGTTCTGGAGGCACGAGACCGTCGAGCATCCTCCTGGCGAAATCTTCGCTTCCGTCATGGTTCCCGAAAACAAGGTGCGGTATGAACCCGGCTGTTTTCAGGCGCGCATAGAGCGCAGCGAACTGATCCCATTGCCATGCGCCGCTATCACACATCTCGGCGAGATTAGGAAACTCCAGCATGTCGCCATTGAAGATCACATGGAACCCGGCCGACCGGTTTGAGATGGATACAAGGGAGGAGATGAGCGCGTCGCTCTTCTTAGCAGGGTCATTCCGGGTCAGGTGCAGGTCCCCGACCACAAAAACATGATCCGTCGGATTGAACTGCGCTTCCACCTTTGACGGTATGAGCTGGACCGCGCCAAAGGCTAAAGCGCCGGCAAGAAACTCCCTCCTCGTAATACCCATACAACCAGTTATTACCAGAAATATATTTAAGTTATGACTATGGTGCCTGCTTTGCCTTCAAGCGCAGCCTCGATATTGCTTATGGAGCAGATTACGGCTTTCTTGCCGCCATTCTCAAGAAATCGGACGACCGACTCTATCTTGGGCTTCATGCTGCCTTCTGCGAAATGATTTGCGGTGATGTGTTTTTTCGCTTCGGCCACCGCCATGTGCCGGATGGGCTTCTGCGTCTTCTTTCCGAAATCAAGATAGACTTCGTCCACTGATGTGACGAAGACGAGCATGTCCGCGTTTATCTGGTTCGCCAGGAGAGAGGTCGCCCTGTCCTTGTCTATCACGGCCTCAAGGCCCTCACCGCTCTTCTTTATCGGTATCCCGCCCCCGCCAACAGCGATGACGACGAAATCGCGCTCCAATAATGCTGAAATCGCATCATGCTCCCGTATCTTCATCGGCTCCGGCGATGCCACGAAAAGGCGGTACCCCCTTCCTGCATCCATCTTCATGCCAGGACGCACAGGCTGTTCATAGAACGGACCTATCGGCTTTGACGGATTCTTGAATGCTGCGTCATGCGGATCCACGACCACTCGCGTGATAAGGGTCGCTGAGTGGAGCCCGGTCATGGATATTGCGCTCGCGATGAAATAGCCGATTTGCCCTTGGGTCATGGCATCAAGGACGTCTAACGGCATCGGAGCGACCTCTTTGGTCCCCTGCTGCTGGATGAGCAGACTGCCGACCTGCGGGCCGTTGCCATGCGTGAGCACGACCTCATTCGCCTTGAGGATATGCTCGAGCTTGGCTATCGCCTTCTTGGCCGCTTCCAGCTGGGCGTTCGCTGTGCCTTCCCCGCCTTTTGGAAGGAGGGCGTTGCCTCCAAGGGCTATGACTATGCGCATAGCCATCCAATTGCAGGAGTGGAATAAAAAGTTGCTGGATTGACGGGCCGTGGCAGGTAGATTACCATAAAAAGCTAGTTTTTATAAATTATTTCAGATAGAGGAAGGATAGCATGGCGGGGAATGACAGAATTATCATAGAGCCCAGCAAACCCAGGGGTGGGAAGGGCGAGGAGACGCTTTCGATGAAGGTAGCCCGGCATCTTGATCCGATCCTGAGACAGGTCGGACCGGCTTCGCCACTGGTGGAAGGAACTAACAATGACGGCAAACAAGGCGCAGACGCTGGGTATGAAGAGAGCGTCAGTGAGGTTGTGGAAAGACATCTCGGGCATATCTTAAGACAATCCCAACCACCTCCGGCTCCGGCGAGGATAAGCAGCAAACCACCGGCACCGGTCACCGAGGCCGCCAGGAGATCGTCATACCCGCCGAAACCTTTCGAGGACAAGCCCACAGTGGAAGATGTCATGGTCGCAATAAACAGCTACGACCTTGGGAAGGTCAAGGACCTCCGCAGGAGAGGAGCCCCCCTCGATGGGACTGACTCCAGGGGTTGGACGCCCATGGCTACGGCGATCACAAAGAGATGTGACAATATCGCCGAATACTTAATGACGCAGGGCATAGACCTCAAGAAGAAAATCGATGGTTGCAGCTACCTCAAGCTCGCCGCGATGAACAACGCCCTGTGGATAGGTGAACAGCTCGCGCAGAGCCGCGAATATACGGCCCAGGATATGCGTGAAGCTGCAGATGTGGCTAGGAAGAAGGGATACCACATCTTCGCGCGTATGGTCGAGGGCTATTTCTAGGCCCCTGGACGGGCTGTCCCAACATTATTTAATTTTGGCTGCAAAATAAGGCCATGAGAAAAGTTCTTATACTTGGAGCAGCAGGTAGGGATTTCCATAATTTCAACATGTTTTTCAGGGACAACCCAGCCTATCAGGTCGTAGGATTCACAGCAACGCAGATACCGAATATATCGAACAGGAAATATCCTGCTGAGCTGGCAGGCAAGGCGTATCCAAATGGCATACCCATATTCGATGAGAAAGACCTGGAGCAGCTCATAGAGAAGCACGGTATCGAAGAGGCGTATCTCTCATACTCGGATGTCTCGCACGAATACGTCATGCACCTGGCATCGCGGGTCCAGGCAAAAGGCGCAAGCTTCATACTTTTGGGGCCGAGAGAGACCATGCTCAAGACCACCAAGAAAGTCATCGCCGTGACCGGCGTGCGGACCGGGGCAGGCAAAAGCCCGCTGTCGCGGGCGATCACGCTCATCCTGAAAAAGAAGAAGGTGCGCTTCGTGGTGATACGGCACCCGATGCCCTACGGCGACCTCAACAAGCAGAAGGTGCAGAGGTTCGCCAGCATGGCGGATCTTGACAAGAACCAGTGCACCATAGAGGAGCGTGAGGAATACGAGCCGCACATCAAGAACGGCTTCGTCGTATATGCAGGTGTGGACTACGGGGCCATACTGAAAGAGGCTGAGAAGGAGGCCGACGTGATATTGTGGGATGGCGGCAACAATGATATCCCGTTCATAAAGCCCAATCTGTATTTCACTGTCGCAGATGCCATGCGGCCAGGCCATGAGATGCTATACTATCCAGGAGAGACGAATTTCAGGGCTGCCGATGTGATTGTCATAAACAAGGTCAGCGAGAACCCTACGGATGTGCTTAGGATAAGGAAGAACATAGAGCGGGTGAATCCGAAAGCCGAAGTCATAGAGACGGACATGGAGCTGACGCCGGATAAGGAGATAAAGATGTGGGGCAAGAGGGTCATCGTAGTCGAAGACGGACCCACAGTCACGCATGGC
>JAQTOF010000057.1 GCA_028713495.1 Candidatus Iainarchaeum sp.
TTTTTTGAGTTCATTGCCAAGGTTGGTTTGGGTATGGAGGCGTCCGGCAGTGTCGATAATGACCTGCTCAAATCCTCGTGCTTTTCTTGGTATCGGGGGGTATATTTACCGCAACGAAATCAAGGAGATGGCTTCGGGAGCGATCACCGCAGCCAGAGGCCAAGTCGCACCTGAGGAAGAGCAGCCCCAGCCGCTTCCACCGATAACCGATGCCAATAATACCTTCAACATCGCAGTGAAGACGACCCGCACCGTCAAAGGCAAAGTGGTGGAACTCAAAGAAGCGACCGTCTCCGAGCAGGAGCCAGGGAGCAAGTACGAGAAATTTTATGGCGAGACCCCTCTTGACCTGAATCTGACCAAAGGCAGGAAGCATACGCTGATAATAAGGCATAAAGGTTACAGGCAAGAGACCGTGACGGTCTCAGAAGCGCAGAGCACTGTAGATATCGGTCTCACTAATACCAGGGCCAAGAAGAAGCAGATGGAGAACGCAGGCACTGATGAGGGCGAAGATGAGGGCGACGAAGGCCCTGAAGCCAATGACCAGCCGGCCAGCATTGAATAGCATGCCGGGCAGGCAGCTTTTAAAAATCCTGATTTGATAGTAAAGCCATGTGCAACTTATACCTTGAAGGTACACGGGCCATAGTGGATCTGGCCAAATGCCCCTATGAGTTCGCCTCCCCTGAATTCCTGAACATCCATCTCAAGGATCTCTCTACTACGGAATCTCCGATAAAGACCATCAGGTACGAAGAAGAGATAGTGGTTGAGCTCAATGAGGACAAGACCGCTATACTTACCCAGTACGCCGCGTTCATCCGGCAGTTGGAAACCA
This sequence comes from Candidatus Iainarchaeum sp., assembly GCA_028713495.1. GTDB lineage: Archaea > Micrarchaeota > Micrarchaeia > Anstonellales > Bilamarchaeaceae > Bilamarchaeum. The sequence goes on from JAQTOF010000057.1 coordinate 842, forward strand.
TCCTGCTGAAGGATGACATCTATGGTCTCAAGCAGGATCCTGCCTATGACAACAGGAAGAAGGTCCTCAGGAGGTTCTACGAATACGTCTTCCTGAACCCGATGCTCGCCGCCCAGGAGCTCAGCGACTACGATGAACCTGAGCCGGAGAAGGCGATATATGTCAAGGGTTACCAGACCTACAAGGCATGGGTGGCAGGCATCCTGAAAAGATATACCACCACAAGACTTTTCGAGCTGGTGAAGACTACCGGCGACCTCCGTGCGGCCTTTCTGGAGATGGTCGGCCTCAAGACGCTTTATTTCGTGCCTTCGCTCGTGCTGGGCATACCAAAGGAGGCAATACCGCTCAAAACACCAGAAGCGAAATACAGCCTCCCGTACGGCATAAACGTGCAGGTATACGAGATACCTGGTGCTGAGGCTTATCTCTACGTGCAGGAGAACAGCTCCATCGATGGCTTGCCGCCTGAGCTGAATAAGATCCTCAAGGACACGATAAATGAGCAGTTCAAGGAGAGCTTCAGCAATGTGGACTGGGACATCCTCATGCAGCTCAAGACCAGGGAATACCGCCAGTACTTCATAGACCGGGCCATGATGGAAGGCATAGCGATAACACCGCAGCAGGCCATGGCCATGGGCAGGGAGTGCGCAGCATGGGTGGTCGGCCTGGGTGCCCATATAGAGAATATCTCGCTGGACAAGGAGAACGTCACTGATATCTACATAGACAGCGAGAACTCGCCCCTTTACATAGAACACAGGAAATACGGCCTTTGCCACACGCTCTTCAGGTACAACCGTGACCTGCTCGACCGGGCGTTCAGGAACATAGTTTATACCCTGAGGGGCACTAGGAAGTTCGATGAGAGCAGCCCCATCGTGGATGTGGTGCTCAAGAGGCTCTCTATGAGGTGCCACCTCCAGAGGCCGCCGGCGACATTCGGTGAGCTCCAGGGCGCCCTCAGGATAATGAAGGAGGAGCCGTTCACCTATGCGCAATACCTCAATTTCAACTCGTTCACCCCGTTCTTCGCAGGGTATGACGACACGATGGTCGGCCTGGGGTGCTCTGAGGCGGTGCTGGGGCTGAAAGGCGTCGGAAAGACCGCCTTCACCGCAGCCAAAATCACCTCGATCGGCACCAGGAGAAGGATAATACCCGTGCAGGATATCGAAGAGATCCCGGTACGCGCATTCAGGAAGAGAGGTTTCCACATCGGCGCGGCCAGGGTGCAGAGCTCTGATGTGGAGGAGGCCCAGACAAAGGAGCTGGACCTGGTCAGCATGGCCAATGCGCTCCTGCGTATGGGCGATGCGGCCTTGATAATCAACGAAGTGCGTTCACGTGTCGCAGTGCAGGGCATCATCAACCTGCTCAATACACAGCCCGGCGTGTTCCTGCTCTACAACCTGCACGCAGAGTCGCTGAGGGATATCCAGGACAGGTTGGAGCTGGTATTCGGCCTGCCTGCGGCCAGCATGTACGCTACAGACAGATACACCTTCCTGAAAAAGGTCAGATTCGGCAGGAAAGGACGCATCTACCGTGTCCTCGGCTTCGAATACGAGAGCGACATAGAAGAGAAGAAATTCGTGGAGATATTCCGCTTCAGGAGAGGAGACAGCATAGAAAATTGCACCTGGGAAGCCAAGTTCATCAGGAACCCAGAGGCCGCTATGTGGAACTTCGACAAGGTGGACATAAAGAAGCTCCAGAAGGAGCTGGACATCGCCTTCATACCCCCGGCCATGGCCAGGAGGAGCGAGGAGACCGGCATATCCCCAGAGCAGTACATACTCCAGGCCTTCTGGAAAGGCAAGATGTACCATGAGATATTCCAGCTGAGCAAGAAGATGAATGATAAGCTGATGCTGGAGCTGGACTTTGTTCTCAAGGTGAACACCGCCGCATCTAGGCTCCTGGTATCTATGGAGCAGGAGCAGGGCGAGATAGACTTCGGAGAGGCCTGGCAGAAATGGCAGCCCATATTCAAGGAAGTCGTCAAGCAGGACCTTGAGAAACGCAGGCTTGGTAGTGTTGGGGAGATAGAGCTCCCAACAGCACCGATGCTGCCGGCAGGCGGAAGCAAAGGCAGCCTGCCCAAATCCTCAGTGGACGAGGACGTGGAAGAGAAAGGCGGGAACGATGAGGAAGGTGACGAAGACGAGCCGCCTCCCAGCGCAGGCTCATCGCTAAGGGACAGGTTCAGGGCAAAGAAGGCAGGCGTAAAGAAGAAATAGTCACTTCATGAACTTCTCGATCCTGTTGAAGGCCTCTTCCAGCTGTTCAGGCTTTGGCAGGAAGACGATCCTGAAATACTTCCTCTCAAGGTTGGGGGCGAAGCCAGAGCCAGGAACCGTCACGACACCTGCTTTGAGGAGGCCGCGCACGAATTCCAGATCATCCTTCCATGGGCCTTCGAATCTCACAAATGAATAGAATGCGCCTTTGGGCGGCACGACGCTGAGCCCAGGGATAGTTTTTATCCTCTTCACCAAGATGTCTCTGCGCTTCCTGAGCTCGCTGTTGAACGATTTGACATGTTCATGGGACCCTTTTATGGCGGCTATGTATGCCCTTTGCATCTCCCAGTTCACTGACAGCCGCTGGTTACACAGCCTTTGGGTAGCATCCTTTATCTTGTCCCAACCTTCGCCATGGAACGCCAGATAGCCGACACGGGCGCCAGGATAGATGTAGTTCTTGGAAAGGCTGTTACCACACACCATCGGGACGTCTTTGTGGAGGTCTTTCAGCCTCACGCCTTCACCATCGAATACGAGCTGGTCATAGACTTCGTCTGAGATGATAGGCAGTTTGTGCTCGCCTGCGATATTCACCAGACCTTCCAGGGTCTTCCTTGAGTAGACCGCCCCAGTAGGGTTGTTCGGATTTATGACAAGGATAGCCTTGGTGTATTTGGTTATGCTCTTCCTAAGGCTGTCCAGGTCAGGCTCGAAATTGCTGTCGCATCCATAGAAGTCTACTGTGCCGTAGCTTAGCCTTTCCTTTGTCAGATAAAGCGGGTATGACGGCGTAGGGAGAAGGATATTCCTGCCCGGGTCGATCAAAGCCTGGAAAAGGAAGTCTATGCCTTCGCTGAGGCCGGCTGTTATGAAAACGTCCTGTGTAGCGACCTTCTCATGCTGGGCGACTGCAGCCCTGAGCTCAGGATCGCCCTCAGATGGCGCGTAGCCTGAATAATTCTGCTTCAAGGCCTCTGCTGCGGCTTCCAGGACATGAGCAGGGGGTCTGAAGCCAAAGGGCGCAGGATCCCCTATATTGAGGTATATCATCTTTGTGCCAGTCTTCTCGATCTTCTTGGCTTCCTGGATGATGTCACGGATAGGGTAGGATATGAGCTCGCTTCTGCTGGATGCATCTATCAAAAGAATCACCTGATGTGAGTTTGAGAGAACCTTGGAAGAATGAGTTTTTATTGCTGTTGATACGTCGTATGACGATAGATTCACTTGCCCAGCGAAAATTAGAAAGAATATGGGATGCTTATTTCACGCGGACCGCATAAGCTCCCGTAGCGTTCACGTTGATGAGTTTGGCTATCTCTGAACGCTCAGGGTCGAGCACGAGAACCATTCCTGAGAACTTCTCAGAAAGCTCGCCATGGCACTTCGGACAGGTCTTTTCCCTGGTCTGGACTATGTAGTGGCATTCCTTGCATGCGCTCATTTCTTCTCACCCTCCTTGGCTTCCTCTTTCTTGCCTTCCTTCTTCTTGGGAGCTTTCTTCTCCACCCATTCAGGCTTTCCAAGGCCGTCAGGCCTCATGGTCAGGCCAATCTTGGTGTCTGAAGAGGTCGATTTCATGCTCACCGTGGATACCTTGACCAGCACCTCGTCGCCCTTCTTCAGCGTCCTTCTCAGGACCTTGGAGCTGAGATGCTTGGCCTTCTTGTCGTAGTAGAACTTCTCCTTGTCTATCTGGGAAACGTGCAGGAGCCCCTGGAACGGGCCTATGGACGCGAATGCGCCGAATTCCACGATCTCCTTTATCTCGGCGCGGTAGACCTCGTTCACCGTAGGGTAGAAGGTCAATGCCTCGAACTGGATGCTGTAGTAGGCGCCGCTGTCGCCAGGTATGACAAGGCCTTCTGAAAGGACCTTGGAATTGTTGATAGCGAGCACTATCCCCAGATCTTTGTAGATACGGCCTTCGTAGCGTTCTCTCAAGATGGCTGTGACCGCATCCTCCAGCTGGCTGCCGAACATGGATGGCGGTACGCGTATCCGGTCTGCTATCGTTTTGATGTAGTACATAACAAGTTCCTCCGTCGTTCGCCCCCCACGTTCCGCAGAGGGAGAGTCTAGCCTCGGGATTGTTCCGTCGGTATAGGAGATTAGTTAGGGTAGTTTTAAAAGCCATTTGCAATGGGTGTAGAGGAACTCGTTGTTGATAACTAAGTGTTTGAGCTTGTCGAATGGGGAGTCGAAAATCAGATATGTGGGTTCATTGCTGTTGCAAATGGATGCGGCAAGGTCCTGGCATTCATAAGTGCCATTCTGGAACGCGATTGTCCGCTTACGCCTCACGTCCGCCATGATATTATCGTAGGCCCCCGCCAGTTCCTCCTGGGTCTTGGCGTAGTATTCAAGCTCCTTCGGAGAGAGGTCTTGAAGGTTCACCGCCTTATCACAGCCTTTGCGGTTTGGAATAGATTCGCATGCAACCTGCGCCTCCTTGATGCTTACATCGTGGTCGCCATCCTTATCGGCATAGAGTTTGGCCTTGTAGTAGAGAGAATCGTAGATTTTGTTCTGTTGGGAGAGAAAGAGGCTATAACCGGATAATGCGCCGACCCCGAGGACTAGCGAGGTACATAACGTGATTGCAGTGATTTTCAACCCTTTGACAAGCCGCCTTATCCAGCGTTTCTCCACTGCAGATTGGTCATAGACGCCTTTACCGGTGTTAATTATGACGACTGTGTCTTCTGGCTTCAGGTCATATTTCTCAGCACCGCAGAACGCTACGGCTGCTGACGGCTCGACAGCGATGCCGATGGAATTCAGCCATTTGTATTCTTTGGCTATCCCGCTCTCTGAAACAGTCATCAGCTCTATCCTGTCTCTCTTGACCAAATCAAGCACAAGACCCTTGAACTTGGAATAACCGTTAATGAGCTTGTCTGCAAGGCTCTTTCCGGGCTTCTTGAGGAAATTTTTATCCTGCACGATGGCGTTCTGGGGAATGGTCACTCCGATGATTTTCGGGAGTTCTTTTAGTTCTCTCTCCCTGAGCAAGAGCGCTTCTTCAAGCTCTTCCCCGCTCAAATCATCTGGAATTGGAGTACACCACACCCCTTCTGCTCCTTTCGTCACCTCGGTTATCAGCTCGCCCTCGCCGACAGGCACGAAGATGTATTTCGGTTTGACGCCGTCATCAGCGATCTCCTGGGGGATGTTCTTGTATCCGTTGGCGAGCCCATAGCTTTCCACGGAAACCAGGTTTTCATCGGGTCCTGCGTAGCCGGTGAGCTTGCGGGCGATGGCTCTCATCTCATCCGATGAGATTATGCCCTTGGAAAGGTCCATTTCGTGGACGATGGCGCATGATTCCAGCCTTTTCCTTATGGCTTTGGGAAGGCCTTTCGGGACGATGTTCACGACCTTGATGGATTTTCTGGTCTTCCGTGCCTCTTCCTGGGCCATCATGCCGAGGCTGCAGCCGGAGTTGCCGGTGGTTATGTGGACGAAAACGAGCTCGTTTTTCATGCTGTGCTGCTCGAGAAGCGCTGCACATCTCCTATCCTTGAAGGTGCCGAAAGGGTTCTTGTCTTCCCTCTTGACGAAGACATTGGCGCCGTTGCACCTGCCGCACATCTCTATGCTCTTGAACATGGGAGTCCTGAGCATAGTCCTCTTGCTGTCGCTCATACGCATCTGTATTGATTGTGGTTAATTGTGCTTTTAAATGTATCTTTATGGTGGTTTATGGCTGGATATCGCTCCGAACCGTTCTACAACGGCGCTAGGGATATATAACGGGTGGGAGTAAGATGTTTGTTGTGGTGAACTATGGAAGCAAGGGAACTCCATCTGTATTCGGAAAAGGTGGATGACGAGGAT
>JAQTOF010000058.1 GCA_028713495.1 Candidatus Iainarchaeum sp.
CTTTATCCTTATCCTGCGCATGGCTGCCATCGTCAGCTCGTGGACGCCTTTGTCATCCATCTCCTGCATCTGATTCCTTATCTGGTTGTTTACCTCATGCGGAGTGTGGGTTTTTGTCTCCATGCTGGATTCGTTGACCCATTTCCAGCGGACAGTGAGGGGCTTTGAACCGGTTATACACGCGAACTTGAACGCTGCGTAGGTTACGAGCTCGCCTATCCCGCCATCGAAGAAAGGATTGGAGGAAAGCTGTTTGCGTGCGGCTTCTATACGTGCTACGGTCTCGCCACCCGGTGTGCAGGGGAAAAGAAGTGTGTTCGCAAGGAAAAGGCCGGTCGCATCGGCGCCATCTTCAGGGTTCATGGAATAGATGTGAACAAAGATCGGGCTTGAATGAGATAGAGGCAGACTCTTGGAACCGAAAGAAAGTACGTCGGCATCCCGTATCTGATGCATGCCATGGACCATGCCGCCATAGAAAGCTGCGTCCGCCCTCCCAGTCAAAATACTCAGCCATACGTAGAGTTTATCCCTAACCGCGTCAATGTTGCAAAGGATCTCGCATTTCTGAATGACCGAACGCATCGTTTCGTTTGCGTTCTGGGCCGGCGGTTCGAAAGGCTCCATCGGCGGGTATAGGAAAGCCGCCGAGGATAGTGCAGACCTCACGCTCTCTTCGTCCATGATTAGACTTTGTGCGTAAGTGTTTTTAAATGTATAAAATTGTGAAAATCAGCCGCGGTATCTTAGGACGACGAAAAGATGATCCTTGTCGAAAGGCTCCAGCTTCATCTTCTCCAGGACGTCGAATACGGTCTCGAGATTTTTCACGACTTCCACGAACACCGCATCAGGCGTCTTCGTCACATCGATGCTCTGGCTCTTTATCGCGATCATCGCTATGCCATCCTTCTTCAGGAACATCCTCGCGTTCTTGATGAGTATGTCATCCTGGTCCGGCTGGGCCACATCCATATATATGGAGTCCACTTCCCCAACGTCCTCGTATTCCTGGGGTTGCCGCGCATCGGCATGAATAGGTATTATGTTGTGCCTGCGGTCAGACAGGGCGATGAGCGTCTTCATGCACTGGGCTGCGATCTCCACTGAATAGATCTCGCCATCTTCGCCTACTATGTCAGAGAGGTGCGAAATCGTGGTGCCGGTCGATGCTCCCAGATATAATATCTTGGAGCCAGGGGCGAACGGGAAGTTCTTCAGCCCTTTCTTCATAGCACCGCAGAGCTTGCTGCGGAATGCGTCCCAGATGCGATATTCCTTGCCATCCTGCTTCACTGTGCGTTCGTTATATACCTTGTGCCCCGGATCGGCATTTATAGTGGCGAATGAATTGTTGATGTCAAAGACTCCTGGAAAAACAGCCTTCATGTAGAAGATTATGGCTGTGGGGAATTAAAAACAGTTTGGGGCAGATAGTGGTATGGTGGGTAGTATGATGAGAGTGGAGAGCGGGTGCGAGGTGCAGCACCGCGAGCCGAGAGGTCGTCCAGGGATGGCCGAAGGCATAATGGTGCGGAGAAACAAGCTATTGATCATCATGAGGCACGGCCCAAAGGACGACAAAGGCAACCTAACCGGTGAGGGCAGAACCGAGATGGCCAAAAGGGCCGAGGCCCTGAAGCCGCTGCTCGTAGGCAAGACCATCGTGATATATAGCTCACCGGTCAAGCGCGTTAAGGAAAGCGCGGAGATAGTCGCCAGGGCGCTCGGCATCCCTGAAGTGAAGGAAGACATACTGCTGCATGAGGACTCTGAAGGCCTGGAAGCCATGATGATGCTGGACAAGGTGCGGAGCCAGGGCGATGAGGATGCCTGTGTGCTGATGACGCACAGTCCAGTGGCCAAATCCTTCAAGGTCATCCTGGGAGATGCGTGGACGAAGACAGATATAGATGGGACATTCACAGCTACGATTGAAATGAAGGCAGAGTGAGCCGCTGATTAATGGTTTTTATAACTTTTCCTATCACATGGTACCCCATGCGAAGCAGCACAAAGACAAAATCAGATACACGGCGCGCTGCAGAAATGGGATACCAGAGCGCGCTCACAACCTTCCTCGTCACTGTTTGTAGAAGGGAAAAGCTGACGTTCGCTGCATTTGGCGCGAAGTACGGCCCTCTGTTGGAGCATATCGGAGTCACTATCAATAATGACGGTGGCACCCTGAGCAGCCAGTTGCAGATCAAAAGACCCAAGGGAATGACTGACAAGGACATGGAGACGGTCGCTTCGGCGCTGGGCGGCAGCAAGAAGTCGGCAGGATGGCTGGAAGCTGCAGAAGACGAGCCTGCCAGGAAGAAACGGCATTTGGACGACGTGGATTCTGATGAATGGAATGGAATCTGCATGGATTCATGAGCAGGGGGTACGCACTATATTTGGCTGGCGGCAGGCCTGAAGATAGCTTTTAATAGGATTGCGATTAAATCCACTCCTGCAAATCGTATCCAATTTTCCGTTTGAGTTGCATCAGCGGGGTGTATGGATGGTCACAGCATTTGATGTTGAGCCCAACAAGCTCATTGAGAAGACAGCAGAGAAGCTGAAAAGCATGAAGCTAGCGAAGCCGACGTTTGTCGGCTTGGTTAAGACAGGCGCCCACGCGTCAAGGCCGCCCGAGCAGGAGGACTTCTGGTATTTCAGATGCGCCTCTGTGCTCAGGCAGATATATGTCAATGGCACAGTGGGAACCCAAAGGCTCCGCAGGCACTATGGCGGAAGGAAGCGCAGGGGCGTGAAGCCTGAGAGGCACATGCCGGCCGGCGGCTCCACCATAAGGAAGGCCATACAGGAGCTGGAGAAGGCAGGACTGCTGCTGAAAGGCAAGAGCGGCAGGACAATCTCGCCCAGGGGCAGGAAGCTCATGGATGAGGCCGCGAAAGAGAGCGTCTGAACATGGGAGATGAGGAGCTCGAGCAGGCAAGGAAAAAGAAGCTCGAGGCCAAACAGGCCCAGGAGCAGCTCAAGGCCACGCTGAGGATGGCCCTTGATGAGCAGGCGTATGCCCGGCTCATGAACGTCTCGGTCGGCAACGAGGAATTGTACCTGACCGCGGCCAGGAACATCCTCATGGGATTCAAGAGGATGGGCCGGAAGCTCACTGACGCTGAAGTGCTTTCCCTGCTGCAGGCCATAAGGCAGCAGAGCGAGAAAAAGACAACGATAACATTCTACAAAAAGTGATGATTATGGGCAGCAGAGGATTGGCTAAGAAGAAGAAGCTCGCGAAAGCCGCGAGGAAGATAAGGAGGATACCGCCTTTCGTCATGATAAGGACGAAGAGGAGGGTGACGTTCAACAGGAGAAGGAGAAGCTGGAGGACAGATAAGCTCCGCATCCCTGACTCGGATTGATAGAGGTGGATACTAATGGCCAAGCTTGAAAGGATTTACACCGTACCGCTCGGAGAAGCTTACGAAGCGGTGAGGAACAAGAGAGTGCCCAGGGCAGTGAAGATCCTGAGGGTCTTCATAGCGAGGCACATGAAGGCGGACGGCGAGCGCATACTGCTCAGCACGGCCCTGAACGCATATCTCTGGGAGCACAGCATACAGAGGCCGCCCAGGCGCATCAAGGTAAGGCTTGTCAAGGATGATGGCACCATAAGGGCGTATCTCTCTGACGAGAAGGTGGAGGAGCCCAAGAAGGCTGAGAAGAAGGGCGAGGAGAAGAAAGCTGAGGCCAAGAAGGAAGAGAAGAAGCCTGAAGCCAAGTCCGAGCCTGCTAAGAAGGAAGCCAAATGAAAAGGACTTCATATTTCGGCAATCCCTGGATAGGGATGTTCCTGAAGACTAATGATTCTGTCACCATGCTGCCTATTGACAGCATGAAGAAGCTTGAGGACGCGGTGAGCGCGAGCCTGAAGACCGAGATAGTCAAGGTCGGCATGGCGGATTCCAATCTGCTCGGCGTCTATATGGTTATGAATTCCAATGGCGTGATCCTGCCCAATATCGCAAGGCATGAGGAGACGGCCCTCATAAAGAAGAGCGGCCTGAATGTCCATATCTCCGAGGCCAGGAACAACGCCCATGGCAACAACATAGCCGTGAACGACAAGGGCGGCGTGATAAACCCGCACGTGCCTAGGTCAGAAGCGAAAGCGATGGAAGACATTCTCGGTGTCGAGCTTGTCCCGATGTCCATCGGCGGCTATGCGACCGTGGGAAGCGCGTGCATAGCGACGAACACCGGGTTCCTCGCCCACTATGCCTGCAAGGAGCATGAGATGAAGGAGCTGAAAAGCGCGCTGAAAGTGGAGGGCAACAAGGGCACGGTGAATACAGGCACAGGATTCGTGTCCTATGGCGCTGTGGTGAACAGGAACGGATATGTCGTAGGGGAACATACGACAGCGTTCGAGATAGGAAGACTCGAGGAAGCGCTCGGGCTCATAAGATGATGATCACAGGTGGTATAATGACTTGGTTCAATGTGAGCGGTAAGATGACGCTCGGGATAGAGGAAAGGACGTTCTCCAAGAAGGTGGAGGCCAAGAGCGAAAGCATGGCCAAGCACAAGGCTTATGCATTGCTAGGCTCTGCATGCGGCCTGCCCAGGAATAAGATTAAAATTGATAAGGTCGAGAAGGCTACGGGATGATTATGGCTTCCACAGACGAGATGCAGGCCCAGCTCGGATACGAGCTGGCAGTGTACCGCGAGCAAATCGCGATGATAAAGCGCGAAACCGAAAGAGTGAGCCTAACTACTCTTGACTTAAGCAATGCCCTCAGGACGGTTGAGAACCTGAGCGCAGAGACCGCCCTGATACCGATAGGGGGTGGTGCGCTGGTTCGCGGCACTATCATCCACACGAAAGTGCTCGTCCCCATCGGAGGCGAGTACATGCTGGAGATGGAACGCGAGGCGGCCGTGCAGGAGCTGACAAGGCGCATAGAGGCGACCAAGAAAGCCGTGGAGAAGCTGACCGAGGAGTTCAACAGGATAGCCGGCAAGCTCCGCGAAGTCGCAGGACAGCTCCAGCAGATGCAGGCCCAGACACAGCTCAACGATAGGGTGGATAGCAACATCCACGAAGACTACATCTGATTTTTTTATTTCATTCTTACGGCGTTTACCGGCTGAAGTTTGCTGAAGCTTTAACCGGTGAATGATCGAGGGAAAGCTTCATGTTCGACTTCCTCAAGAAGAAGATTGGCGGCTTCATAGATGGCCTTACCAAGAAGGAAGAGAAGAAGGTTGGTGAGGAGAGAGTAGAAGAGATCGAAATCCCTATTCCTCAGAAACAGGAACCGAAAAAAACCGAAGCGCCAAAGCCCGCGCCGAAAAAAGAACCTGAAAAAGCGCCAGTGGCAAAACCAGAAGCGAAAAAAGCTCCTGTGATAAAACCAGAGATCGTAAAACCGACAACACCAAAACAAATACCGCCAAAACCCGAACCAGAAAAAGTGCCCCTAAAAAAACCAGAACCGAAACCCGCGCTACCAAAACTCGAGCTTCCGAAAGTGCAACCACCAAAACAAAAGTTCGAACCAGAAATCACGAAAGCGCCGCCAGAACCAAAACCAATCGTGACAAAACCGATACCACCAAAACGCGAGACGGAGAGAGAAGTGGTTGGTGAGGTTGTTGAAGAACGCGAGAGAGAAGCGCCCGCAGCTGAACCCGAGACGGAGTTTGGAGTTTTTGCTGAAGAAGAAAAGCCCAAGGAGCGCATAAAGCTCGGCATCCTCGGAACGGTCAAGAGCATCATAACTCGCGAGGTCGAGATAAGCGAGGGCGATGTCAAGGAGATGATCGATGGCTTGGAGCTCGAGCTGCTTGAAGCGGATGTGGAGATGGGCGTGGCAGAAGGCATAAGCCAGGAGCTGCGCGGCAAGCTCATCGGCTCAAAGATCGCAAAGGGCAAGCTCCATTCTTTTGTCAGCGATTCCATCAAGGAGACGTTGGTCGATGTGCTCACCAACGAAAAATCGTTTGACATAGTTGAACGCGTGGAGATGTCAGAGAAACCTATCAAAATGATGTTCATAGGCATAAACGGCGCAGGAAAGACGACGACCATAGCGAAAGTGGCCAAGCTCCTCATGAACAGCGATAAGAAGGTCGTGTTCGCAGCCGCAGACACGTTCAGGGCAGCTGCCATAGAGCAGATGTCAGTGCATGCGGACAGGCTCGGGGTGAAGGTCATAAAGAGGGATTATGGAAGCGACCCCACGTCTGTGGCATATGATGCTGTCAATTACGCCAAAGCCCATGGCATAGATGCTGTGCTCATAGACACCGCAGGAAGGCAGGACACCAACATTAGCCTCATCAACGAGATGAAGAAGATGAGGAGGGTGATA
>JAQTOF010000059.1 GCA_028713495.1 Candidatus Iainarchaeum sp.
GACATCAGTGGCATAGGCCAGGACGCTGCCGCTGCTTATGTGCCTGAACAGGCAGTCGCTGTCTATTATCTCCTCACGCGTCACATTGACGAGCACCGGCGCATTAGGGGGTAGGCCCCCAAGCTGCTTCTCGCCTATGATGGACCGCGTGCTGTCAGTGAGCGGCAATGCTATGAATATGAAATCTGCGCCGGCCATAGCGGCTTCCAGGGTGGGCACGTACCTAACTCCTATGGCAGTCAGCTCCTCTCTCTCGCTTGTACTGAAAGCAGAGACGTCGCAATTGAATCCGAGCTTCGCCATACTTGCGATGATGGAACCGATCCTCCCTGTGCCGAGCACGCTGACTTTGGCGCCTGACATCTTCCTTTCCTGTTCGCCGAGCTGCTGCATGGTCACGATGTTGGGCAGGCTTATCCTGTCATATCTGCTGCTGCAGATGAAGGTGTACTCGCAGGTATCAAGCATCTCGTCTATGTCAAGCGGCCGGATGCCATATGCTTCCAGGCCTTCGCTGGTTTCATGGCCGAAGATATCGCAGTTGAAGCCGTTCTTGAGGATGCGGCACAGTGCGGATACGTCACGCTCGCTGCCGGCGATGCCCACGGTGGCTCCTGAGAGCTCTTCGTTGTCCCATGGCTCGTCCGGCCTCCGTCCGTCATCATTGAAATACCTGAAGGTCTTCGCACGGACGATGCTTTGCTCGATCTGCCTTGAACGTATCAGTATCTGGGCAACGGCGCGCTCTGCATAATCGTCAGAGAAACCTGCGAACATGACTCGTCCGGAAGAAAGCGGCGGAAGGATAGAAGCACCGTATATGCCGCGGAACGCGAGCGCCATGGCATGCTCTGCGACCGAGTTGGATGAGAATGTGGGGCAGCCCTCAAGACTGAGGCCGAGCTCGGACAATGCGGCCTTGTCTATATGCTCTGTGCCAACGCTGAGCGTTATGATGCCGCGCTTCGGATGCGCCTGTCTGAGGAAATCGCCTTTCAGGTTGAACGACCATTTGTTTATCCACACATCGGCATCTGTGCGTGCGGTCTCCTGTTTGAGAAGCCCTTCGAAAAGGACTCTGTAGCCTGCCTTTTCCAGGGCAACAGAAAGAGAACGGCCCACGCACTTTGGAGTGTCGTAGATGGCCACCTGTAGACTTCTGAAGCTCTTCCCACCCTCAATCATACATATATATCTTATACCATAACTTTATAATGACTTTCTTTGTTATATAAATGAAGAAAAACTTGTGAAAATAACATAAATATTTGGTGGGAAGGTGCAAAATAACAGGTTAGCTTTCAGAATCCGTGATATAAGTGACAAACAAGCTGCCACATTCGCAGGAAGGAGGTTCGACAGATACAAGGATGAGACTGAGAAACCTGTGCGGCAGATGGATGTGAAAGAGGACGAATCAGTGAAGCGGCTGATGGAAGCATGGATATTATACAAAGACAGAAACTTGGCTGCGATTGATCTGATTAAAAGATTAGACTACACTTCGATCGATGTTGGCAGGTTTTCCATAGCAATCAATGATAGGGGAAGGGAGTTTTTCAGTACGATATTTGACCCTAGTGCTAATATGTTGGGGCGATTCTTCAGCATGCTGGTCGAGAATGGAAAGGATAGGGAATACACAATCACCACCTTCGGCTTTCCGTTCGCATTGAGTGGCCTGACAGGCCCTGAAGGCAAGAAAATCAGGATTATCGGCGATGTCGGGGATGGGAACGGCCCGGAGCCAAGCGGAACCGTTATTATAACAGGCAATGCAGGGGAGTGTGTCGGACGCAAGATGCAAGGGGGGCGGTTGGAGATACACGGCAGGGCGGGCGACAAGTTGGGCGAGGAGATGGAAGGCGGCGAGATAATAGCTGAAGATGCTGGCGCTGACGTAGGTCATTTGATGAAAGGTGGCAGTATCCACATCAACGGCAGGTATGGAAGCGCATGGCCAATTGAAGCGAAAAAACAGGTACATAGCTGGCGGCTCCGGCTTTTCGGCTCAGTAGGGCTTTTGTTGGGCAGTTGGTCAGGCACGCTGTTGCCTATAGCATACGGAGTTCCGCTCCACTTTCCCCTCAATACGCTAAACGTGGCTAGCTGGGCCGGTTTATGCGTGGGATTGGTGGGACTGGCAGTGGCGCTGGTACATGGTTGTGAACCCGAATTTGACAAACTCAAGGAACAGTACTCCCGAACCCACGGCAAGATATACCATAACGGCAGGCTGGTCTTCAGCAGGTGAGACCGACCGCCACCGTTCCCTCGCTTATATTTATATTCTTTTCCCATCTGATTAACGTCACTAATCTAGACTCAGCGATACTAGTTTATCAGGTGTAAAAATATGGCACGAAAGGAATTCGTAGTTGAAGAAGTACAGAAGATGATGGAGAACATCGACCAGGTGCGCAACGTCGCTATCGTGGCCCACGTGGACCACGGCAAGACCACGCTCACCGATTCGCTCATCGCAAGGGCAGGGCTCATCTCCAAGGAGCTCGCAGGAGCTCAGAGATGGACTGATTTCGACATCCAGGAGCAGCAGAGAGGAATTACCATCAAATCAGCCGACGTATCGCTCGGCTTTAACTTCGAAGGCAAGGACCACCTCATCAACCTGATCGACACTCCGGGACACGTCGACTTCGGTTTCCATGTCGTCAGGGCCATGAGGGCGGTTGACGGCATCTGCCTTGTCGTGGACGCAGTGGAAGGCGTGATGCCGCAGACCGAGACCAACCTAAGGCAGGCATTGAAAGAAAGGGCCAAACCCGTGCTGTTCATCAACAAGATAGACAGGCTGATAAACGAGCTGAAGCTGGATTCCAACGGCATGCAGCAGAGATTCCTGAAGATAATCAGCCAGGTCAACAAAATCATAGAGGCTAACGCCCCTGAGGACAAGAGGAAGGATTGGCTCATAGACGTGAACAAGGGCAATGTCGCCTTCGGAACAGCATACAACAAGTGGGCGCTGTCCATCAAGTCCATGAAGAAGTTCAATATCTCATTCAAGGAGATGTACGAGAAGTGCGTGAGCGAAGACCACAAGTACCTGGTGGACAGGAGCCCGCTGGACGAGGTGCTCCTTGAGATGATAATCACACACCTGCCATCGCCTAACGTGGCACAGCCCTATCGTATACCGGTGCTGTGGAAGCACGGCGACATCAACTCCGAAGCAGGAAAGTCCATGACCGCCTGCGACCCGAAGGGGAAGCCCATCGGCGTGTGCTTCGGTGTCGTTTATGATGAGCATGCAGGCGAGGTCGCGGTCATCAGGTTCTTCTCAGGGACCGTGGAGAAAGGGGTCCAGCTATACATATCATCCAAGAAGATGTATGCCAAGGTCCAATCCGTAGGTATCTACATGGGACCGGACAGGGTCGCTGCCGAGAAGATTATGGCAGGAAACATCGGAGCGGTTGTCGGCTTGAAAGATGTTTATGTAGGAGAAACAATCTCCTCGGAGCCGATAGAGCCGTTCGAGCAGATAAAGCACTACTCAGAGCCGGTCATCACCAAGTCCATAGAGGTGAAGGAGCAGAAGGACCTGCCGAAGCTGATCGAGGCCCTTAGGAGCATATCCAAGGAGGACCCGACGATAAAGATCCAGCTGGCAGAGACCGGCGAGCACCTGATAAGCGGCAACGGCGAACTCCACTTGGAGATCGTCGAGTACAAGATAAAAAACGAGAAGAAGGTGCCGATAATAACATCACCGCCTATCGTCGTGTACAGGGAAGCCCTGCTCGGCAAATCCCCTGTGGTGGAAGGCAAGTCGCCCAACAAGCACAACAAGATAAAGGTCACTGTGGAGCCGCTCGAACCGGAGATCATCCAGGCCATCATCGATGGCGTGGTCAAGGAAGGCCGGCCGAAGGGAAGGGAAGTCTGGGAGAAGCTGGTGGAGCTCGGCATGGACCGCGAGGATGCCAAGAGCATCTATGACATCCACAACGCCAGCGTGTTCATCGACGCGACCAAGGGTGTTCAGTACCTCAACGAGGTGGAGGAACTGCTCATCCAGGGATTCGAGGAAGCCCTGGATCAGGGACCGCTCGCAAAGGAGAAGATGAGCGGCATAAAGGTGAGGCTTATCGATGCCACCTTACACGAGGACAACATCCACCGCGGGCCTGCGCAGATGATCCCCACTGCCAAAAGGGCCATGTATGCGGCCATGCTGACCGCAGGCGTGTCATTGCTGGAGCCGAAGCAGAAGGTGCTGATAAACACCCTGCAGGATTATGCCGGCAACGTGATAACCCTGACCAACGGAAGGAGGGGCCAGCTGGTGGACATGCAGCAGGAAGGCGAGAACGCGACTATCACGACCCTATTGCCCGTGGCAGAGATGTTCGGATTCGCGAACGATCTCCGCGGCGTGACCCAGGGAAGGGCCATATGGTACCAGGAGTATGCAGGCTATCATATGATGCCGAAAGAGCTGGTGGCCAAGATCGTGAGGCAGATAAGAGAGAGGAAAGGCGAGAAGCCCGACCCGCCAACTCCGCAGTTCTTCATGGAGTAGAGCGTTCCTCAATTTTTATTATTTTTCTTATCTCATGCGAGCGGAGCTAGGGAGAATTTTTAACGTATATTGTCGATTCCATATCGATGCTCAGGCTGTTCGATACGCTTTCTGGAAGCAAACGGACATTCAGGCCCATCAGGGGCCGTGATGTGCGCATATACACGTGCGGCCCTTCGGTCTACAACTACTCACATATAGGAAATTTCAGGACATATCTTTTCGAGGACATCCTTGTCAGGTACCTCAGATACAAGGGGTTCAGGACCAAGCGCGTCATGAACATAACCGATGTGGAGGACAAGGCGCTCCATGCGGCCAGGAGAAGCGGGCAAACCCTGGCCGAGCTGGAGAAGGACAAGACCCGGGCGTTTTTCAGGGATTATGATTCCCTCCTGATGATACGCCCGGATGTCGTGGCCAAGGCCTCCAGGTATGTCCCCCAGATGATCCGCCTGATTAGAAGGATATGTGACAAGGGATACTGCAAGATGGAGAAGGACGGCGTATATTTCGATGTCAGGCGCTTCACCGGGTACGGACTGCTCGGGCACCTGAAGTCGCACCGCTATCGCGGGAAAGCGGCCAGGGACGATTACGCGCACGAGGGCCTGTGGGATTTCAGGCTCTGGAAAAGATGGACGCACGGCGACGGGAAGGTCGGATGGGAAAGCCCGTTCGGATATGGCAGACCGGGCTGGCATATAGAATGCAGCGCGATAGCGATGTACCACCTCGGGGAAAGCATAGACATCCACTGCGGCGGCACGGACAACATATTTCCGCATCACGAGAACGAGATAGCGCAGTGCGAGGCGGCGACAGGCAGAAGATTCGCCAATTTCTGGTTCCATCCCAGGCACCTGACCCTGGGGAAAAGGAAGATGTCCAAAAGGACCGGGAATGTCCTCTATGTGAAGGACCTGTTGAAGATGGGCGCCCACCCGCAGTGCATACGATACTACCTGATGTCCAAAAGCTACAGGAAGACGCTGGATTTCACGCTTGAAAGGTTCGAGAGCGAAGTGCGTGGCTGTGAGAAGACGGCGAAGCTCATGATCCGGCTC
>JAQTOF010000060.1 GCA_028713495.1 Candidatus Iainarchaeum sp.
GGTTACTGGTGCGCCTGAGCAGGGAGGGCCTCCAGCACCAGCCAATATCAGCACCAGATGGAAAGCGGATGTGGTAGGGCAGGCTGCAGGGGTGCCTGGACAACCGGTGCCATTGCCTCTTTTCGGCCTTTATCCTGGCGACGTGTTTGACCGCGGCAATGAAGTCGGCATCCACAACGCCAAGCAGGAATTCCATTACGAGAGCACAAGCGGCACCATGACAGTGCCGGGCACAGAGGTCGCTGGAGGGCCGGAGACAAAGGAGGTCAAGACAGCAGAGAAGACCAAGGGTGTGCTTTCCACTTACCAGAGGATAGCCAAAGAGAACAAGACAGACATGCTCCTGTATGTCTCAGGAGAATATGTCCCTGAGCTCAGGGGTCCGGCAAGAAAAGATGTCACTAGGGACGATCTTACTGGGATGGGCGTAGATGAGGATGATCTTCCGCTCAGCACTGACCAGCTGAACCAGGACCTGTTCGACATGGACCACGGAGTGGATGAAGCGACAAAAGCCGCTGCAGCCGACAGGGTGGAACAGGCGCTGGAAGGCATGGGGATAAGCCTGGACGACTTGAACGAGGAGCTGGGCAAGAGAGAAGGAGAGGTCCTGCAGGAAGAGCAGGGCCGCATGAAAGGCAGATTATATTTCATAACACAGGAAGGCAACATCTACCAGCTCGCGTACGGTTATGATACCGAAGCCAAACTCAACAATTACCTGTTCGCAGGCATGAACAGACAAGAATCCCTTGCATCGCTCAAGTTCATAGGCCGTGACATGTGGGCAGGCATGCCGATCAGCGATGCCGAATACAGGGAAAGGGCAGCAGAGGCACTGAACATAGACAAGAGCGAACTGAGCGAGATGTCAAGAGACCAGATAAAGAGAAGGCTGCTGACAAGGGGAATAAAGGAAGATCAGATCACAAAGGGCGTCGCCGGGGGCTTTGACGGCGCTGCCATAGGTTTCACAGTGCCAAGAACAAGCGATGAGAAAGGGGATACGTTCGCTGCGCTCGCTTTCGGCGAGCTTGTCAGGAACCTGCAGACGATGGACCCTGTGCATGCCGAGCAGGCCGTAGGATTGGCTGTCACCAACATGCTGGAGAGCAGGGCGCAAAGGGACGCCTATGCTGCATTTTATAGGGGAGCCGAGATAGTGCAGCTCAAGGCAGACGACCGCACCCAGCTGGATACCGGTAAGACAGAGCATGCGCAGACAACAGTGGACGTCATGTGGCGCCGCATGCGCATAGATCCGCTTGAGAAGGCATGGGAGATACGGGCAGTGGGAGGGTATCCGACCACTGTTGGCGTCATGGGAAAACTCGAGGTGCCGCAAGCTGCCGGACACATGCACGGCTATGGCGCCACGGCAGCTTGGAACGAAGTGGACCTCCTCAGGGAATTCCGCGTGATGGACACGGACGCAGAAGGGATATATTCCACTGCCAAAAACATGCTGGTCCAGCTCTATGGCTATTCAGAAGATAAGGCAGCCAACATGGGCTGGCTCATAGCAGCGGATTACATGTACAGCAGCCTGGAAGACAGGATAAACGCTATGGGCAAGACAGAATCCCAGAAAGAGGACCTCACCCAGCACTATGCCACCCTGCTCATGATGTTCTGGGCGAACAGGCACGGCCTGCTAGTGGGAGGGCAGCGTGTCCCTGGCTACACCAATATGAACCGTCGCATGAACCAGGCCATGCTCGAGATACAGAACAATCCCACCGAGGAGAAGGAGATACTGACCAACCTGGCAAGACAGCTCAGGAACGACTTCCAGCAGAATATATGGAGGTTCTCTCTGGGTTACGGTTATGACGGTGAGCAGGTCAGGCTTTACACTGTTGCCAGCGCACAGTTCACAGAGGATATAGCCAAAAAGAAGAGCCCTGAGGAAGAGGAATTGGCTGCTGAAGAAGGGACTGAGGAAGCGGCCACGACAGAAGGCATAACGCCCATGCCTGAGAACATAACTTCGGGCAACCTCTATAGCCTTTTCCTGTTCGGAAGACCGACCCGGGGATATGGCGAACTGGGCACGCATTTCTATGGCCAGTCTCCGCTGGTGATAGGAAGGACAGAAGATGAGAATGGCGAACTAAGCGGCGCAGCGGTTGTCAGCTATGACAAGACCACACCGTTCGTTGATTTGTACGGCGGTGTGGGTTTGCTGGACGTTTCATCCTGGGACCTCATGAGATACGAAAGGAAAGTCGCTATCCGGAGCGAAGCCGACCCTTCAGAAGCGCTGCGGGATGCCTATCGCGAAGTAGGCAGCTCCACTGCCAATGACCAGAGGATAAGGCACCTCTATGGCGGTGCAGTGGTGGATGTGGTCGCAGAGGGCAAGGAGTCTCTGGGATGGATGGTGAAGCCATCCAAGGAGATAGCAAAAGAGGTCAAGCAGAAGCTTGAAGAGGAAGACCCGGTCGTGCGGTCCATCCTGGCCAGGAGATATGGCGACAGGATGGGCGAACTGACCAATGAGGATTATGCTGAAGCAGCCGACATGGTCAGGGATATCTACCTGGAGCTCAGGAAGACCAGCCCTGACACCAGGAGGCTGCAGGACGATTACACGGCAGAAGTGGTGGATGTGGTCGCCAGCCGCACCATGGACCTGGACTGGGTGCTGCTTCCGCCAGATACTGTGAAAGCAGAGTTCGAGAAGAGAGCCAAGAAAGAGGGCAGTGTGGAGCAGGAGGTGGTCGCCAATGCCACCCTCACAGAGCCGCCGCATGGCACCAAGCTCACAGGAACAGAGGTGCAGAGGCTATGCGAGCACAACCTCATACCTGTCGTCCTGGGAGTAACCAATTCAGAAAACGCGGTCGGGCTCGGCGCAGATAAATATGACGTCATTCTTGCCAGCAACCTGAGGGATGAGGAAGAGAAAGCCAGGATGGAAGGCAAGGAACCCGGAAGAAGGGACACGTTCTATGTGCTCATGAGCCCTGCGGCAGCATTCACGAACTCCAAAGGCTCTATAATGATAGGCAATGACGATGACCTGCGGGAGTGGGGCAGGAACGGATACTTCGTCGGGAGGGGCGTCTCAAGGCTGGACATAACGGCTGACGAGACCAAACCCAAGGATTATAATTTCGTATTCTCAGGGGACCGCAGGCTCACCGCGTTCAGCGCACTAAAGCTGGTAGGCGGCATAACCCTGCCCCTTGAGCAGTCGGAATACGACCGCTACAGGGCCGAGGACAACTGGACCATAGGTGGCATAGTGCATCTGCTGCAGGACCACCAGAACGACTGGCTTGCTGGCGCACTCTACGGCCTGAGAGGCTATGGAGACCAGAAATGGGAGCAGCTCACGATCACAAACACGTTCAGGCACCAGCTCACGAACACTGCGACTTATTCCGACCAGGTATATTGGTATGTGTTCTTCAACCAGATGACCAAGAAGGTCACCCTTGCATCAAGCAAGGTGTGGGATAATGAAGACGAGCTCAGGCAGGTATGCGCCCAACTGGGCGGCTGCACCGTAGAGGATCTGAGAAGGACGACTGGCGGAGGCGGTGTAACCTGGGCTAGGACCGACGTCATAACAGGAGAGACGCTCAGCTTCCACTTCTTCTTTGAGGGCGGAGCCGAGCAGAGAAGGCAATACCGGACATTCGGTGAAGTGGCGGACTCGAGCGTGGTTACCGACCTGCTCGGTCAATGGAGCAGCACTGAGTTCATCTTCCGCAGCGGTCTTGCGTTCAGCTACCAGAGACAAGCAGCCGGAAGCCTGCTGGGCGAGAAATACACACTGGGCATAACCGGGGCAAGAGGCAGCTGGCCGATAGTGCCAGGGCAGATAACAAGACCGGAATATTTAGGACTGTGGAACAATGATACTGACTATCTGGGCTGGTTCATGATGCTCTACGGACAGATAGAGTGGTAGAGAAACAGGCTATTTCTTCTTCTTGTCTTTCTCAGGGGGTCTCTGCATCGTGGGGTTCTTGTCTTTCTCAGTAGCGATGAGCGGCGGCATGAAAGGCGGCAGCAGGTTGAACGGCCTGATGAAGAAGATGCTGTTCATGCCCACGTTGGCGTTTATCATGTTCACAACCCTCACCCCGTATTCCATGGGCAGGGCCTTCTTTTTCTTGTGCTCTGCTATGGCCTTGAGGATGTTGTCCGGCGTGTCGCGGCAGTATGCCTTGCCGCTTATCTTGAGAAGCGCGACTTCTGGCTTATAGTCCACGGTGTAGGTGAAATCCAGCACTGCGATGTCCTGCTCTTTCTGTATGATATCATCTATGGTGATGTCGACCTCGACGGTCTCCGGGATGTTGTGCTTCTCCCTTTTCACTTCGCCTTTGGTAAGAACAAGATTGATCACTTCGAGCATACAATCACAGTCAATAAATGCCGTCATTGAATAAAAAGGTTACGTTGCACATATTATCACACATGAAACGACTTTCTACCGGCATGGCCGTAACGAACGCAAGGCCGGACCGACCGATGCCCAGACAGATTCCATTGCTTGAGAGGCTGGAGTCCTATCCTGGCAAAGAATCCCTTGTGAACGGAAGATACATCGCTTTCCAGCTCATGGCAGTGTCAGCAGCAACTGAGATACTCATAGGTATGGTGAAGCTCAGGAGAAATGAAAAACCGTCAAAGGAAGCCATGGGTTTGATAATCGAGAAGATATTCCGTGTATTCCCGAAAGAAAGCATGGATGCGGCACTGTACCAGAAAGATGAGATGACCGAAGCGGCCATGCTTCTGGCAGGAAGCAGTATTGACTGGTCGGCCAGGCTGGAGAAGGCGTTCGGGGACGCTCTCAGGGCAGGGAATTATGCCTACATGGTAGCCAGGGAAAACGATGAAGGTAGGGTCCAACGATTCACCTATGAGACCGCAGGCCGGATCGCTTCTTCTGTTTTCCTTGCATCTGCCAGGATGATGATAACTGCTGATTTCGCCCAATGCTACACTGTCAGAGAGATGGAAAAAGTCTATGGTATGATGGACAACGCCCTGAATGAAGCGGATTTCGCAACATGCAATAAGAT
>JAQTOF010000061.1 GCA_028713495.1 Candidatus Iainarchaeum sp.
CTCGTCCTGGATGATATCTCCCTCATCCCGACATCATCAGAGCCGTGCGGCATATTCAGCGTAAGATCAGGCAGTGACGGTGCCATCCTTGACAAGATGCTCATCTGTCCAGGAGAATCACAGAACTGGGTGAGCCCTGATGGCGATGGCTACCGCATATTCGTGGTGAAAGTAGCTGCAGGCTATGGCGGCCAGGAGAAATGGGCGAAGGTAATAATTTACGGCTAGATCTTTTTCTGCACCATGGCTTCCTGACCTTTGGCTTTCGGTCATTATTCCACGAACACTTCCTCACCACTTTTTTTCTCCTTGACTTTCAGCGTGAAAAGGGCGACGACGGCTCCAAAAAGCACAAGGACTGCTGCGACTATGAATACCGTGTGATACGCGAGGATCTGCGCCTTAAGCGTCATCAGGGTGACGAACTGCGCCTGTATCAGGGGGTTGTCCATGTAGATGTAGCTGTTCTGCGCGATTGCCAGGATATTGTTTTTCACAGAATCATTGAGCAGGGTGGCGAAGAGCGCGATGCCGAATGCTCCGGCTATGTTGCGGGCAAGGGCGAGCACCGATGAGGCGATGCCTATCTCCTCCGTCGGGACCGCGGAAGCGATTATATTGGTCCTCTGCGACATGCCGAAGCCCATGCCGAAAGCCATGACCGATATAGGTATCACCAGGTCCAGCGTCGTGGAACGGGGGTCGAGGCCGATGAAAAGGAAAATGCCGAGCGCGGCGACGGCAGTGCTCGCGCATATCACATATCTGGGTTCCACTTTGCCGATCAAGCTGGCGCCTAATGGGGCGGATATCATCATGCAGAACGCCATCGGCATGAAAAGAAGCCCGGTTTCCGTCGCGTCAAGCCCGAGGTAGGTCTGGACGAACACGGGGAGCAGGAACAGACCGCCCATCATGCCCATGAACACGATGAAATTGTTGATGAGGGCGCCGTTGAAAGCTGGTATCCTGAAGAATTTGAAATCCACTATCGGCTCGGGGTGGGTGGAGTCTATCCTGTAGAAGATGCACGCGAAAACTAGCACTATCGAGTAGCATGCGAGTGCCTCGGCCGAGAGCCAGCCCCAATCCATCCCCTTGTCGAGCACAAGCACGAGGGCTGATAATGTTATGCCGAGCGTTATGGCTCCCCACCAGTCGAATTTCACTGTCTTCTTTTCAGATACTGATTCCTTGATGAACACGAGAGCCATCGAGAGCCCGAGGAGCCCCACGGGAAGGTTTATCAGGAACACGGACCTCCACCCGAACATGTCGATGAGTGGGCCTCCAAGCAGCGGACCGAAGACGGATGCAGCTGCGAACGAGGCGGACCATAACCCCAATGCCTCGCCCCGCTCCTTGGCTCCCCTGAAAGTCACTGCTATTATTGCCATCGCGGTGGGATAGTCTGCAGAGCCGGCTATCGCCTGGATGATGCGGAAGACAAGCATGGAATTGAGGTCCCATGCCAGTCCAGCAAGTACCGAACCGAATATGAAAATGAGGAAACCCCAGATATAGACCCTCTTCCTCCCTATTGTATCCCCGAGTTTGCCCCATACCGGTACGAACACCGCGTTGGCGAGTATGTACGCAGTGGCTATCCAGCCCACCTCGGACACCGTGACGGAGAACTCGTTCATTATCTTTGGCAGGGCCAGGTTGACTATGGTCTGGTCAAGCCGTCCAAGGAATGTGCCTATGATGACGGTGAGAAGTATCCACCATCTAAGGTTGTCCTCTTTCATCAGGATCAGTTCTCATTTCACTATCCACATCTTGGCGGACATGCCGTTCTTGAGCTCAGGATAGGCCTGGGTGTCGAAAAGCGCCGTCACCTCGAACTCGCGCGACTCCCTCTTGTCGGATATGCTGAACACAATGTCTTCCTGCCTTGCGCTCATGCCGACAGTATCCACGAAGCCCTCGTATTTCTTGTCGCCGAAAGCATCCACGATGAAGATGACGTGCTGGCCTGGCCGGACGTCTTTCAGGCCCTTGTCCTCCTGCACCCTGCCTACGACCCGCATAGCATCGGTGTCTATCATCTTGACTATGGGGTCCTGCGGTCCGGTCATCTGCCCCGGTGCGTTCTTTATCCATATGATTAGGCCGTTGGTCCTGGCATACACAGTCTGATTGCCGACGACTGCCAGCCGCTGTCCGTTCGCCACCCTGTCCCCTTCAGTCACATAGAATTTCTCGATGGTTCCAGCAAACGGCGAGCTGAGGGATATCACCTGCGCGCTTATCTCGGCCTTCTCTATGTATATCTTGCTCTGCAAGTCCTGCCAGTAGAGGTAACCCCCGACAACAGCTGCTATTACTATGAATATGACGAACTCGGTGAGGAACGGTTGCCTTTTTATCCTGCTTATGATAGGGTTCTCGCCAAGCTCCTTGTGCTCGTCAGGTTTCTCCCTATGCTTCTCTTCATGGGTGCTCATATCAATCCCTGTTCGCCTTCGATATTATCCTGTTGACGTTCTCCAACGATACGCACAATTCCTCCAGCTCGCTCTCGCTGAGCTGGGCCAGGTTAGCTCGGATGGCCTGCCTGGCTATCTTCCGGCGTTCTTCCATGATTTTCTTGCCTTTTTCCGTCATCTCGATGCGGATTATACGCCGGTCATCCTTGTCCGGAAGCCTCCTGGCAAGACCTTCGCCTATGAGGTCGTCCACTATGGCGGTCATGCTGGGCTTGGAGCGCCCCATATGGCGGCCAAGCTCGGACATGGGCATGGCACCTTGCTTCAGGAGCCCCAGTATCATGTACTGCGCGTCCATAGGGAGGGGTTTCATACCGGATTCCTCGCTCCTGCTCTTCATGATGTGGATTGCCCTCATGAATAACCACACGTTCTTAGCGATGCGTTCCACCTTGGTTTCTTCCATCTTCTTACCTCTGGCTGGTCGTTTATTGATTAAAAACTTGAATAGTTAAAGATATGAACTATTTATAAATAAGCACTCTGCCATGCGCGATTAATAAATCTCCCGGCCCATAAATGCCGGTGGTATTTATGGGGGCCATAATGAGATGCGTACGTTGCGGATTCAGGATACGGGAGGGTGTCCCAGGGCATGGTCTCTGGTTCAAGGCAAGGAGGGAGGCCAGCGAGTTCTTCAAGGGAAAAAAGCCGACTAACCGGGTGATGGAGAAGAAATCAGAAGAGATATATGAAAAATTGAAAGCCGAGTACCTTGAAGCCCAAAGAGAAGAGCGAGAAGGCCATGAGTTCTGCACGAGCATCTGGGATGTCCTCCTGTTTCGCAAGTCAACGGCCAGACACCAATTCAAATGCATAGCAGAGTTCGACTGATTTTTTCCTAAAAAAGTTTTTGCAGGAGGAAGGATTTGAACCTTCGAAGGCACTAAGCCAACAGATTTCCCATCCCACAATCGAAATGGGAAAGATCTTGAGTCTGCCACGTTTGACCGCTTCGCTACTCCTGCAAACTTTTTAGTAAAAAGTTTGATCAAAAACTCATTGTTCAATATTCTATCTTTATCTTGCCTTTCTTTATCTTCGCAACGCACGGCAGCCTGTCCGACGGATCCGTGCCGAAGGTCGCAAGCCCGGCCTGCTCTATGTCATTGGGCGGCTCGAGGTTCTCCATGCCCTCCAGCACCTTGCATTTGCACGACCCGCAGCTGCCTGCCTTGCATGCGAACAATATGGAGCATTTCCCGTCCAATTCCACAAGCCTTGCTCCATCCGGAAGCTTCACTGTCTTAGCATCATTCTTGATTTCGACTTCTGCCATTTTATCACTGCCAAGAAATATCCGGAAAGTTTTATATTCCAGCTATTTTCTGGCGAAGACTAGGTACGCGGTGTGCATCAGCCCGAAATGCGCTGGCCTGAAGCCGAAATCCCGCACCTCGTACTCCCTGGAGATGGCTTCCATGGTGAAAACGTCGCTGAAGACCTCTTTGGCAGCCAGATGCAATGCCTTGGCCTGCTCGGAATGCAGGCAGTGCGCAGCCATATAGCCGTCCTTGCGCAAAGCCTTGTGCATAAGCGGAACCGCCTTCTCTGCATCAGCTATGTCGCAGAAGATCATGTCCCAGCTCCCGTCCTGCTCCTCTATGCCTTCAAGGACGTCATTCAGCTTGAATGTGACATTGGTGAGGCCTACTCGCTTGACATTCTCCCTGGCGAGTGTCATGAACTCCTGCCTTTTCTCATAGCTCACGACCTCCTTGGCTATGTTCGCCAGTTGCACGGTCATGAATCCTGTGCCTGAGCCTAGTTCTATCACTCTCGAATTCTTGCCGATGCCGGTATAAGCTATTATGAAGCCTGCGTCTTTCGGCAATGTGACGGCAGGTCCGCCTCTCTTCAGCTTCCGCAGTAGCGGAGGGAAATGGAAATCAGGTTTGTACATGTGTTCACGCCTTGAGTTTCTCCTTGAATTCGGAAAGCTTCCTTGCCAGTTCGCTGTCTGAAAGGGCCAGAATCTCCACGGCCAATATGGCTGCGTTTTTGCCCATCCCTATGCCGACGCACGCCACAGGCACATTAGGCGGCATCTGGGCTATGGAAAGCC
>JAQTOF010000062.1 GCA_028713495.1 Candidatus Iainarchaeum sp.
AGCAAACTATCTCCTTTTATAGGCAAGAAGGTCAAACTCGTCGTCTCAAGGAAGTGATTATGATGGCCAGCTACCTCGATGAGAAGAAAAAAGAAAATTCGCCCCGGAGAAGATTTGAACTTCTGGCCTGCTGATTAACAGTCAGCCGCTCTACCGACTGAGCTACCGAGGCAATCAATAGTAGGAAGGCTATTCGTCTGGAATTTATTTTAAAGGTTCGTTTATGCTTCCTCGCACATGCTCCAGCCGCAGAATTCGCATTCAATGCATCCTTCCTTGTGGGCAAGCTTGTTCTTGCAGTTAGGGCAGATGCCCTGCTTCAGGAATTCCTTGATCTCTTCGTTCATTTCGAGCCCATGAGCTTGCCCAGGCCTTTCAGGAGGCCTTCGGGCTTTATCTTCATTCCCATCAGGAAGCCGTGCAAGCCGTCCATGTTGCTGAGCTTCTTAAGAACGCCCTCCGAAGCTGCCAGTACCGCTTTGTTGCTCTCCAGGCCGGCTATCTGGTGCATATATCTGACCAGCTCAACCACGCCTCTCTTCGTATAAGCGGGTTTCCCTTCCTTGGGCTTGGCAGTCCATTTATCCACGAACTGCTTAACCTCGGGGGTCTTGACGAATTCGTCAGCGCTGGGTGATTTCTGCTGTTCTGGAGGCTTCTGGGTCTGCTCTGGCTCTTCTTTCTCCTTGAGCGCTGCTTTGAACTGGCCGAGGAATGCTGGGAACATGGCGTTATGGCTCATCGAACGTTTATAAACATTTGTCAGAGGCCGAGTTCCTCGATTATCTTCGCTGTCTTGAATCTGGTGTCGTCTATCTTCTTCTCCAGCTTGATGATCTCCACGCCCTTCGGCCTGAACGTATCCTTCTGGTCATAGCCATAGACGATGGCATCCGGCCCGACGAATTCTATCATCTTCTCGGGGTTCTCAAAGCCGGCTAATGCGACATCCACCGGCTTGAGCGCTTCCACCATCATACGGCGGTAATCCAGCGGATGGATGGGCTCCCTTTTCTTCTTCCTTATGTGAGCATCCTGGGCCATGGCAACCACGAGCACGTCTCCGTGCTGTTTCGCCTCGAGCAATGTCACCACGTGGCCGATGTGCAGGACATCGAATACCCCTCCGGTGAGCGCGACCCTTATCTTCTTCCTCTCTTCATCCCTTACAAAGAATTTACCCTTCTTCTCTATGAGCAACTTCTTCTCGTTGTCTGGCAGGAAGTGATACATCTCCTCGGTTATGCCGCCATAGCTGAGTTGCATGACGAAAAGCTTCTTGATGATCTCCTTCATGATAGTATAACCCACCTAAAGTTTCTAAACGATAAGCCTATTTTTATGCCTTTTTATACATATAAAACAACAACTGGTGGGTGATTGGGGAGAACATTCAGTAGATTTGCCGGAGCTTTCGCCATTTCTGCGGCCATCCATTTCGGCATCATGGGCGCAGCATCCCAAAAATGCGAAGAGAACAGGTTCCCCAGCCACAGCGCCATGCATGAAGACATCGCAGGCAAGAAACCCGATCTGGGAAAGCTGAAAGAGGAAAAGAAAAGATATCTCGCAGAGCTTCTCGAGTCGCTTGAGAAGGGCAAAGAAATCAAGCTCTCGGAGTTCCTGATAAAAAGCCAGGTGCTGGACCGCAACATCACGTTGGCCGAGCAAGGCCAACCGGGCGTGAGCCTGGAAGATATGCAGGGCCGTCATCTCAAGCTGGTTGAACTGGCGAATGCCAGGCTCGTCAGCGGGTCCAAGGATCAGGTGCGCGGGCTATACGAGTTTGCCCAGGAGAAACCGTTTGTCGGCTATTTCTGGGATAGCTCCAGCGTGCTTGACATACTTGATACTGGCTGGTACAATTGCCTTTCGTCAGCGCAGTTCTTCTCTGCTCTTATGGAAGATGTGCTCGGCCGTAAGGATTACCGGGTGCTTCTGTTCGATGATCATGTCGCATTGCTGATACGAGGCAAAAGATTCGAGGTCCAGGACCATACCTGGGCCGGGGCCAACATGATATTTAATGGATGCGGCCTTGCCGCCCCCAGGGATATCTTCATCGCTGGTTATCTGCTCAAAAACGGCGTGACTATGGGCCGGCTCCCCAAACATCTAGCATCTCTCTATGATGTGACCATCTCCAGGAAAGTCTGCCCTGAATCAGGGAAAGATATCGGAGATAGCGAGTTATCCGGAGTATACCTTCCATCCCCTGGCGTGAAGAGCGGCCTCACAGTGGAGTCCTATTTCATGCCTAATCCGAGACATAAAGCCGATGTGAAACAAGTCGTGGATACTGCCAGGGTGCTTTTCGCAGCCTATGAGCTCTCACGAATGAAATCCGGAGAAATCACCCCCATCGGGAAGGGCGGCCAGGATGTCTCTCTAGGCGTCACTCCGATAGACATCCCTGCAGATGCAAATCTGGGTGAGGTGGCGGAACGGTACAATGTTGAGCTGGCTTCCTTTGTTTTCGAGTCGATGTGGCCTAAGCGGATAACCAACTGTAATGTCCTGTACGGCATACCTCCAGATATGATACCGGAAATGATCAACGCCCTTCCGCCCGCAGCTATGCGCAAGCACGAGTACTATACGAAAGACCGCATCTGCAAAAGATACGCTGAGGCAGCGCGCAATGGCACTCCGAAGGAACTTGATGGTTACGTGGCATCCAGTTTCTGTCATGAAGTCAACAGCGCCCTGAAGGCCAGATATGCGGCAGAACGGGATCACCAGCTTGTTACCATGGGCATGGGCGTGATGGCGCTCCCAGAGAATTTCGACTTCTTCTTGGAGGAACTCGAATCCGGCCGCATCCCGTCCGATGACATCGCATATGCCCTCGTGCTATCAGACTGGAAAAAAGGCTGTCGCAAGGTCATGGACCTAAGTAGGAGCATGGCGATACCGCATTCATTGAACCGGGTATGCGGTCGTCCGGATCTCGCATGGAAGGACGTCCAGGAGAGCCTCTCAGAACCTTCTCATAGCCCAAATTCCTGGCAGCTGGAATTCCTGGAAGGCTCAACCCTCACAAAAGATCAATATTCTCTCCTGAAAAACATCCGGAACGACGATGATGTCGGGATCCAGTTGCAACTCGGCAGGATCCTCTATGAATATGGAGACAAGGAGACTGCATTCAGGCGTGTCCGCGAGACTGCGCAAAAGGTCCTTGCGGCTGGGGAAACACCGCGCTATCTTGATCTGTGCGGCTATCCTCCGGAGTTCTACCCTATCCTGCAACCTCTCATGACGCTCAGCCCCTATGCCACGATCACCATGGTCCAAGGCCTCATAAACAGCGGGATGGTGAAACCCATGCGGGGGACCGACCTGGCTGCGCAGGAAGCAACGGCAAACGACCAGATATCAGTCAGAAAGCTGCGCGATGCCCTTCGGAATGTCGTATCTGATGAGCAGACTGAGTTCGATAGGCGTGTCGATGCGGCATTCCTCCTGCTCAGGCTCAAGATCGATCCTTTGGGCAAAAACTAATCCTTGACATCTATCTGCGCCTTCTGCAATCTCCCTGAGTAATCCACATAGACCGTCTTCATGTTGGAGAACTCGTCTATGCCCAATATGCCAGCTTCGCGGGTGTGGCCCGTGCCTTTCACCCCGCCGAAAGGAAGGTGCACTTCCGCTCCTATGGTGCTGGAGTTGATATAGGTTATCCCTGCCTCGATCCTTTCCATGGCCCGGAAAGCGTTGTTCACGTCCCTAGTATAGATTGACGAGCTCAATCCGTATTCCACCGAATTCGCGATCTTTATCGCATCATCCAGCTTCTCGAACTCGAGCACAGAAAGCACAGGGCCGAATATCTCTTCTTTCGCTATCCTCATATCTTTTGTGACATCGGTGAAGATGGTCGGCTGGTAGAAGAATCCTTTTCCGGAAGGCCGTTTCCCTCCGCACAGCATCTTGGCGCCCTGCTCCTTCCCTAGTTCCACATACATCTCGGTCTTTTCCACAGCCGCCTTGTTTATGAGCGGGCCGACGTCAGTGGTCTTCTCGGTTCCAGGCCCTAGCCTGAGCATCCTGGCCCTGGTGACAAGCAAAGACAACAGCCTTGCCTTGATCTTCCTGTGCGCTATCACCCTGCTGGTCGCAGTGCATCTCTGTCCGGTCGTCCCGAAAGCGCCCCACAATATGCCTTCCACAGCAAGGTCAAGATTCGCATCATCCATGACTATTACAGGGTTCTTCCCCCCGAGCTCCAATCCCACTTTCTTCAATCCTGCGTTCTTCACTATCCATTCGCCTGTGCTTCTGGAGCCTGTGAACGACAGCCCTTCGATCCCATTATGCTTCACTATCGCTTCCCCTACCGTGGAAGCAGGTCCGGTCACCAGATTGACGACACCAGGAGGCACCCCTGCCTTTTCCAGTATCTTCACCATCTCATAGACGCACAGCGGCGTATCGGAACTGGGCTTGAGCACGACAGTGTTCCCGCAGACCAGCGCTGGCGCCAGTTTCCATGCAGGTATGGCGATA
>JAQTOF010000063.1 GCA_028713495.1 Candidatus Iainarchaeum sp.
GGGATACACAATAACCGGGACTGATTCGGGCAAGGCAGCGGTCTATCTGCCGAACCTCTGCAAGCAGATGGTGGCCTTCGGAGATCTGGAGGATATTTTATATAGATGAAGGAAGCGGGGATATGCATGAAAAAAACAGCTGATGCGAGCCGTTGGATTTTTTATAGCGGCATAGCCGCGATGATACTCCTTATAATCGGCGTGCTCTCTGAACCGTCTTCATTGCCCCAGAAATCATTGTTTCTCATCGGCTCGGTCGTGTTGACAGTTGTGGCACACCTGAACAAGCAGAGGATGCTATTAGCTCTCCAGAGCATCATCACTTTAGGTTCTATCCTGGCATTTGTGGATCTTGGAGGGATCATCAAGTACATCCTCCTGTTCGGTGCTTCGGCGGTTGTGATCTGGTACCTCGTATCGATCAAAAACTACAAAAAGGACCCTTGGAGCATCTCATGCACCGCAGGACTGATACTCGTCGCCATCGGTTATGTGACCGATGCGACGGCTGATCCACTATATTTCGGGCTATACCTGGGACTGGGCTCATTGCTTGTCGCTCTGTATTCGTTCATCGATTATTTCTACAATAAGGACAAGATAGCGATCATATGGTTCATTCTGAACGTTGTCTTCGCCATAAATCCGATATTGCTGGTCATTTCGGCATTGAAAGCGTAGGGAATCAAGATGATGATAAAGGCAAGGAGCATATCAAGGGGAACGGCTTCGGGCGAAGCGCTCATCAGCACTGCTTCGATAGGATTCTTGGGCGGAGTGAACCCCGAAACAGGCATCGTTATGGAGAAGGGCCATCCATTGGAAGGGAAAAATATATCTGGCAAGGTGCTTATCTTCCCGCATGGAAAGGGCTCCACTGTCGGCTCTTATGTGATGCTCCAGCTTGTGAAGAACAACAAGGCGCCTGCGGCGATAATCAACACCAGCGCAGAGCCGATAATAGCCGTCGGTGCCATAATCTCGAAGATACCGATGGTGGACAAAGCAGAGAAAGACATTTACAAACTGGTTAAAGACGGACAAAAACTAGAAGTTGACGGAACGAAAGGAATGATAAAGATATAGAAAGGATTACCTTCTCTTCATCCTTCTAAATCTGTACATCTGTATTACTGATCGTATATCCCAGTCCGTCTTCAATATCCATCCGAACATCTTTTGGTCACCTTGTTACTATATTTTCTTGCATTGGGGGTTATTGCAAACGGAAAAAGAATTTATAAAGGTTTGTCTCAGTCGCTGACTTCGCCTTCCACGCAGCGATAGCTCTCCATGTTGCAGATGTAGCCAGGGCCGCAGTGCTCCACCTTGAACCGTATCTCATCGCCATAGCAGTAGTATTCACGGATCTCCTCGAAGTCCACGCACTCGTCCGTGAATTCCTCTTCCCCGGCTGTGGTCGTGCCCTTCTTGTAGATATTCAGGCCGCCATCGGTCTCGCTGCACTCGCTCTTAACGCAGCGGTCCTCGAAGCACTTGAACCCGCTGCCGCAGTCTATGTCCTGGCTTGCTGAGCTATTGTCCTCTGCGCAGTAATACTCGCGGAGCGTGACCGTATCTATGCACTCGTCCCACTTATCGGACATCGTGTCAATGCCCTTGGTGACTATGATCCTGCCGCGCTTGGACGTGTCATTGCCACCATCACTGTCAGTGCATTTCAGGTATTGTTTTTCGCACCTGCCGAATTGGCAGCCATAGCCCGAGGGACACTCGTGGTTTATGGCATCTAGTTTGTTGTCTTTGCAGAAATAGTCCTTGACGACATCGAACTCGATGCAGTAGTCAACGTATATGCTGTTGTTATAGGAGACACTTTCGTTCACAAGGATATCGGCTTCAGACGGCCCCACGCATTCAAGCGTGACGTTTGGCGGCGGTCCGGGCGGTTTTTTCACGCATCTGTCGCGTGAGCATTCCTTGTCTTCACCGCAGTTTATGGTTGCCATCTCCGGCTCATTGTCCGTGCAGATGTACTCGGCCAGCTGCTGCTCATCAATGCAGTAATCATAGAAAGTGTCTTCGCCTTTAATCACTGCGCCGGCCACATCTGGCTGGGCGCCACCATCGCTGTCAGTGCAATTCTCCACGCAGGCGCCCTCATGGATTATCGACACGTTCGCGTACTGCGCGATGCAATCGGTATCATAGGTCACGCCATCAGAGCCGCACACCGGGCCTGCGCAGACGGGCTCAGGCGTCACGTTCGTTTCATTGGTAATGTTCGTGCCATTGGTCTGGTTCTGCGGCTGCTCTGGGCCAAGGCAACCTGCAGCCAGGACCAGTCCTGCGATGATCAGCAATAGAAAGCGTCTCATACACTTTCTTCGCCAGCAGAGTTATATAAAATTAAGCTTTCGCGTTTATGTCGTCAAAACCAGTCCTTTTCCTTTTCTCGGCATAGGCCCATTCGGTGAGTTTCTTCAGGTTGCTTATATCCGCGGCATTGTAGCGGACCAGCTTGTCCAATGCTGATTTGTCGTTCCTCCGCTTATACGCCTGCCATAGCAGGACCGCATCATACCCTGTGAGGCCCTTGAGGTCATCCTCCCTTTCCATGCCGAACTGGGTTTCTATCCTCTTGAGGCCGCCCCGGACATTGAGGGAAGCGAGCAGGAAACGAAGATCTATATGCAGATTGGGAAGGCGCACGCCCTTTATGGCCTTACGGAGGAATGGCAGGTCGAACATCGAGCCGTTGAATGTGACGACCATATCATAGTTCTCTATGTCGCTGGCGAAATCCCCGAGATTATAGCCATGGACATAACTGTGCGTCCTGTGACCGTCGAAAACACCGATGACAGTGACATAGTCGGTGTCAGGTCCAAGACCGGTTGTCTCTATGTCCAGATATGCGATGCGCTTGAAATGCGGGAAGGAACGCCATGTTTGCGAGGACGGAAGGAGCGTAGCGAAATATTCCGGGTCTCCGAGCTTCAAAGCGTATTTGGAGCTGGCTATTGCCGAGCAATAGGAACGGTGGAATTGGGATGCACCAAAACGCTCCAGGAAGTCGTCCCACGTGCGCACACCAATCTCCCAGAGCCTCCTTTCCCTCCGTGGGCCGAAATTAGGAAGATGGATGAACGTGTGCTCGAGCATGCCTACCCATCGTAGGTAACTATTATATAACATTCAGAAGATAGGTTCCATCATGGTTAGTGGTAGGAGGCCTTTCCTTGCTGAGATAGACGTCTGCACCGATCGCAGGATCGTGAGGAACATAAGCCTGACGTGCATAGGCATGACTAGACGTGAAGCGAAAAAGACGGTCATCGAAGACTTTAAGAAATTGAGAGCGAGCGGAGGATACGCAGTCCTCCAGCCTATGACGGGAACCTCGGAAAATGGGAGCGCGGTGTATGGACTTGATCGCAAAGTGCCTCCGCGCGTGCTGAAGAGGCACGAAGGATTCCACCGGTCTGCTGCGAAGTTCAGGAAAGGACCGGACAGCTGGCAGGTGGAGGAATCCGCGGCATATGCCTATGAGAGCACATTGAAACCGTGGAATGCATGGGAAGAACACCACATAGCCAAATACATGGAGAAATACTCAAACCTGGCCAGGCATTCTGTCCGGTTGCTGGTCGCCCTTGACTTGGCAGAACCCAACGGCCTGCTTAAGTCGAGCATAGCAGAACTGAAGCGTCACTCCAGTGCTATCGCCGGAGATACAAGGGCGATCGCATTCAACAATGCCAAGGATTATGTGCTTTATCTTGAATGCCTTGAGATAGTCAGGAAATGGAGACGGAAAGACGCGAAGAAGATATTCCTGGAAGCCATGGACGTAGCATCGGAAAACGGTTTCCATGAAGCGAGGACCTTCCTGCTCAGGCAACTGCCAAAAGACAGGGTAGAAGCCATACAGGACAGCTATGGCATAGACCTCAGGGGTTTTAGGTTCACTTCATTATATGCACCTGACGTAGTGGTTGATAACTGGACATGGAAAACGTAGTGGTCGAGGAATGGACATGGTAAGAGGAAGGATGAACAAGTGGGGCGTGCTGAAGAACATAATCCACGGCGCTGACGTCATAGTCGAGGTAGTGGACGCCAGGGACATCCATGGTACGCGACTACCCATCGCAGAGAAATGGGCAGGATCGAAAAGATTGCTGATGGTGGCGAACAAGAAAGACCTTCTTCCTGAAGGCACGATTGTGCCTGAGCTCCAGAACAGAGGCATAGCCATCAGTGCTAAGACCGGCGGCGAGGAAGGACGGAAGCTGCTGATGAAGGCGATCATGGCAAGGACAAAAGCCAAGCCTCCGGTGAAAGCGATTTTCATAGGATACCCGAATGTCGGTAAGAGCTCGCTCATCAATATGCTCGCTGAGAGGAAAGCGACCAGGGTATCAGCAGTTGCAGGCACCACCAAGAATATACAGTGGGTGCGCGTGAACGGAGAAC
>JAQTOF010000064.1 GCA_028713495.1 Candidatus Iainarchaeum sp.
GGAGACGGATTCGGGCTCAGGATGCCGCAACGTGATGATGAAGGTACAGACGAGAAGACCCTCGAGCGGACCGCGGTCAAGATACGCAAATTCCTTGATACGACGATCTAGATAAGGGAAACGTGCCGCGAGCATATTATTTCCGATTTTATCTACCAAACGAAAGGAATGAGTCGGTATCTGGTCTTTTTCGCGTATTCCTTATATCCCTTCAACTCCCTCTGCAGCATTTCGTCCTCGAAGTGGGTGCGGAAGACGAAGGCAGCGGCAAGCAACAGCGCAGGAATAAGGCCATAGAGGGAACCGAGCCCTAGAGGCATAGAAGCATAAAACACGATCATTCCGGCATAGCCAGGATGGCGGATAATGGCGTAAGGCCCCGTTGAAACAACCGTGTGCCCCCTTTCTTTCTGAATGCGGACAGATCCTTCAAAGAACTTGTTTACGACAAGCGCCCAGGATGTAAAGCTCCAGCCTGCAATGAACAGCAGAACGCCTGCAAGATAATATTCGATTCCGATGGCAGAAGCCTGGAAACGCACATCGATGCCGCAAACGATAGGAATCGCCAACAGAGACAGCATGTAGAGCACGACATATATCTTGTCCCACCACTTCATTTCGCCCTTGATGATTTCGCTCCTGGCCGCTATGACCTCCGGATTATACTTCAGGAAGACCACCATGTTTATGGCAAGCGACACGAAATAGAGCCCGAAGTAGAGCCATGCCAGTGGAAGATCGAGCCGTCCTGCAAAGAAAAAGAACAGCACTATCATGAGAACAAGGCTGAAGAGGACCTGCGCTCCCCGTTTTGCAATTGTCTTCCAGAATGATGCGTCTT
Source organism: Candidatus Iainarchaeum sp. (assembly GCA_028713495.1). Taxonomy (GTDB): domain Archaea; phylum Micrarchaeota; class Micrarchaeia; order Anstonellales; family Bilamarchaeaceae; genus Bilamarchaeum. The sequence goes on from JAQTOF010000064.1 coordinate 845, forward strand.
TTTTCTCCATTGCCGGACCTCTCTTGGAAAACGCTCAGTATTAACAAAAAAGGGCCACGACCGAGAATCGGACTCGGGCCTAGAGGGCCACAGCCTCTCACGCTACCATTACGCCATCGTGGCCATCTAAACAACTGTTAGCTGTGCCTAACAGGAATAGAAAGGCGCTCAACTATTTAAAATAACTCCACTTTTCGCTTTCACGGCATCCAGCACCCGGGAGCCATCACCGCAGAAGAAATCTATGCTTTTCGCACCGGTCTGCCCTGCGAATTCCACGAGGTCGTTGAAATCAGCATGGTCGCTCAGCGGGAATGCCATATCGCTGTCGAACCTGTAATGCAAAGCCCATCCCGTCGCCACTGCGCACAACGTGGGGCGTTCAAATGCCTGCGCCAGACGGTAGGCGAAATATCTCTTCGCCTTGCCCATCGGCAGGATGGAGACGAAACTGCGCGACATCGCTTCTTCCGCCTCTTCGCTCCCGACAACGATGCGGTCAAGCTTCACGCCGTATTTCTCATAGACCGAACAGAAGGATTCAGTTTTCTCTGTGATGATAGGCGCGGTCCCGCACTCATTCAGTATCTTTATCATCTCCTGGGCCTTGCCGAGCTCATAGCATCCGATGACAAGATTGCTTGCCGCGTTCCCCTTCACCCATTCAGAGACCATCCTGTGGACGTCCTCCATGGGCGGGAACAGGTATGCTGGGTCGCCATATGTCGCTTCCATGATGAGCTTGTCGCACGATGGGACCTCTGCCTTCCAGCCGAAGATGCTTGGCTTGATCGAAAAATCGCCTGTGTAAGCTATCCGTTCGCCATCGCAGTCAAGCAGAAGCTGTCTGGCGCCCAGGATATGGCCGGCTGGAAGCATGGTGGCGCCATCATGGGACGCGAGCTCAGCGGACAAGCCGGCGAGTTCGAGCGTCTCCGGCGATGCGATGATTTTTTTGTGCCTTTTGACGCCGTTGGTATGGTCTGAATGAGCGTGAGAAAGGAAAGGGAGGTCGCAGTCAGGGTGGTCTAACCCTATCCTTAGGCCTCTGCATGGGATGTGCATGACTATGATTGGAGGGCAAGGATATTATTCCTGCGCCTGGACGTCCTTGGCAAGGATGTAATATCCGACGATGACTTCTTTCATCACCGTTCCACTCACGGTCACATTCTTGTCTTCAGCAGGTAGCATGTCGCTTGATACGAAGATGGAGCTGTTGCCATCCTCAAGGGTGAAGCCCGAGAGCTCGCCCAACTTGAACGAGTCCCTAGCGATGCCGCTGACAGTGACCTTCTCGCCCAGATACTTTTCAGGGTTGTCATTGATGTCCTTGACAGTAAGCGGGGGGCTTAGTATGCAACCGAAAAGCAGAACCAGACCCAACATGAGATAGATGATTTTCATGAACTTGATACAGTGACAAGGAATAAAAATCAGTACACAGCCGTCTCGTCCTCTTCCTCGCTATATTCATAGGTGAGGATGGCATGTATCATTTTTGCTTTTTTCTTCCCTATTCCAGGCACTGCTGCGATGTCACGTTCCGAAGCCTTGACAAGCGCTTCAACCGTTCCGAAATGTTTGAGAATAGCTTTGGCGCTTTTCGGGCCCACCATAGGCAATGATTCCACGATCGAGCGGGCTGTCTGTGATGGAGTGAATGTCCGCCGTTTCGCATAAACCCGCATGGGCTGTTTCTTGGAGAGCTGTTCGTGCTTTGCCAGATGGAAGACAAGCTCTGCAGTGCCTTCCTTGTTCTTTGTGAATATCAATGAAGCGCCGAAATCAGAGATGATGGCCGCATAGGCGCCGAGCAATGCATTCCTGCTGAGCCGCTCCACATCGGTCACGCCTTCCACGACAACAACCGCTCGTTCGTAGTTCGACACAAGATTCTGAAGTTGGGAGAAAAGCCTTCCGTCTATTATGGACTGCTCGAAATCCGCCCGCGTCTTCCGCTCGATGACCAGGCGCGAGGAGCAAAGGAAATCGCCCACATCCAAAAGGCGTCGGTCCACCTCGGCTCCCATTCCCTTGAACAGATCATCGAAAATCTCGTCCTCGCGATGGTCGACCGCTACCCTGACGCGGGCGTCAGAAGGAGCGCCCAGGAATTGCTGCATCATTTCACCATGGACAGGTAGCTGTTTATCTCATCGAAGCTGATGGAGCAGCCCGAGAACTTCATCTTGTAGAGGGCAGCCGCCAGGGCCTGGGACTGGAGCGCCTCAAAGGATTTGAAGTAGCCGTTCTCATAGGCGAGCATGACCAGTTCGCTGCTGCGGATGGTCTTCAAGGATGATATGCGCGACGCCATCTCCTTGAAGCTGTTCTTGTTCACCATGATGTTTATCTGGAATTCGTTCTCCATATGCTCTTTCAGGCGGAAAGGCGCTTCTATGAGCATCCTGCTGGTGCGTTCGTCTATAAGTATGTTGTCCACGCCGAGCTCGCGGGCCAGGGCGAGCATCTCTGATTCGCCGTAGTGTAACAAGTGAAGCGGCTTCCCCTTCATGTAGAACATGGAATTCGCAGAGGTCATGATTTTCCGCGCTTCGTTCTCCACCTTGGCGTCCACCACTGTGACCACGCCGTCATTGATGGCGTTCTTTATCCTGATGGCTGAGAATAGGTGCTTGCGGAGGTCGCTCTGCATTGGCTTGTCCACCGCTTCGTATTCAACTGAGGGCGGGACGATGAATCTGACCTTGTAGTTCTCAGAGAAGAAATAGAGCAGGTTGTCCAGGCAGGCTGATGTGAGGGATATCAGCACTCCGGAATCGCAGATCACGTCCCTCGTCATATCTTCACCCGCTGATGAGCCTCCTGGCAGTCTTCATCCTGTCTTCGATGCTCTTCTCCTCTTTCAGCCTGTCGAACATCATGGTTTCGCCGGCATAATCCAGTATCTCCTGCTTGTCCAGGCCGGTCATCTCTGCTGCGACACCAAGGCTCATGCCCTGGGCATAGAACGTGGCAGCCATCTTCAGCCTGCCCTTTGTGACAAGATCGACCACGAAGCGCGGGTCCTTCTCTTCTAGCCGGCCGATGTATTTCTCCATGTCCTTGAATATTGCCAGGAGCTCGGCCTCGTCAGCTGTCTCCATCCTGTCCACCAGTTTCGCCAGTGAACTCTCTATGCCGCGCAGGGCCGGCTCGAACTCAGGCATGAGGAAACGTGGCTTGGAAACTATCTTGGACATGACATAGGAGAAGACGGCCAGATTGAAATTCACGTTGTTGAATTCCAGGGCCGCGGCCTTGAGCACCTCGTCATTGAGCTTGCGCAGGCGGCGCTGGTTTCTGCTTTTGAAGGCCGACAGGATGCGCGAGGCGATGTGGGTGATTGGTTTCACGAGGTCACCATGGAGGAGGAAGCAAAGCTTTAAAAATGTATCATGATTATGTCATGACAGTTGCGTGATTTCATCGCAACGCGTTGGTGATACAATGAAGCACAACGACGACAAGGAATTTAAACCTATAGACAGCGCGTACACCAAACAAATACGAAGTGACCGCGAACAGAACATGGAGCGGTTCAGGTACCCTGTAGTGGTG
>JAQTOF010000065.1 GCA_028713495.1 Candidatus Iainarchaeum sp.
GAAAGCGCGTGTGGAGCGCCTCTTGTCCACGGTTTCAAAGAAGTCCATGGATAAGATTGGGAGGTTAAAGGAATAAAAATAGAAGGAACACAGCCCAGCTCACATGGCCTAAGCCGGTACGGAGTCCATGTGCCCTTTGTTTACAGGAGGAATACCACGAATTACCGGCTGATGAGAATATAGAAGTAGATAAAGATGAGTGTCAGCAGCAGTGTGATTTCCCGCCCGAAGGGCAGTACTCAGAACACCGTAAAGGGGCTTAACTTCTGAGTTCGAGATGGGATCAGGTGTTTCCCCCTTCCTATGACCGCTGACAAAAGGATTGTTGTCTGACGTGTTTTTAAATTCTCGCTTCAGCCCGGAATGCCGAGGGAATAAAAAGACTTCACAGGAGATTAGGATTGGTTTACTATGACAGAGCATAAACACTGGTCAGAATGGCTCGCAGAGCGGGTCATAGAGGAGAAGAAAGAGCCATATGTCATAACAGGAGGGATGACCACTTCAGGTCCTGTCCACTTCGGCACTTTATGCGAATTCCTTTTCCCGGCTTCGGTGAAAAGAGCGCTGGAGGCCAGAGGGAAGAAAGTATCGTTCTACTTCGTGGCAGACATACTCGACGCCTTTGATTCGGTCCCACTGGCCATGGAAGAGTACAAGAGCCAGCTCGAGCCTCACTTAGGAAAGCCATTGTGCGATGTGCCTGACCCCACTGGGAAAAGCAAGAGCTTCGGAGATCACTACCTTGATGAGGCTAAGGTGCTCATGAAGAAGTTCGGCATAGAATGCACGATCGTCAGGATAAACGAATATTACCAGCAGGGCAAATTCGACGAATGGGCGAGATTCTATCTCAAGCATGAAGCAGATGCCAAGAAGATCGTGGAGGAGACCAGCGGCAAGGAAGAGAAGAAGGATTGGTCGCCGCTCATGCCTATATGCCAGAACTGCGGGAAAATAGCGACGACACGCGTCCTCTCGCATGATGGCGAGAACTACGAATACGTCTGCGACAGGGACGTTAAATATACGAAAGGATGCGGGTTCAAGGGCAAAGCGAAGATAGCCGACCACAGATACAAGATAACCTGGAGGCTCCACTGGCCAGCATGGAAGCAGATATTCCACAGCAGCATAGAAGGTGCGGGCATGGACCACCACACTAAAGGCGGCTCAGAGGACACCTGCAAGGAGATAACCACCAAGCTGATGAAAGCGGAGTATCACATACCGTTCAAGTACGGCTTCATACTTTTCCAGGGCAAGAAATACTCCAAGTCCAAGGGCATAGGCATGGGCATCTCTGATATGGTGATGCTGATCCCACCAGAGGTAATCAAGTACATGCTCGTGAAGCCGGACCTGGAAGAGAACGTGGATATCAATCCGACAGCAGAGAACATGCTCAAGACCATGGAGGATTTCCAGAAGGCAGCCGAGCTCTATACTAAAGACATGGAAGCGCTCAATAGGCACGAGCGGAAGATGGCCATAGCCTACGGGTTGTCAACCGACAAACTGAGATGGAAAGTGCCGTTCATTGATGTCCTGCTATACTACCAGATATACAAGGACTGGAAAGAAACCGCCAGACTGACTGGGGATCCTGAGGGTGTGGAGTACCTGAAGCCGTACATAGGGGAGTGGATCGCCAGGGATTTCATGCCTGATGATTACAGGTTCAAGTATCAGGCTGGCAAGATCGAAGCGAGCGAGCTGGCGAAACGATTCGTCGCAAGTTTGAAGGATGATATGGATGCGCTCGCTGTCCATAACGCGGTGTTTGATTTCGCGAAAGCGAATGGGACTGATCCGAAAGCGATGTTCGGCGAGCTCTACCAGGCCATACTGGGCAAGGAAAGAGGGCCGAGGATGGGCAAACTGATCATCGCCATCGGCATAAGCAGGCTGAAGAAGGATATGGGATCGTGAATGGCGCCTACAATCAAGATAACTGATGACGATTACGAAGCCGGAGTGGACGTTGCCAAGGCTATCCTTGGGAGCAAGGCGCTGATAGTCTATCCCACAGACACCGTTTATGGGATAGGAGGGGATGCCACATCGGACGAGGTTGTGAAGAAGGTCCGAACAATCAAAGGCATAGATGAGAAGAAGCCGCTATCGGTGATGATGGCGGACTTCAGCATGATAGAGTACTATTGCGACACTGGCGTCTGGGAGGATATAATAGTGAAGAAATACCTGCCAGGGCCATATACATTCGTCCTCAAGCTCAGACGGACCTTGCCTGTGACCAGCAACGATAAGATCGGCGTCAGGATCCCGGATTCTCCTTTCTGCCAGGCGCTCTGCCAGGCTTTCGGCAGGCCGATAATAACCACCAGCGCCAATCCGACAGGCCAGAAAGCGCCTGCAGAGCTCCAGGGAGTGGATAAGAAGGTCCTGGACGCTGTCGGTCTTGCTATAGACGGGGGGCCGACCAGGTATGGCACTGCTTCGGCCGTGGTGGATCTGGTAGAAAGGAAGATGGTTAGGGAAGGAAGCAAAGAGACGATAGATCTGCTGGAACTGCCTGAACCTTAGAACCACTTGTCTAATTTGCTCTGCGCAGAGCGCTCTTTTGTTATGGCTGCCAGATCAGCTAATGTCTTCTCTATCCGATCCTGGGAGAAATCGTGCTGCTCCACCAATATCTTGGTCACAGCTGAATCATCGGCTGGCTTCCATTCAGGCTTGCTGACAGGAACCGATGGGGGATCAAGGAAAAGGTCCATGACTTCCTGCGCATCCACTTCGAACTGGTAATCATACTTCTCCTTCACATAGGCGATGACGTCATCCAATGTTTTCGTTTCCTTCACTATCTTCAGTGCGGTCTTTGGCCCTACCCTTGGAACGCCGTCATTGAAATCTGTCCCGAGCAGTATGCCGATGAAAATCAGCCTGTCCCTGCTTATGCCCAACGTTTCCAATGTCTCCTTGAGCTCTATCCTCTCCGGTTCCACCATGATATACCGGTCCTGCCTCGGGACCTTCCGCCTCCCTGTTATGGAAAGGTTGCGCACGAGCACTGGGGAACCGAACAGCAGGACATCATAGTCCTGGGATGCTGTCGCATGGGCTATGCCATCGCGGGTCATGGCAGCTGCCTGCGCCTCTCCATCGGATGGCGCCTGCACGCACGGTATTCCCATGGCTGCGAGGAGTTTCTTGCTCTCATCAACCATGTCAGGAGTCAGCCGCGATGTCGCCTGCGCGAATTTCTTGGCTTCATCGAGCTTGCCCTGCTCCAATGCCTCTTTCCATCGCTCCTCTGCTCTTTTCTTGGTCTCAGACCTCTCTGCCTGTACTTTCCCCTTCAACCCATGAGCCTTGCCATCAAACACATAGACAGGCCTTATGCCGTTCTCAAGGAGCTTGCACGAGCGGTAGAAAAGGCCGGAAAGATGGGCTGTGATATTGCCCTTGTAATCCATCAATGGGGTGCCGTCTTCCTGCCTGATGGAAGCCAGGAATTGGTAAATCATATTATAGGCGTCTATGGCGACAATCTTGCCCGCTAGGGATTCAAGAGGGATAGTATGCTTGACAGCCAAATCGCCGAGATCGACACCCATCAGAACCCCTACAGCTCACTTCCCTTTTTTCTTTTTGGTTTCTAGCATGTCGGCCAAAGTAGGGGGCGTGAACGAGCGCGAACCTGATGACGTCTGGCCCACCGATGCTTGGACTTTCTCCACCAGCTTTACGGAGAGCTCTTTCTCCAGCTTCTTAGCGACCTCCAAGGTCGGCATGAGCCGTTCGGCTTCGATGCCATGGAGATATGCTTCTTTTTCGTTGATGCGCTCTGCCACCACAGCGATTGGAAGCCCCATGCGCTCGCGGGCATTGCGTATGGTCTTGCCATAGCCCTCGGCCACTTCTTCTCCAGACTCCAGGGTGGCTGGGGCTGAAGGTACGGACGGTGCCACGGCTTCATCATCGTCAAAACGATGGAGCACCTTGCCGCTCCTCATGCATGCTCCACAGGCCAGCAGTTTGGCGCCCTCCACCAGTATCTGGGCCCGCACCTGGTTCTTCCCGCATATGTCGCAATAAAGGTCAGGCATGATCTTGTTATCCCTGAATAACTATAAAAATCCCTGACTTCCTATCCTAATCATGATTGTACTTCTGCTAATCACAGCCATAGCATTAGGCATCTTTTATGCCATACTCCAGTTTGACATCTCTGGCGCATGGAAATTCGTCCTGGTGGTCGTAGAGATGCTTATCGTGAGCCAGGTATTCATCAAAAGATACAAATTGCCCAGCGAGCTCGGCATGGTGCTGTTGAAGAGCAAGAAAGGCATAGAGATCATAGAGAAGCTGGCGAAAAGGGAGA
>JAQTOF010000066.1 GCA_028713495.1 Candidatus Iainarchaeum sp.
GGCGAATATCTTCTGGATGTGTACCGGGGGTTCAAGTGGACCCCGCAGTGGAACGAGAAGGTGGGCGAATACCTGGTGGATAACAAAGGCAATCTGGCGCCAAGGGAAGTGCCGGCCCAGAAGCTGCCTGCGCTCGCATACATGATCGATGATCCGACAGGATTGCTGCTCAAGAGCCTTGACAACAGCGCCGTGAGGAACGAGATGAGAACCCAGAAAAATTTCGAAGCGGTGCTAAGTCTCGTAAGAGGGCTGGAGTACGCTTCTCTCACATGGGAAGGCTCGGCCATGGTTCCGACTTACGAATCCTGGTTGGGGCTCGTCACGAAGCGCTTGGAGATCCTCACGTATGGAGAAAAGGAGCTGAAAGCCGCTGGCATAAAGGGCAGGATAAACGACGTACGCCAGGAATTCGTAAGGGATATCGCCCCGAATCTGAATAGTCTTTTCAACCTTATTGCATCAGGAAGGATAGGGGAGGGGGGCATGAAGCACTTAAGCCAGACGCTCATAGCACCTGGCACAGAGACCAAGGATGGTTTTGTCAGCGCGATGGTTGCAGAGGTAGGCAATATATATGGAGCAGACCTCACCGCCTTGGGAATGACTCCGCAGTTCATAAGCGAGAACCCGACCATGGTCCTCGACCTCTTGAGCTACAGGAACAGGTTGTCTAGGTTCGGATCAAGAGGCGCATCTCCAGCCAAAGATGATTTGAACTACGCCGGCTCATCGCGGTTCTGGAAAATGGGGGTGGATAGCGAAACGGGTGAGATGACAAGGAAGCATAACCACCCTTACGGCTCCAACAGCAGGCCCGAGGCATTCGATGAGACCGTCCCTGTCCTCGACCAGGCCATAACTGCAAGGGCCCAAGGCGAAGAGGCGTTCAGGGATTTCAAGTTCTCCGATGACTTCAGGTCAGAGCTGAAAGCGAAATACGGCGCTGAGAAAGGCGAGGAACTGTTCAGCGAATGGAGGCAGGACCACGCGGTGGAATTCTCCACTAAGACGGCGACATATACAATATCAGAGACAGGCAGATTCGAGGACGGATTCTATGGCGGTAGCGTGAAAGGGGAGACCACCTGCCAGGATCCGGGTTATGACGGCATGCACATAGCAGCCATAATCGGCACGGTTGAGCTGCCTTGGATAAAGCAGATAATAGTCAGGGAACCCGGCTCCCAGGACATAGTGATGAGGACGAGGGTATTCATGTTGCATGGTGAAGACGGCCAACCAATCCTGCTGGTCCAACCGATTTACAACAGCCCCAGCCTCAGGGGTGCTGTTGAATTGAAGGAGCAGTTCACAAAGATGCTTGAGGAGAGATATGCTCCGCTCGGGGTAGAGATAAGAGTTATGCCCAAGGAGGCGATGGTTACTGATAAAGGCGTGAACACGGGCTACATGACTTTTGAGAGCGGAAGATCGCCGTTCTTCTACATGGACAGCAATGCCAATGTTTTCAGGGTAGGAACGAACATAGGTGCGAGGAATGGCCTCCAAGGCAGACAAGAAGGGGAGTCAGTCAGGTTCCCGAGAGGATGGCAAGGGGATTTCGACCTCCTCCAGTACACGTTGTAGGTGATGGCATGGACGACGACATGATTGAGATAAAACGATTGTTTTTCACGATACTATCGGATGCCAGACCAGCGAAGCAGGAGGAAGCTGCAGAAACCTTGCATGCTTACTCTGATGAAAGGGTGGACAAGCTCGTTGCGGCAGGACGCACCGTAAGACAGGTCGTGGGTGGAAAAGCAGGGCCGGATGCCCTGAAAGACGTGATAACAGCGTTCACTGAGCTGCCTGAGACGGATTACTGGCACGGATTCATGGAGACCAGCGGCCAGGCCGTCCTGCAGAAAGGGCTTCGTATGTCAGACGACAAGGCAATGAAGAAGGATAAGCTGGGGATGGTCAGCCAAGGATTCGCGATGCTCAGGCTTGCTTTGGGGCCTGGATTCCCTCTATCGGAAGAGACCATGGGCCTCGTCAAGACCTTGAGAAAAAGCGATGGTAGGTTCGCTAGGGATGCCGATGAGATAATAGGGAGGAACCAGAGGCTGACCAGCGAGAATGCTGACAAGGGCCGGCAGTTTAGAAGAGGCCCGCCAAGGAAGAGCGATACCGGCAGAACCCAGCTGATTTAGCTATTTGTGGTAGCTTTTTAACTTTTGCGTATTATAATAGGATAATGGCGTTTCGCGTTCCAGGCAGGCATAGTTACCACAGCGTCATGGGGAAGGGCGCTTTCCGGGCCGAGCCCCTAGTCAGTGCGGGCATCAGCAGAAGGATTGCCGAAGACATCGTCACGTACCACTGGAATATGGAAGCACTCGCAGATTCAAGCCGTGTTGATCTGGACTGCATCCCTGGTAAAACACATTTCAAGAGGGCCATCGATGTATTCAGGCAGGCGGCTGAGGCTTATGCTGAAGGACCTGAAGCGTTCCGAAGATTCAAATTCTCGCAGGATTTCAGGGAAGAGCTCGTCGGATTCATGGGGGCCGAGAAAGGAGTGCGGCTTTTCGATGCATGGAGTTCAGACAGTTCTGCAGAAGCAGCAGGCATGTCATTGAGAGAAACCGGTGCATTCGAGGATTCCTTCTACGGTGGCAAGGTCAATGGGAAGCCTAACTGCCAGGAACCGACATTGAGGACATTCCACATCGGCGGGATAACAGGCACCATAGAACTCCCTTGGATTAAACAGGTAGTAGTCGGGGATATAGAAACGGGTTTTGATTACAGGAGACGCTTATTCCTTATGAAAGGCCATGATGGATTGCCGGTCCTGCTCATACAGCCGGCGTATCATCGCGCAGAGTTACCGCATGTGGATGAGCTTAACGCCAAAGCGAGCATCCTGATAAGCAGATATGAGCCGCTTGGTGTGGATGTGCGCCTGATGCCGCCCGCCATGCTTAGCCGGGACGAGGGCGTAAACACGGGTTACAGCACGTTCGCCTCGGGCAGGTCTCCTCTGTTCTATATAGATAGCAATTGCCATGTCTGGAGCATTGGGGAGAACGACATAGCACGGAATGGCCTCCACGCGAGGGAAGAAGGCGAATCGATTCATTTCGGCAGAGGATGGCGGTCAGAGCACCGATTGGTGTAGACCACCTTCGAACCACGGACCTCTTTCGCAGCCTCGACAATCAATATCACTTCATTACGCCTTCACGTACGATTACGAATCCTTCCAGCTTGCCATCGGTTATGAGTTCAGCGGACTTCCCGGCAGCCAGGTCCAATGACCCCTCAAACGAATCCCAAGAGCCTTCACCTGGAGACATGGCATTCCTGACCTCTTCCATCACGATGACACTGCGTCTCTGGTCCACTAGGATGCAGAAAACGCTATTGCCCTTGAAAACAGTCGCTATGCCGTATCCAGGCAGTTCTTCTGGAGCAGGCAATGGCGCAGCACCGAAAAAATAGGCGGCTAGTGCATCAGCATATTTGCCAGGTTCTGATGTGATAGAGCTCCCCTCGGCAGCCAGATAAAGCTTGTCAGGCAGCCAGAGCTTGAGTCTAAGGTTTTTGGAGACCGGGGCCACGGCATTGAGTATGGAGATGCACGCATCTGCGCTGGCAGGTTTGTCTGAGGTCTGAGGCGGATCGCCGTTCTGTTTGGACGACATAGCTGGAGGAGTTGCCAATGGAGCAGAACGCCCGCGATCCTCTGAGGGCTTTGAGCCTTTGAACGGTCTGCGCGCCTTTCCGCTGAAGATATCTACGACTTTTCTACCTTCATTTCTGATGCCGGTCATCGCCATGGCCAAGAATCAGTACAAAACCAATTAAATATGTTTGTTTTTGCACATAAAATCCAATTTTATATAACCATTTTACGCACCTGATACAGTAAAAAC
>JAQTOF010000067.1 GCA_028713495.1 Candidatus Iainarchaeum sp.
AGCAGACGAGATAGGCACAAAGACCATCGCCTTCATCTATTCGGCTTCCAACCTGGTCGCCATAGCCCTATATGCTTTGGTGATCTCCCCGCTCGGCTTTGCAGCAGCCAACCTGGCAGAAGGGGTCCGTGCATCAGGCTTCTGGGCCATCACCAGGACAGAGGTCCTGCAAAGGAACGGCGATGGGGATGCAGGCAGGGTATTGGCCCATTTCTCGAACATGCGCCAGCTCGCCGACGGGGCAGGCAGGCTTTTCATAGGTTTCATACTGGCGTGGCTCGCCTTCCAGGGGTCATTTATCCTTTTCTTCGCGCTCTCGCTGATCCTTCTGGTCCTTGTGCTCTCTGTCGAACGTGGCAAGGTGCAGGACCTGCATGTCGGGATCAGCAACATCCAGCGCATCTTCAAGCCAAGACCCAAGACTTTCTGGCAGGCAGCCATCCTCCAGGCCCTCGTGTGGCTGCCATACAACATGCTCATCGGTTTCGTCATACCTGTCTATTTCGTGGCAGGGCTCGGCCTCAGCTATATGGAGACGGGCGGCCTTCTTGCGATCCTCTCACTAGCGATAGGCGGCTCAGCGGTCCTCTCCATGAGATGGCACCTGCACAAACGGACATTGCTGCTCCTCACCCTCCTGGCAGTGCCGGCCATAGCTGTGCTGCCCTTCGCAGGTGCGAATGTGCTGCTCCTGCTGCTTGTTGTCTCGCTCTCCATGGGGGCAAGCAGCATAATCGCGGAGTACATCCTCGCGGACCAGATATACCGCAGCAGGGACGTGTCCACTGACATAGGCATGCTCTACGCTCCGCTGAAGGTCGCAGAATTCACTTTCCTCGGCCTCGGAGGGCTGGTCATCGCGCAGTTCGGCTATGCGCCTCTCTTCTTCGTTTGCGCGCTCTCCATCGGCCTGTTCGCCCTGCTGGCCGGCAGGATGATAAGCGGCGGCCACTGGACCAAGATCAGCCTTTGATGTTCCCGATCGGCACCAGCTTGACCACTTTCTTCGAGATCCCTGCAGCATGGGCTGTCTCGATGACCTCGTCTATATTCTTGTAAGCTGCTCCTGCCTCTTCTGCAAGGCCTGCGTAAGAGCCGGTCTTAACTAAGATGCCCCTGCTTTCCATATCCTTCTGGAGCGTGTCTCCGCGGTAGAGCTGTTTCGCCCTTGTCCTGCTCATGGTCCTTCCTGAGCCATGGGCGGTGGTGAACCAGGTCTGAGCGCCGCTTTCGCTCCCGACAAGCAGGTAGGACCCGGTCTCCATGCTGCCGCCTATTATTATGGGCTGGCCATCCTCCTTGTATTTCGGTGTGACATACTCCGAGCCCGGGCCGAAAGCTGCCGTAGCTCCCTTCCGGTGGACGATCAGCTCCTTCAAACTGCCGCCCACCTTGTGCTTCTCCACAGAGGCCCGGTTGTGCGCCACGTCGTATATCTGCCTCATGCCCAGCTTCTCTGCATCTGTGGCGAAGACAGAAGAGAACACCTCGCGTACCCTGTGCAGTATTGTTTGCCTGTTCGCGAAGCTCATGTTCATCGCGCATTTCATCCCGGAGAAATAGTTCTGCCCTTCTGGCGAGTTGAACGGCGCGCTGGCCAGTTCCCTGTCCAGTATCCTTATCTTGTACTTGCTTTCCATGACCTCGAGGAAAAGGTTGAGGTAGTCGGTCGCCACCTGGTGGCCGAACCCGCGCGAGCCGCAGTGGAACATGATGACGATCTGATCCGGAAATATGCCCCATTTCTTGGCAAGGGCCTTGTCGATTATATTCTCCTCTTTCACGTGCTGGATCTCAAGGTAGTGGTTGCCGCTGCCCAAGGTCCCTATCTGGTCCTTTCCCCTATCCACCGCCTTGTTGCTCACTGTCTTGTTGTCAGCGTTCTCCTCCCTTCCGCCCAGTTCAGTGGCCTCCAGGTCATCTTTCCATCCATATCCCTTGTCCACGCACCATTCCGACCCTTCTTCGATGACTTTCCTGAATCCTGCGGCGTCGAGCCTCACGAATCCTTTGCTGCCGACGCCCGAAGGCACAGCCTTGAAAAGGGCGTCCAGGAGTTCCCTGAGCTTGGGCTTCACGTCTCCGTAGGTGAGGTCTGTCCTAATCAGTCTCATGCCGCAGTTTATGTCAAAGCCTATGCCGCCTGGAGATATCACGCCATTGTCAGCGATATCCATGGCTGCGACGCCGCCTATCGGAAAACCATAGCCCGAGTGCCCATCAGGCATACAATACGCATAGTTGACTATGCCTGGCAGGGTGGCGACATTTGTTATCTGGTCAAAGACATGCATGTCCATGCCGTCGAGCAGTGCCTGGCTGGCATATATCCTGGCAGGCACCCTCATGCCTGCTTTGTAATCAGTGCCGATCTCCCAGATGTAATCAGAGATCTTCTTGAACTGGGGTTTCTTGAGTTCTACGTTCCTGTAGTCCATCATTTCACCTGAAGCATATAACCGACTATAAATCGCATCAGGATATGTAACCAATAAGTAAATTAAGCTTAACGGGGCAAAGTATGCCTAGTGATACTATGTCTATGACCGACAATCCTGCTAATCTAAGGCAACAGGCCCGGACGATCGCATCAAGCAAACCTGCCAGGGCAGCATGGTCTGAACTGAAGAGCTGGGCAGCCGGAAAAGGCCCCATCGCAATGAAAAGCGCTGCCGACGAATTCATAGCCATCCATGGCCGCAGCCCTGAAGCCGCCATCTTGCTCCCTGAAGTCATGCAGAGCGCCGCCTGGGGTATGCCGCCCATGGAAAGGCCAGGCATGCTCGCAGGCCAGAGGCCATCCCCGATGCTCGGCAGGACGTCGCCGACGCAATTCAATCCAAGGGAGCCCAAAGAGATGCTGCCGTTATCCCTTTTCTTCAGGCCGAAGCAGAACAGCGCACCCCAGCTAGGAGCAGTGATACCGGTTGATGCGCAGCATGACATGGTTTATCTCAAAGATGCCCAGTTCCGCATGAGAGGAGCGGCCGGTGCGAGTCTTCCAAAGCCTATGCTGAGCCAGGCATCCCAGAAATCATTCGATGCTTCCAAGAGCCCAGACAGTTTCCATATGGGCGCCCAGGGCAGCCAAGGCGGTGAGATACTCCGCAACCTCGTCCAGAGGATGCGCACCCATGGCAAGGATGATTTCACCCAATCGCACAGCATATCCATCAGGGATCTTCCTGCGCCTAAAGCGCGCGCACTGATAGCTGCTCCAAAAACAGCAAAAACCAGAAAGCGCATACTCAAAACCACGAGCGCGAAAAAGAAAGCGAAACCAGCCAAAGCTACCCGCAAGGTGTCAGCCAGAAAACCGGCGAGACGGCCCGCCAGGAAAGCGCCGATTCGGAAACCAGCCAGAATCAAAGCGAAGCGTGCCGTGAAGAAAGCCGGGAGATACCGCAGGTGATGGCGATCAGGATACGCTATGCGAAGGTAACCGATTTGGACGCTGTCCTGGACCTCTGGTGGCAGCTCTATCGGTTCCATCTGGAGGGGTTTAATTCCGGTAAGGCCTGCCTTGAATTGGCTCCGGATGCCCGTGAGAAGCTGAGGGCGCATTACCTGGAAAAGGTGCTTCCGCATTACAAGGTCCTGGTAGCCGAAGACAAGGGAAGGCTGGTGGGCTACTGCGAATTCGGGCCGTTTATCCACCCACCCATATTCAAAGAGCCACGGGGGATAATGATATCCGGTCTGTACGTATTGCCTGCTTATCGCAAGAAAGGCGTCGGAAAGCGGTTGCTCAAGG
>JAQTOF010000068.1 GCA_028713495.1 Candidatus Iainarchaeum sp.
GATAGGCGATGTGACAGGCACTTATTTCTCGTTCTATCTGCTGAAGGTGGGCCTTGCTTTCGCTGCTGCTTATGTATTGCGGAAAGAGAAGATGGACCAGGAGGACAAGAATTACATCGCCCTGGTATTGATGATCATGGGCTTCGCTCCTGGCATAAGGGACGTGCTTAGGATGATGATCGGCGGCTAGTTATTTCATTATCTTCGCGAACGCCAAGCCGCTCAGCCCATATATCACGAAGCTCTCCAGCGCCCATCCCATCAGCAGGCCTATCGGGACAGCCAATAACAGGATGGTGGTGAGCGTATAGGGCACCCCGACCAGCAGGAACAGCATGAGCCCGTAGTTGAAGCCGTTCATTACACCCTTGCCAGGGATGCACTTCTTCAGCACCGAGTACGCCCATGCGAAGACGCATCCTGTGATGAACGCGAAGGCGAACGAAGCCAGGTAGAATTCAGTGCCTGGCGGGCCTGCGTCCGGCATCATGATCTGGCTCCACAGCCCGAAATTGGCAGGATCCGTGTAATATCCCATGGTAGGGATGACACCGAGAGTATGGACCAGCTCCGAAACCACCGCGAAAATCAAAGCTGACAATAATATCTGTTTCCAGTTCATATCGTATGCCTCGGACATGAGGTTTAAAATCGCTATCACAGCCTGCTGATTATCGCGAAAAGCAGTATCAGTGCTCCGATGAGCACCAGCGGCAGGGTTATCTTGGCCACCGCGACTATGGAATTTATCGTCGATATGACTTCTATGGACTGCTTGGCGCCCACCACCTTTATGCCGAACCAGCGCTTGTCTGAGAAGAATGTTGCGTCCTGCATGTCATCTACCGCTTCCTTGCAGGCCGTCTTTATGGTGGCTATGATGCTCTCTTCCTCCTTGAGCGGGTTGACCACGCCGCGGACCATGTTTATCTGATGAGTATCTGTCGTGAACACCCCCACCATGAATTCCCGGCCCATTTTCTTGCCAAGGGCTTTGACCTCTTTCTCTATCCTGTCGCGGAACTGCGGGGTGACGCCGTTGGAATCTATGAGCACGATGACATATTCAGGCGATGATGAGAAGACAGCGACCTTGATGCCTGCCTTGCCGATCACGTCGGAATCCGCCGGCCTGAACGATGCGCCGACCTTTAGGGGCCTGGCTGCTGATTTCCTTGCCAGCGCATCCTCTATTGCTTTCATGTAGCCGAAGCCCACCGGACTGCCTGGCTCGAAGCTGGTGATATCACCGGTCTCTGCATTGTGCTGGTCTATCACCATGGCGCTTGAGACCTGCTTCTCTGCGGTAGCCATCAACGAGAGGCCGAGGCCGAAGTTTATGTCCTCGGTCACATGCGGCGCCCTGCTCAGGCCGATCATGGCGGAATCACCGATGCGGAGCGTCTGGGCCATGCATTCATCTTCCTTGCCCAATGATATGGAGACCTTGGCATCCTTGTAGACAGCTTTTGAGACCGCTGCATCCACAGCCGCCATTATCTTGTTGAGCTCAGAGGTCGCCACAGGATTTAGATCATGTGTGACCGTGCCATGGAACGCGAATGTCCTGGAGCCGTACCTCCTGTCCATCGCCTGCGCGAGCAGATAGGAGAACTCGCTGCCGCCCAAATTCCCGAACGGGCCGTAATGTACGTATGGGGTCACGAAGAAGATCGTGTCGTCTTTCCGCTTGAATCCCATGACAGCCACCGGGAGCTTGGCATCTTCGCCAACCTGCTCGAATATCTTCTCCATGTCCTTGTTGTGATAGAGCCACTGGCTCGAAAGCAGGGATATGGCGTCTGTGCTGCTCAGGCCGATGTTCTTCTTCATTGGCGCGTTGATGATGAAGAAGAATAGCAGCAGGGCCGCCATGAGCACTACAGCAGATATGAGGAACTTCACGGCCATGTCGAGGAAAGGCTCGTCTGTGACATGCAGGGCCTGGTTGCTGACCAGGAAGAACAGGTAGAATAACAGCTGGAGGACAGCGAACAGGATGGAGCGGTATTTCAGTATGAAGACGAACCTGGCGATGACATACCAGAGGACAAAGACCAGGGCGGCTCCGATCATTATCGCGAACTGGGCGAGGAACAGATCCACGCTGATGAGGAGCAGGTTGGCTGCGTATGCGATGGAGTATACGACTTCTCCGGCCAATGCCATGGCAGCTATCCTCCTGTATGGCATCTTCCTGGCCATCAGTTTTATGATAAAGGAGGATAGCAAGGCCGGCAGGGTGAGGAGCATCAGGCCGTCAGCCAATGCAGCTTCTATGGGCTTGCCCGTGCCCATGTTGATGACCAGGCCGAAACCAAGACCGAGAAGTATGGCGAACAGAACGATATATCGGGCTGGGGGGAGCGTAATGAAATAAGAGGTGAGATTCACTGCCCGGTTGATGTTCCTGCTCATCGTTTTTAATATCCTTCTCAATGGTTTAAAACGATATGTCAGCCCTGATTTGCCCGAAATGCGGGAAAACAAGCGATACGGTCGCTTTCATCGAAGCGTTCTGCGTGGAGTGCTACCCAGTCAGCATCAAGGTGCCTGACAAGGTGGAGTTCGAGCAGTGCACCAGATGCGGAAGGGCCAGGCTCAAAGGAGATTGGACACCGTATACAGATAAGAAGATAGGCGACCTGGTGCTGGCAAAGTGCAGGGGCGATTTCGAATCCGCTGGGTATGACGTAGAAAGGCAGACGGCTGTATTCACGATGAAACACGGGGTCAAGGTGGAGCGGCTGATACCACTTGAGATGAAGAAGACCATATGTCCGCAGTGCTCAAGGATAAGCGGCGGCTATTTCGAGGCCATAATACAATTGAGAGGGAACCGGGCCAAGATGGAGAAATATGCCCTTATGCTGATATCCCGCCTGGAGAAGAAGACATTCATAGCCAAGACAGAGGAGAAGGACGAGGGGCTGGACCTCTATGTCGGGAATTCCAAGGCGGTTGTGGCGCTGATGGGGAACCTTGGCGTCAGGGCATTGATAACGAAGAAACTGGTTGGTCGGGATCAGGGGAAAAGATTGTATAGGACGACTTTCATGGTAAGATTGTAGGATTATGCGGCTTTGGCTTTTGTTCCGTACTCCCTCTTTATCGCCTTCCCACTCATGGCAAGGATATATGGCTTATTTCTTATGAATTCCTTCGCCTTCTCAACAAGCTCGATTTTCTCTGCCATACTCAGATCGAATAAATAGCCATACCTTTCTTTTGCCACGGTGAGGATTTTTTTCCTCTTGCAGTTAGGGGTAGTGTGGAGATAATGATATTTCACATAACCAACATCAAGCCCGCGTATGAACTGAACAGAACCTTCCACGGTTTCTGGCGAGTTGCCAAGAAGCTGCGCATATCTGCAAATTGTCTCCTTTGGCAGGAACTTCCTCAGGAATTCGTAATTCCTTTGTATGGTTTCTGGATTTATGCCGAGAAGTTCTGCCCTGCTTGCTATCTTTTTAGGGGTGAGACCGAGTTTCTGCAATGAATCTGCGTTTCTTTGGATGGTATCTGGGTTCATGCCAAGGAGTTGTGCATGGGTTGCTATCTTTTTAGGGGTGATACCGAGTTTCTGCAATAGGTCTGCGTTCCTTTGGATGGTTTCCGGGTCCCTGCAGAGGAGTGCTGCATTGGTTGCTATCTTTTTAGGGTTGATACCGAGTTTCTGCAATGCCTCTGCGTTTCTTTGGATGGTATCAGG
>JAQTOF010000069.1 GCA_028713495.1 Candidatus Iainarchaeum sp.
GATAGGGAAGTTCCAAGGGGTTATCAGGCCCATCACGCCTACCGGCCTCCTGATGGTCATGCAGAATTTGTTCTTCAGCTCGCTGGTGGTCGTGTGTCCGAACAGCCTCCGTCCCTCACCAGCGAAATATTCGAAAGTATCAATGGCCTCCTGCACATCCCCGAGGGCCTCGGGCATGACTTTGCCCATCTCTGTGGCGACAAGCCTGCCGAGCCTTTGTTTCTCTGTTTTCAGTATCCCAGCCACCCGGAGCAGGATATGCGCACGGGCTGGGGCAGGGGTCTCGGACCAGGCCGGCAAGGCGTCATAAGCCGCGCCCACCGCCTTGTCCACATCTTTCGCGCTGCCTATCGGGAACCTGGCTATCACTTTCTCGGTCGCCGGGTCAAAATCATCGAAATAAGCGCTTCCTTCTATCCATTCCCCGCCGATATACATCCTGTGCTTCCCAGCCATGGAATGGAAAGCTCTCTAAACATTATAAAGCTTTGGCGGCATAGTCGCTAGGTGGTATCATGAAACCCGTCTTGCTGCTCGCTTTCCTTATCCTATCCTATGGATGCATACAAGTCCAGACATCCCCAACAGCGCCCAATGAGACCCAAACCACCCAGCCACCGTCTTCCTGCAGCGACAGCGACGGGGGCGATAATCCAAATACCAAAGGCTCGGTCGTTGTGGGCACGGGCGTTTATGAGGACAGCTGCGAAAGCGGTGCCTCTGTCCGCGAGTATTATTGCGAGGGCGCCACCATGAAATCCGATGTGGAGGCGTGCGCTCCAGGTTATACCTGCAGCTCGGGCGCCTGCATCTTGAAGCCTCCATCCAATGTCACCCACGCTATCCATCTCTGCACAGAGACTGACGAAGGCGATGACATCTGGACTGCTGGTACCCTCATCTATGAAGGCGCCAATTACAGCGATGCGTGTCAGGGGGTCTACAACATCCTTGAGTACTATTGCGAGAACGACAGCATGAGACAGAAGAGCGTCGGCTGCGGCACCGGCAGCAAATGCCAGGACGGCGCCTGCGTGGCCCCGGAACGCACCTGTTCGGATTCTGATTTGAGCGATACGCTCATAATCGGCACCACGACAGAATACGCCGGCGGCATCGTTGTCACGACCAAGATGGATTACTGCCTGGATAACGACACCCGCAACGAGTATTATTGCGAAGGTGGCAGGCTCGCGAACCGTTCCATGGACTGCCCCCAGGATACCTATTGCGCCAGCGGGGCCTGCGTTTCTGTCTGCGATGACAAGGATGACGGTGCGGATTATGAAACAGCTTCCTCAGTGAAAGACAGCACCGGCACCCATTCAGACTATTGCGTAGATTACACAGTCCTCATGGAATACGTATGCTCAGGGACCGGCGCTGTGGCTCAGGAATACACCTGCAGCGGCGCCTGCGCAGATGGGCGCTGCTATGACAGCTCTGAGCTCAAGTGCAAGGAGTATTCCAGCGGCAAGGAGGCCAGGCTCACAGCTGATTCGGTCATTGTCAGAAGCGAGTTCGACAGTTGCTCTGACTACCAGACTGTCCTTGATTACTCATGTGTCTCCAACAGCATCGAATTCACCGATACGTCGTGCGATGACGATGAGATATGCAGCGACGGCGAGTGCACCGCCATAACTGGCGAGGGTTGCCATGATCTGGATGTTGATGCGCCCGAAGGGCCGATCCACGTGGCATCGCTCGTTGCGCTGACCACCAACGATTCCATCAAATCCGTGAAATACGATTCATGCATCAATGACATAACCGTGTCAGAGTTCTACTGCGATGGAGAGCTGGCCAAGATCGACTATCTCACCTGCCCTGAAGAAGAGAAATGTGTCGACGCGGCGTGTATCTACCCCTACACCTGCATAGACAGCGATGGCGGGCAGAACCTAGAACCAGGCCAGGTCTCTCTTATGGAGGGCGAAACCGCTGTGCGCACCGAACGGGATGCATGCAGCGATGACACGCATGTGCATGAGGTCTACTGCACCAGTGACGATCGCATCGGCTATGCCCTGCTCGCATGCCCGTCAGGGACAACCTGCGACAGCACGGATGGTTCATGCAAATGAGGTTTTGATATGATTTTGCCGAAACAGCATCTTGAAACAGCGAATATCATGGATGGGTTGCACAGCAGCCAATTCCAGCCTGCGGGCATAGATATCAGCCTCAAGGAGGTCTATAACTTCAAGTCCGCCGGTCTGATAGATTTCGACAACAAGGAGAGGAAGATAAGCGATGTGGCGCCCATCGTATTCGAATCCGACCGCGTCTTCCTGAAACCGGGTGCCTACAAGGTGATATTCAACGAGTATGTCCGCATACCCAAGAATGTGGCGGGTCTCTGCCTTCCCCGTTCATCCATGCTCAGATGCGGTGCGACATTGGAGTGCGCTGTCTGGGATCCTGGCTATGAAGGAAGGAGCGAGGCTCTCTTAGTAGTGAGGAACGAGCATGGCATCACCCTGAAGCGCAATGCCAAGATAGGCCAGATGGTGTTCATCAGGCTGTCAGAGGACGCATCGTCGCTATATGAAGGGAAATACAAAGGGGAGAACAAGTAGCTCATTTCGGGCTTCGGAAGTGGATGCCCCTGGGCCCGAGATTCACTATCACGAGCGGCGGACCTTTGACATGTTCTATCGGTGCCTGGCGTTCCCTTCTTGAAAGCCGTGCAGGTATCGCAGGCGCTGGCATGACGCTCGTGCGCTCGCCAGCCATATTTCTCCTGAAAAGCTTCGGTTTCTTTGTCATAGGCTCTTCCACGAACAGTTCCTCTTTGCGCCTTCGGATTTTTTCGACGCTTACTCTTTGGTTGAAAACATTCGCGTTTATGTCACGCATCAGCAGCTTCAGCTCGCCGGGCCTCAGCATGCCTGCCTCGGCGCAGCGCCTAGCATCATCCCTTAGGCTTGCCGCATTCGTATTCCCGATCTTCCGTGAAAGCTCATTGTAAGCTGGACTTTGTCCATCTCTGATCGCCCGCTTACCCACCCGCGTGCTTAGCAAAATAGGCTCGGTGAATCCATCACTATCTGAATGATCCGGTTCCCTATCCGGATCTCCTCTGCTTTTTTGCGCTTCTGCCTTGTCAGCATCAGCAGCCATCGGTTCCACGTCCTCATGGCCTTGATCCGTTTCGTCACCAAAAATCATGTCTTTGAACGCCGTCCATGCGTCAGCCATGGTCCCAACTTTCCTGATGATGCCTCTTTCCTCATCAAAAAACTCGCCTTTACCCAGCTTTCTCATCACGCCTGTTCTGCTGTCAAAATAGTCTGGTCCATAGCTTGCTTCATCTACCATTTCTCTCACCATTAGGACTGATGTTGTTTATACTAGGTATCAGTGTGCAGCCGTTCTTTTAAATCTTCTCACACTAGTGCTTGAGGAACTTATCAATGACCGCTTCCAGGCTGCCAACCCTCTCTTTCATGTCATATCTGACGTGGAGGACAGGTATCTTGACCTTGAGCGTCTTTGTTATGTCTATCGGAGTGCCGGACACCACGATCTCGGCCCCGCTCCTGTTGATGGTCTCAGCCAGGTCCTCTATCTGCTTGCCATAGTATCCCATGGCAGGCACGACGCTTTCCATGTGGTCGTATTTCTTGTAAGCCTCCTTTATGCTGCCCACAGCATGCGGTCTC
>JAQTOF010000070.1 GCA_028713495.1 Candidatus Iainarchaeum sp.
ACTAGATATATAAATATTGGGTCTGGCCCGGATTTCTTGAAAATCGCTGCTCTGAGCTCGCACAACAAACTCGTCTCGCGTATAATCAGTTTTCCTTCGCTTCCTGCACGACCACAGTGACATCGTCGGCCTGATTCGTCTCTATCTGGATCCTCAGGACTTCCCTGACTATCCTCTCAGCTATCAGCACGCAGTTATCGGTCAGTACCGCCAGCTTGACCAGCAGGCCGGGGATATCCTTGATGAAATCAGTACCATCGGTGGTCAACACCAATTGCCCGCCTTTCCTGGAATGCTCTTCGATGTCCTCAGTACGCAAGGGCCTCCAATGGCCCATCACCAGGTCCAACTCATCCCCCAGCTGCAGCGCCTCGACCTTCGGCCCTACCCCATGATTGCTGTATATCCTGAACCCTATGGAATCGCCGACCCTGAGTATTTTCTGTTCTTCATCCCGCGATATGCCTATTGACAGGGTGCTGCTTCCGCCTCCATGCCTCCCGAGCGCGGTTTTCATGTCAGGGCTGTTCAATATATCCGTTATCTCAGAGCTTATGTCGCATATGACGGCTTTAGGATCCAGCAGGAACGGTCCGCTCCTTTCGATGGCCCTCTGCAGGCTCATATAGCTGGCGATTGAAGAGAATCTCTGTATGCCGCATCCGTCAGCCACGCCCATGAATTTCGCCCCATTGTGATACCCGAGGGCAAAGGAGTCCTGGTTGATCAGATCCCTTTTCCTGATGCTCACCGCATAGCCCACGCCCGGCATATATCGCCTGGTGGAGCCGAGGAACCGTTCCACTGAATTGGCTTCCAGATCAAGGGCTATCCTGAGGGTGTTCAGCCTGCTGTCCCTGGTCGTGGGGAAATTACCAGCCACGACGCTTCTCATGCCTGACTTGAGATATTCCATACGGGCGCGCACCGCGTCATCGAGCTCTTCTTTGAGTATCATGTTCTGGGGCCATTCCCTGAATCCAGGAGGGCCTTCTGTGGCCTCATAGACTGCCTGGATGACCTTGGATCGCACAAGCTCGAAAAGCGCAGCCCTCCGGATGCTGGTATCGCCTATGCCTTCTGTCCGTTTATAGGCGTCAAGAAGCACCTGCTTGCCTCTAGCGACAGGATCAGTGGATCTCACTATCACTCCAGCTATCTTGTTCAGGTTGGCGTCATGCATGGGATAGTATATCGTGGCTTAAGTTTAAAAGATGTGGGTTTAATGCCATCATAACGGCCGGATCTCAACCGCTCTAAAAAAACACTAATAACAACATTTATAATCACTTTCATGCACATCCATGTCCATGCGGCTAGCGATGAAAGACGAGGCGGGAGAAGGATCAGTGCCCCGCGCATTCATGAATAACACAACCGGCCAGGACGCCCTCAGGCTCAGGCGCAGGGTGAGCGCCAACACCTTGGAGATACTCGGCGCCATCAAATACGGGACGAACAGCCAAACGTCCGGGATAGTCGTCTGCTTATGCCGGGGTGACCCGATGAAGGTCTCCAATATATACCGCAGACTGAGGGGACTGGAGACGGCAGGCCTCATCGTGAAGGATGGTTTGGAGTACTCCCTGACCGAAAGCGGCGAGCAGGTATGCCCTGACAAGAAGCGGTTCGATGCTTTGATGAAAGCCGGCAATACCGTTGCCATCATCAAAACAGAGGCTCTCCTGGCCCCCAATCAGACACCTCAGGACGCCACAAAAACCCCGCGCAGGGCAAACCCCGGCACGCTGAAAGTCCTGGGCGCGATAAAACACGGGCCAAGCCGCGAAAAGGTGGAGATAGTCCGTTACATCTGCCAGCGGATCGCCGATCCGATGGCGCTCGCCAATATCTATCGTTCCTTGAAAAAGCTGACGGTTCAGGGCCTCATCGTGAAGAACGGTTCCGAGTACTCCCTGACCGAAAGCGGCGAACAGGTGTGCCCTGACAAGAAGCGGTTCGATGCTTTGATGGACGCCAGCAATACGATATTCACTGTCAAGAAAGAGATACGGGGCTGCTAGGGATTCTTATGATAAACGAAGCCACGCTCACGAAAGTCCTCAGGGCCAGGGCTATCGCGAATGAGCTCGGCTTCCGCTACACCTCGTACAAGCTCAAGCCTCTTCCTGACTGCATAGAGCGTTTCAAGAAAGTCACAGACCCTACCGGGAAGCTCATACATGGCAATTACCTGATCACTGCGGCAGATTCCGCCGAAACCGCGTTCAACCAAGACCTTGGCAACAATCAGGAGGTGATCCAGAAGGCGCTCGACTTGCACAATGGCATTATCGCCAAGTTGAAGGCTTCTCTGGTCAGGTTTGTGATCGCTGATGTCTGCTTCGCGGCCATAACGATCCATTGCGCCATCAGCGGGACCATAAGCTCGGCAGTGGAATCAGCTCTCCTGATCTCCGCCGCCGCGCTCAACATACTAGTCATCACGGTTTCGGCCAACCTGGTATCGAGCAGATGGTTCTTGAAAGAAGGCCCGAAGTATATCGAAGAAGCGATAAAAGAATTGAAAGAAGAGCTCAAAGTCCTTACCGGAAAAGATGGGTCTACTTGCTGAGCCAGCCTCTGAACACCATGGCATCGCGCACCCTCTCTTTCGCTATCTCCATGGCCGCTTTGCGCGTATCGTTGTTCTTCGCGCGCTCGAGCATGGTCTTGGTGTTCGGGGCGATCTTGCCTTCCACCACCTTGAACATGGTGTCAGCATCCCAGCCCATGGTCTCGCAGTAGCTTGAGATGACTCCGCCTGCATTTGCGACGAAGTCAGGCAAAACGACAACGCCTTTCTTCATGAGGACCTGCTCGACCTCGTATTTCGCAGGCAGATTCGCCGCCTCTGCGATTATCTTGGCCTTGATGCTGTTCACATTGCCCGAGTGTATCACATCCGGGCGCGCGCCAGGAATCAGTATGTCGACAGGCAGCTCGAATAATCTCGCAGCATCGAGCTTCTCGCCTTTCCCTGCGGTGACGGTCCCTTTCTCTGCCTTTATCTTCATCAGATCAGCGTACTTCAGCCCGTTCTTGTCGTAGATCGTTCCCTTGGAATCAGATACCGCGACCACTTTGGCTCCCCATTCATCAAGGAACTTCATGGCGAACGTGCCTACATTGCCGAAGCCTTCTATCGCCACGGTCATGCCGTGCAGATCCTTGCCCATGTGCTTCACGGCTACCCTGGTGGAAACAGCGACACCGAATCCTGTGGAACCAAGCTCGTGCGGCAGTCCGCCCACAGAAGCCGGTTTCCCTGTGCATGCCTTGGGAGTGCCTAGTTCGTCAGCGAACTCGGCCATCTCTTTCTCAGTGACGTTCATGTCCGGGCCGGCGATGTACTGGTCAGGGACCACGTCTTTGATCTTCCTGGCGAATGCCCTCATCATGGCTTCCTTCTGCTCAGGTGTGAGTTTCTTGGAATCTGCTTTGATGCCGCTTTTCGCGCCTCCGAAAGGCAGATCGGCCATGGCGTTCTTCCAGGTCATGGCACGTGCGAGCCCCATGACTTCCTCTACGGTGACGTCCGGGACCATCCGTATGCCGCCTTTGCCCGGGCCGCGTGCGGTGTTGTGTATGGCGCATACGCCCTGCATGCCAGTCTTCTGGTCATAGACCTCTATTATCTTCTCAAAGCCGAATTCGTCTT
>JAQTOF010000071.1 GCA_028713495.1 Candidatus Iainarchaeum sp.
GCCATGTTTGGATTTGCCGGCTATGTCCAGTCTGACACCATATGCGCTGGAACCGTTTTTGCAGAATAATGTGAGCACGTCGGTTTTTTTGCCGATTTCCCAAATATCAGTCAACACGATCTGTTTGCCATCAGAACAGGTGATCTTGTTTTTCACATCCTGGATGGCATGTGGACATGCGACTGGTTGTGTTTCCCTCATGCACATCTTCCCTTCATGCAATGGCGTGCAAGTGGAGAACAGGACCGTAGCTCCTAGTAACGCCCCGGAGAAGATTTGAATCCTGCGGGAAACCGGCCCTACCATAGAAATCATCATGTATAATATAGTATTAGAAATTCTAAAAGAGTATCATACACTACGGCCCATTTCCGGGAGGAACGCCTTCTGCGCCTTCACGAACTCGTATGTGACAAGGCCTGCCGCCTCTGCTTTCTTGAAAAGATTGAGCATCGTCTGTCCTTCATCCGGTAATGGATTTCCATTGAGCTCTGATTCACAGAAACTCAAAAGCGCTTGGCTGGTAGTACCAGCTGTCAAATGCACGTAGTGCCTGTCCCGGCTCATCATGCTGTAACCGGTACCGACAGCGAAGCCGTTCGTGAGAATGATATGAAGGCGCCTCGCATTGGCTTCTGTAAAAGTAGGTTTGGATTTAAAACCTGAATCCGCGTTCTTCCCCCCTCCCCTGACCTCTACTAGTTGCCCCGCCATGACCGATATGTTGTTGATAATAATTAAAAAGGATGGAGGTCTTTACCTCTTTCTCTTCTTCGCCGCGGATTTCTTCGCAGGCTTCGCTTTCTTCGCCGGTTTCGCTTTGGCGGCCTTCGCTTTGCCGAACTTGATCGGTTCTTTCGCCGCAGCTGCGACCTTCTGTTTCAGCAAAGCCGCCTGGAATTTCTGGTCAAGGTCCGTGACGATCTTCTCATATTCGTCTGCGTTGACCTGCGTGGTGGTACGGTTGCCGCAGCGAGTGCACAAGAAGTAGCCGTTCAGGTTATCTATCGAACGGGGCATTTTTCCACAACCGGAGCATATCTCGATTGTGTCATCCATGGCAGGTCTTCTGCAGGAGGATATAAAAAGTTATTGAAAAAGAAAAAGGAAAAATCATCTCACGCCGAGGAAGTCCTTCTTCAGGACATCGGTGTTGACCACGCCGATGGTCTCATGGAGCAGCCGTCCTTCTGAAGTCACGTATGTGCCCATGTAGCCGTCAGGACCATAGAAATACGACTGGAAGGTCGGTGCCTGCTTGTTCCTGCCGTAGAACCTCATTGTCTGGTCCAAGGTGCCTTCAGGCGAGGTGTACATGTTGCCATAGTCAAGGAGCGCGGTCTGATCTTTCAGCTGCGCGGCTGTTATGACATGCGGCCCATCGCGCGTGTTCACGGTCATCACGATCGCGTCCACGCCATTCGCCCTCATGAACTCGGCCATCAGCCAGTGGATGCCTGCGCAGACCGCGATGCCGTTCTTCAGATTGGCAGGAAGCGGTTCGCCGACACCGTGGTTCTGGTACCAGTCGATGTAGCCCTTGATGTACGAGAATATCTGCTCCTCATCAGCGCCTGCTATGCGCTTGACCTCGCTGTCGAAGATGTTGCCGGTGGTCAAGGCATTATACGCGTCGTTGGCATAGGCGACCTGCTGGAGGAATGCGCCGAGGAATCTTGCCCTAAGGACGACTTCGTCCGGAGAGAGAGTGCCGCCGTACGAGCTCTTGAATTCCTCGAAGCTCGTTGCAGTCACTATCCTATCCTTGGTCTCATTGATCGGCACATCAAATGCCGGATTCCCTGAGCGCCCGAAGCCGTATGGCCCGGGGTTCTCCGTCGTCGGGAAATCTGTCGTTGCGAACTCCTCACCGCCGCTTTGCATGTGCGAGTAGTTCATGGTGTTGGTCGAGTTGAAGTTATCGCCTCCGATAACGAACGTCGCACCGAGCATGATCGCCGGATCGACCCTTCCACCGAGCTGGGCTGACCAGTGCGTCACACCCAAAGAGAGCCAGAGGTCTGCTGCAACTTCATTGGTGATGTCAACGGTCCTGGTGCCCCTGAATCCGTAGCGGTTGTAGATGCCGTATTTATCCCCGATGAGTCCTATGTCGGCGAATCCGCGGATGGTGTATTCATTGAGCCCGACCTGCACGCCGACCTCGACATCCTGGAATTTCGGATCATAGTTGCCTATGTACGCGGTCTTCATTGGATCGCTGGCCGCGAAATAGAACGTCGGTACGCCGTAGATCAGCACCTTGTTGTAGAATTCCATTGACAAACCGGTGGTGAGATTGAAGTATATGTCATCCCACGCCGGGTGAGACAACGCACCGCCGCTGACGATACCGAGCCTCAATCTGAAGTTCTGCCCAATCGGCTGTGAATAGCCAAGGCCTGCTGAATGGGAGGTGTACACCCAAGAAGGCATGTTGCCTGCGAAAGCGACGCTCCCGTAATAGACGCCTTTGAATCTCCAGATGTTCAGCTCAGGCCTGAGCATGATCCTTGCGAAAGGAGCTGCCTGCTCGCCGAACCACATGTTGCCGAGGTCTAGCCTGGCGAGGTCCCTGTACCTCACGGCTCCGAAGACTGCCTGCGCAGCCTCATTGCCCACGAAGTTCATACCCAGGTCCCAGCTGTTATTCATGCTTATTCCTCTTTTCTTTCCGCTGATATCGACCTGATCTACGAAAGGAGCGAGGGCTGGGTCCATGTATTTCGTGTATCTGTTCTGGTCCAGGGAGAAGATCATGTTATGTGCGACGACCGGCTCATCCACGCCGGCGTCAGCTTTGGCCACCGCCACATCATTCGCGAATGGATCCACGATGACTCCTGCATCCGCAGCCTCGTCAAAAGCCAGTGTGTTTCTAGGTTCCTCAACGCCCGCATCAATCGCGACCGGCGCTTCTTCTGCGGGAGGCGCAGGTGTTTCGTCACCGCTTATCACGTCTTCTGGCTTCTGGCTGTCTACGAATGCCTGCGCGACAGAGACTACCGCATTCACCTTGTCCATGTTTATCTTCTTGCGGTTGAATTCCTTGTTGACCGCCTGAAGCTGTTTTTTGGCTTCCCTCTTTACGGCCTTGGTCTCCCCGTTCTTTGAGAGATAATCCAGGCCAGTGAGCAATGAGTCATATTGTGCACGGAGCGAATCTTTTGTCGGAGCCTCGGTGGCAGCGACCGGAGCAGCATCCTGTGCCCTTGCGACCTGGTCTGCTATGGGCCCTACGCTCAAGAAAGCAACCATGGCAGCAGCGGCTTTGATGCCTCCAAGCTTCAGCCTATTTGGCGTCTCAAAACTACCTTTCTTCCCGTCAGAACACGAATTCTGGTACCTTAGATTCATAACCTTCCACCCGTTACGTATTGTAATAGAAGGGTATTTAAGGTTGCAGTTTGTCACTTAAAATGAGTGTTACTCCTTTGCCGCCCCGGCCTTCACCATCTGTTTAAACATGGCTATTGGTATCACGACAGAGACATGGGCGCCGCAGGCATCACATAGGAAGTCTTCCTTGTGCGCTTTTGATATCTTGCCGCAGTTGGCGCATATCTCCACTGTGTTCTTCAGCCATATCACCTAAGTGTGGTGCTTGCCGCAATG
>JAQTOF010000072.1 GCA_028713495.1 Candidatus Iainarchaeum sp.
GTCCAGCCGCTTCTTTCACTTCCTTCGGCACGCCATCGTAGATTTTGATGAAGTCGTTGATGTGCATGGTGGTGACGAGACGGTCGTAGACGCGCGTTTCCGGCCCTTCCACGACCCATTTCCCATCCTCACGCCGTACTTTCTTCGCTTCAAACCCGGTCTTCAACCGATTCCCGATCTTGTTGACAAGCGCATCAGTGACTGCCTGCATGCCGCCTTTGGCAGGGTAATAGAAATTCAATTGATGGGTATATCCCTCAGACTCCTGTCCCATCGCGGCTTTCCTGACATCCTCGAGCGGCGGTTGCGGCACTCGCCCTTCCACCCAGAAGATATCCATCTTCTCGGGAGGGTAGTCCCATATCTTCTTGTTGTACGGATAAAGATATTTCTCGGTTATGGCCTTCCCGAACCGGTAGTGCATCCATTCCTTGAAATTTCGCGGTGGCACAAGTTCGCCATTTTCGCGTTTTTCATAAGCCGCTTTGTAGTCATCGAAGCATTCCATGGCTTCCTGTTTCGGAAGGTCGCCAAGGCCGTTCTCAAAAGGGTATTTCACCTTGGTGCCCTTGTAGAATATCTTGGTGTTGCGCCTGTGCGTTATGACGTTCTGGCCGAGAAGGCCGAGCATGAAGCCCAAGGTCTCCTTGTTCTTTGAGAATATTATATGGGAGCCTAGGTCGAAGGTGTAACCGTCCTCTTTGACAGAGCGCATGAGGCCTCCTGCGATCGTTTCCTTCTCTAGGACCTCTGCTCCGCTCACAAGGCTCGCGAACGTAAGGCCGGATATCCCGCCTCCGAGAACTCCTGTTTTTCCCGTCATCCTATCCTGTTTTGTTGTGTCGGGGCGGTGTTTTTTAAACATTAGCCTTGTTCTATTTCCCTTATCTAATCTTAACAGGTGAAATAATGATTGATGCAGCGCTATTAGCATTTGGAGCCGGCATCCTGACCCTTATTTACGCGGCCTTCCTGGCCTTCAGGGTCCTGAGCGCGCCGGCAGGAAGCGACAAGATGCGCGAAATCGCCAAGGCGATACAAGAGGGTGCCAATGCATTCCTCCTCAGGCAGTACAAGACCCTTGCTCCTATAGTGGTGGTCCTGTTCCTGCTCATAGCCTACGGCGTAGGTATGGAGACCGGCTTTGCCTTCCTGGGCGGAGTGATATCCTCTGCCCTGGCTGGCTACGTAGGCATGCAGGTCTCTGTCCGCGCGAACGTCCGCGTGGCAGAAGCGGCCAAGAAAGGCATGAAACCTGCCCTCGGGCTCGCATTCAGGGGCGGAGCCGTGACCGGCATGGCACTGGCTGGCCTCGGTCTTATCGGAGTCAGCGCCCTCTACGTGTACTTCGGGCAGCTCGCTCCGCTGATCGGTTATGGTTTCGGAGCCTCGCTCATCTCGCTCTTCGCGCGTGTCGGAGGCGGCATATACACCAAGGCCGCTGATGTCGGCGCAGACCTTGTAGGCAAGGTCGAGAAAGGCATCCCGGAGGATGACCCCAGGAACCCTGCAGTCATCGCAGATAATGTCGGAGACAACGTAGGGGATTGCGCAGGCATGGCAGCTGATGTGTTCGAGTCTTTCGTGGTCACAATCATTGCAGCCATGCTCATAGGCATGACTTTCCTGGAGCCTGCGTTCGTGGCGATCCCGCTGGCCATAGCAGGCATCGGTGTGTTCTCGAGCATAATCGGCTCGCTCGCAGTTGGGATAGGCAAGGATCAGAAGATCATGCCTGCGTTCTACAACGGAGTGACCCTGAGCGCGCTCGTGATGATCGTGCTCTCGTACTTCTATCTCACGAACATGGCGACCACAGCCATCGTGCCGTTATCGCTGTTCGCATGCGTGATAATGGGCGTGGTGGTGACGATCCTGCTGTTCGTGATAAGCGAGTACTACACATCCACAGAGTACAAGCCGGTACGCGATGTCGCCAAGGCGGCCACGACCGGTGCAGGAACCAATATAATCTCCGGCCTGGCCATCGGCCTTTCTGCCACTGCGCTCCCGACGCTGGTCATCATCGGCGCCATAATCGTGTCCTATCTGGTCGGAGGGCTGTACGGAGTCGGCCTGGCTGCCGCAGCGATGCTTTCGCTAAGCGCCATAATCATAGCAATAGACGCATACGGCCCGATAACCGACAATGCAGGAGGAATAGCAGAGATGTCCGGGCTTCCAGAGAATGTCAGGAAAGTCACTGACGCGCTGGACGCTGTGGGCAACACCACCAAGGCGACAACGAAAGGTTACGCCATCGGCGGTGCTGCATTAGGCGCTCTGGCCTTGTTCATGGCATATGCAGAAGCCACCCACATGACTGTGATAAACCTGCTCTCCACCCCGGTGGTGATCGGTTTGTTCATAGGCGCTTTACTGCCTTTCGTGTTCTCCAGCATGCTCATGCTGGCTGTAGGACGGGCGGCCTTCCAGATAGTCGAGGAAGTCCGCAGGCAGTTCAGGGAGATAAAAGGCCTCATGCAGGGCAAGGCACGGGCTGACTACGCCAAATGCGTGGACATATCCACTGCCACCGCCCTGAAGGAGCTTGCGGTCCCTGGAGCCATGGCTGTGCTTGTTCCGCTCATCGTGGGCGTCTTCCTCGGCCCTGAGGCTTTGGGCGGCCTGCTTGCAGGCGTTATAGCCAGCGGCCTTATGCTCGCCCTGACCATGACGACTGCTGGTGCGGCATGGGACAATGCCAAGAAATACATAGAGATGGGCAACTACGGCGGCAAGGGCAGCGATGCGCACAAGGCGGCAGTGGTTGGTGACACGGTCGGAGATCCGTTGAAGGATACCGCAGGACCGGCGCTGAACGCGCTGATAAAAGTAGTGAACACCGTCTCGCTCGTGTTCGCAGCAGTGATCCTGGCCAGCAAGTACAGGATCTTCTGATTTTTTTCTTTTTCTAATTCTTCTTTCCCTTATCTTCTCTCGCCGTAGGCTTCCATGAACCTCTTGTATTCCTCAAGTATCTGCGGGGTCACGGACGGCCTCCTGGTCTTTATTATAGCCATGATCGTTTCCGTGCTGACAGCCTCTGGTTTGCCTGCCAGCTTGGACTTCAATGACCTCATCTTTGCGTTCTGGCATATCTCGGCGATGTCTGCGCCGCTGAATCCAGGAGTGGCTGCAGCCAGGGCCTTGAGGTCGATGCCGGTGGCGAACTTGCCCAGGTGTATGTTGAACATCGCCACCCTCCCATTCTCTTCAGGCGGCGGTATGTAGAATATCTTGTCGAACCTTCCTGGCCTCATTATGGCAGGGTCCATGAGTGCCGGCTTGTTCGTGGCCGCTATGACCACCACTCCGGCCTTGCCTTTCACTCCGTC
>JAQTOF010000073.1 GCA_028713495.1 Candidatus Iainarchaeum sp.
GGCTTGTAGGTCCTGTGGATATCTTCAAGGATGTCGCTTACGACCGTGCAAGGATGCAGGCCAACGAGATAGCGGAGTACATGAGGAGGCACGGGCCTTTCGAACCGCACAGGCTTCCTGAAGAGGACCTTGAGTACACCAATCTCCCGAAGCTCCAGGAGAAGTTCAAGGCCAGGTTCTCCAAGATATGAAAAGCTCCGAGATGATCGCGATTGCGGCTATCGCCATCGTCGTCATCCTTATTTTCTATTTCATAATCGCCAAAGGACCGACCAAAAAATTGACAATAACCAATCCTGACGCCTCGAGCGTTTCGGTGGATGCTGAGATCGCTGACAACATGACCACCCGCGCGAAAGGATTGATGGGCAGAAAGAGCTTAGGCGAGAATGAAGGCATGCTGTTCGTTTTCGATTCTGCTGGTCGTCATTCGTTCTGGATGGTCAATACCTCGATTTCCCTTGATGGCATATTCATCGATTCGAACGGCACTGTCGTTGATATCATCGCGATGGAGCCCTGCGGTCTGAACATCCTGAATTGTCCCCGTTATACCCCTAAAGCCGATGCGAAATACGTCCTGGAAGTGAACCAGGGCTTCGCTGAGAAGAACAAAATCGCCATCGGGAAGAGCAGATTGAAGCTCCCTATTAAATAAAATGTAGGGTTTAAATATTGTTGCAGATAAAGTAATATTATGGCTAAACTGCTTATGGTAGGGGAGAAGCATACGTCCCCTAACATCGCGCGCATCGGAGGCCTGGTCGCCGAGAGGACCCGCGGAATCGAGAGCTTCAGCGTCCTTGTGGAGGGTGGCGGTTTCCCGACGCCAAAATCCAAGAAATTCGACGGCTCCAATCGCCACGAGATCGCCGCGGACATGATGATGTCCAAGGTGATTGAGGTGCTGTCCGGCATCCCTTTCGATATCTCACGGCTGGAATCAAGGAAGGCATACCTGCTCGCGAGGGGCCTGAAGCCCTTTGAAAGCAGGATGAGCGACCTGGAGCCTTTATTCTCGACCACGATGGTGTATTCGATGCCTGTACCTATCGCCCGGGTGATAGCCGATAGCATGAGACGCATCATGAATCTGGACCTGCCGCCCAGCTTGGAAGGCAGGCTCATAGAATCCTACATCGCTTCGTTGGAGACCGGCCTCGAACTGGACAGAGCAGAAAAGAGCACGGACGCATCTTTTGCAATTGCATACGCGATGCTCAAGATGCCATACACCCCCATCCGCGAGCGGGAACCTCTGGTCAAATCCCATGGCTACGATGAATGGGCTGATGTGAACCGCCGCATACGCTCCAT
Organism: Candidatus Iainarchaeum sp.; assembly: GCA_028713495.1. Taxonomy (GTDB): domain Archaea; phylum Micrarchaeota; class Micrarchaeia; order Anstonellales; family Bilamarchaeaceae; genus Bilamarchaeum. Next base: position 1,318 of record JAQTOF010000073.1, read on the forward strand.
GGTCCATGCAACCAACGTGTTTTGCGAGCTGTGCGAGGAGTCGCCGGACCTGATAATCGCGATAACCGGCGCTGGGCACACGGCAGAGATAGCGTCTTTCCTGGGGCCAGGCGACTTCGAATCCATAGAAGCCGTCTTCACGGACCGCGATCTTACCGAGAGCGCCGTAAACGTTCTGAAGATGGGGATTCCGTTGTCCTATCTCGAATGATTAGAAAACGCTAGGGGCAGGGGGATGGTTATGTTTGCCCCAAAGCGTTATCCTTCCCAGATGGGAAAGACTAGGAGGTTTGAAACAGTCTGATATCTGGCGGTTCGATTTTTTAAATATTACGTCGCCCATCTAAGTCATGGCTCTAATCCTCATAGGCACAGGGGTGGCATTCGACCTTACCCTGGCCGGCCTGGACGCCTTGAAATCCTGCTCAGAGGCTTACATCGAGATATACACCAATCCGGCCACGAAAGAGCAGATAATCGCCCTGGAGAAGCTTTGCGGCAAGAAGATAACGCTCCTCGAGAGGAGCCAGGTGGAAGGGCCGCTATTGGTCAATAAGGCGAAATCTTCTGATGTGTGCATACTTGCATCTGGGGATCCGTTGACCGCCACGACCCATATTACGCTCGTTATAGAAGCCAAGGAGAATGGTATTCCTGTCGTCGTGATACACAACTCATCCATCCATTCCGTGGCCCCTGCACGGGCAGGCCTCCAGATGTACAGGTTCGGCAAAACGGCCAGTTTGGTGAATCCAAGGCCGAACTACAAGCCGACTTCGTCACTTGACATAATCCGTGAGAATCTGGCCAGGAACTGCCATACTTTGGTGCTTTTGGATACCGAGCCCCAGCCGATGGAGGCTAAAATAGCCCTCGGGATGCTCTCTGAGTTCGGATCCTGCGTCGTCCTCTCGCGTATGGGTTACCCTGACGAAAAGGTCACCTATGGAAGAATAGAAGCGCTAAAAAACAAAAACTTGGGCAAGCCGCCGTGCACGGTGATAGTGCCGGCGAAGCTTCACCCTATGGAACAGGAATATTTGGAGCTGTTGAAGTAAGGTTCAGCACCTGCACTTCTTGCAGCACTTCCTGCTCTTCTTACCAGCGAGCGGGGCCTTGACTGTACTTACGACCTTGCTCACGAAACCGGTTATAGCAGATATCATATTTTATCCCTCCTTTGCCTAACAGTGTTTGTTAGGTGTTATTCTTTATGGTTAAAAGAGTTTATAAAGGTATCATTTTGTGGTGTTGTTGATTATGGTTTTAGCTGTATTTATAAACATTATCTCACACAGTAACGGCATGGCTTCAGTATGCGTAGAGCCACAATCAAGGATCGTTAGAGCTACTCATGTTCCAGTCCTAGCTATTGTGAAAGGATTCCGAGGATACAAACCCGAGGAAGAGAAAGGCGTGAGGAAAGCCGAAGTTGTCGAGGACGAGGCGCTGAAAAAATTGAAAGCGGCTTGGAAAGCATGCCACTATAGCTGCGGTGAGCATGGGACTTACCGCATGATGCACGAGGCAGTCAAAACGCTTAAGTATTCCGCAAAAGATATAGAAAACGTCAGCGTTGCGCTTGCGGAATTCCAGAATGAGGTTCGATTCTCTGAGAAAGCGGGCCTTTTCCTCAGCGCCCTGGTAAACAACGGAGAGGACAGTGAGTTCGTCATCCATACTGCTCATTTCGCTCGACCTATCGGTTACCTCGGATACCAAAACACGAAGAACATCACAGTGGACGGGGATGTTGGCGAGATGCTTGGCGATAGGATGGACGGTGGTTCCATATTTGTGAGGGGAAATGCTAGCTATTATGTTGGCTGGATGATGAAAAGCGGCATCATCACGGTGGGAGGGAATGCCAGCCATGCGGTTGGCACAGGGATGGATGGCGGCGAGATCCATCTCAATGGCGATTATGCGGGT
>JAQTOF010000074.1 GCA_028713495.1 Candidatus Iainarchaeum sp.
TGAAGGTGTCTGTCGGGCCGATGTTGCCACCGTGGCCATCAGTGAATGGGTTTGCATTCTCTGATGTGTCAGAGCCGCCTATCGGATAGGACTGGTCTGCATCATCTGGATCTGTGTTGCCTTCGCGCTCCATCAATTCCCTGTTGATGAAGTCTCCGATCAGGTTCTCACCGGTCCAGGTTCCTGCAGCTGCAGATCCCGGTACGGTTATCTCCAATTGTGCCTTCTCGTTGCTGATAGCGCATGTGCCTCCTGCACCCTCGCCACCGCTGCACGTAGCAGTCCCTGCAACTTCAGCTGTCAGCGTCTCTTCTTTGTAGGTACCGCTGACGAGCTTGCCGGCTATCAACGCCGCTGCGACACCGTCGCTTGGCGCAGCACCGCTGCCCAGGACTACTTTGGCTACTGGAGCCCCGTTCTCATCCACCAGCGTCGTTGAACCGAACATAAGTCCGGCAAACGCAGCTGAGCTGGCTAAAATTGTCGCACCAGCGACAATCGCGCCGATTTTCTTCAGGTTCACTTTCATTCTTTCACCTCAGTTTTTTTTCCACCGCCTACTCTTTTCCAAGGGCCGAAAATAACTACTGACGGTGGATTCTTTCTTACGGCCCCAAAACAACCCGATGAGGAATTCCCCTCGGGTTCAGATAGGGAGGACCCTATCTCGGTTGACACGATGTCTGTCAAAATCTTTATAAACGTTATCATCTAACCTAAACTGTGGTTTATAAATTACTGTTTTAACTTAGTCAATAAGCGTATGTATCCTACGCTTAATGGCGTTAAAATCCACTGTATTCCATATTATATAATATCAAATATCAATAAACATGCCGTCTTCTGCGATGACTGTTTCAGGAAATATCGACGTGGCTTCGGCAAGCAAGCCGCTCACGTCAGAATATCTGGGGCTGATATGGGTGAGCACGAGCCTTTTCACGCCTGAGACCTTGGCTACTTCTGCAGCCCCTTTCGCTGTGCTATGGGAACGCTCAATTGCTTCCTGCTTCATGGAATCCTCGAACGTGGCCTCATGGATCAGAAGGTCTGCCCCTCTCGCAGCTTCTATTATATTATCATCAGGGAGGCAGTCGCCGCTATAGACCACTTTCCTGCCAGGCTTCGTCCAGGTGACATCTCCCAGGGTGACCTCGCCCTTAGGCGTCTTGACCTTGCCTTTCTTCTGGATCTCCTTGAAGAGCGTGCCTTTCAAGCCTAACGAATGCGCTTTCTCCTCGTGGAACTTTATCTTGTCCTCTTCCTGGAAAACCAGCCCGTAGGAACCCCTGCAGTGCTTGACCTGGACAGCATTGACCGAGAATCCCCTGCCGCGATAGATCTCGCCTGAGCGCATCTTGTTGAGCGAGATGAACGGATAGCCGTCGAGCTCGAGCGCTTTCGGCATGAAGATGTTGAGATGGCGTGGCGAGGGCGATGATAGCTTCAATGTTTCGAGAAGACCGAACATGCCCAGATAGTGGTCCAGATGCGGGTGCGAGATGAATATATGGTCCACGCTGCCGTAGCCGACCTTGTACCGCATGAGCTGCCTCTGGGTGCCTTCGCCGCAGTCCCAGAGCATGAGTTCGCTCTCGTATTTGATGGCCATGGCCGGCATCCCACGTTCTACGGTGGGTATGGAACCGGACGTGCCGAGAAAAGTCACACGGAACATGATAGGGATAACAGGGACAGGTTATTTAAAAATAATCAGGAAACAAAAAAACTCGAAAAACCCGAAAGCGCGAACAAACAAATAAACAAAAAACAAAAAAGCTCGAAACTCGAACGAAGCGAGCAAATAACGCGAACGAACGGATTTGTTGGTTGTTTGTTGATTGTGTGTTGGTTAAGCGCACGAACGAAATGCTGGACGTGTTTATAATATTTGTTCTCCTGTTCTATTGCATGCCACAGAACTTTTTCGTCACCGGAATGCCGAAGTCAGGGAAGACCACATTGCTCATGAGAGTCGTCGAGGCTCTCAGGAACAGGGGGCTCAAGGTAGGCGGTTTCACCTCCCCGGAGGAGAAGCACCACGGCACCAGGACCGCATTCTACGTCGTGGACATCGCCACGGGCAAGCAGGCATTGCTGGCATCCGTGGACGGCGATGGGCCGAAAGTCAGCAAGTACCATGTCGACGTGAAATCCTTTGAGAGCGTGGCCGTGCCTGCGCTGGACAGGTCCGGTGGATACGACGTCATCGTGATAGACGAGATAGGCGCCATGGAACTGGAGAGCAAGATATTCCGGGAGCTTGTGGATGGGCTGCTGGAATCCCCTATCCCGGTCATCGCATCGCTCCACCGCGATTATGTGGATAAATACGGGTCCTATGGCGAAGTGATGACGCTCACATCTGATAACCATGAGCAGGTCAGGTTCGCTTTGATGGGAAGGGTGAAGGAAGCGATAGGGCCGAAGCAGAAGAGAAGCTCCTGGGTCAAGAAAGAGCTTCCTGTGAAGAAAGTGGTCGGGAAGAGGAAAGGGGCTAAGAAGGCTGGAACCAAGAAGAAAACCGAAGCAAAGAATATCTTGGTGAAGAAAGGACTCCTTGGGAGGCTGAAGGGGCTGTTCAGATAGGTTTGGCTCGATGAAACAAGAATTGGGCCCGCGCGGGATCGAACCGCGAATCTCCCGCGTGTGAGGCGGACGTCTTAACCATTCGACTACGGGCCCAAAGAAGTATTGAGCATTTTACGGAAAGGCTTTTTATATTATTCCGAAGCACTTAGAGAGATATTGACAGCCCCGTCGTCTAGCGGTCAAACACGCGACAGCGCCGATATATGGCGATGAAGCGTGGTCTTTGGATAGGGGACTTTGGATCCCTTGACGGCAGTTCGAATCTGCCCGGGGCTATTTTCCATTATTTCGAATTTTGTTTTTTCTACTTGCGCCGATAGAACGCGCCGAGCGCAAGCAATCCCAGCAGGAACGACGGCCCGCAGCATGATGATGAGGACGGCGTACTGGTCATATATTGCGTCAGGCAGTCGCTTGCGCTGTCAAAGCACTGGTTATCGCATTCATTGAGCGAGTAACCCTGGCCCATGCAGGAACTGACGCAGGAATTGTATCCCTGGGAGCACCCTGACCCAGGTGCCACGCACTCCAAAGCCCCGACACTGCACTGCAGACCGCACTGATCATAGGTCTGGATTACGGCAGGATCGTCCACGGTGTCGCAGACATACTGGTCCGTTGTC
>JAQTOF010000075.1 GCA_028713495.1 Candidatus Iainarchaeum sp.
AGCATAACCAAGGTAATCTCCGGTCAGACCACAGTCACGTTCAAGAATCAGTCCATCAGCGCGGGGGTCTATGGCATAGAAGCTGGGGTATTCGACGACACCGTGCCGGTGGAGATAGACTCGGGCCGATTCATAGAGGCGAACGACCGCCGTGTGGCCGGCCTGGGTTGGAGCATCGCGGACTCTTTCGATGAGAAGCCGCAGGCGCAGTCCAACATATACCTTGCCGGTCAGAAGTTCAAGGTCATAGGGGTCCTGAAGAAGACAGGCAACTCATTCGCCTCACTGGACAGCATCGTGTTCATACCGTTCGATGATGCGAAAGAGCTGTTCAACAAGTCTCTTGTAAAGGACGAGATATCGGCCATCAGGCTCACGCTCAAGGAAGGCTCTGATGTGGATGCGGTCGCAGCCCAGATAGAGGACATCCTGCTCGCTTCCCACCGTGTCACCAAGGATGACAAGGATTTCGGCGTGATAACCGCCAAGTTCATCAACGAACAGTTCAGCGGTGTACTGGACCTGCTAAGCATCTTCCTGGCAGCCATCGCCTCCATCTCGCTCATCGTAGGCGGCATAGGCATAGCGAACACCATGTTCATGAGCGTCTTGGAGAGGCGCAAGGAGATCGGCACCATGAAGGCGGTCGGTGCACCGCAATCCGAGATACGGAACATATTCCTGGTCGAGAGCGCGATGATCGGGCTGGCCGGCGGCTTCATGGGCCTGGTCGTGGCAGCAGTGATCGGTTTCATCCTGATATATGGTTTCAATGTGGCATTCGTCTTCGATCCGCTGGCCATATGGGGCGCATTAGCGTTCTCGATGGTAGTCGGCCTGGTCTCAGGCACTTTCCCTGCCGCAGAGGCAGCGAGGATAGACCCGATAGAAGCTTTGAGGTATGAGTAGATGGACCTGATCGACGCATTGGCATATTCCTTCAAGAACCTCACCAAGAGGAGCCTGCGTAGCTGGCTCACCATCATAGGTTTGGTCATCGGCGTGATAGCTATCGTCGTCATACTCTCCATAAGCGAGGGCTTCAACAGGGATATCAACACCCAGATGTCTGCTTTCGGCGCAGACATGATGTTCGTCTACCCAATATCGTCAATTTCCGACGTGGCGAGTGGTGGCAGTTTCTCGTTTCTCCAGAGCAGCGGCAAGCTCTACCAGAAGGATGTGGACGACATCGCGAACATCCCTGGAGTGAAAGATGTCGCCCGAGCGATGTTCGGCAGGGTAAGCCTCTCGTTCAAGGACAAGAACATCAGCGCCATGGTCTATCCCATGGACAGCAAGGCATTTGAGATGTATGGCACCTATATCGAGGTAGAATCCGGCAGATATTACAAGGAGAACGAGAAGAACGTGGCGTTCTTTGGATATAAGGCAGCCACCGACATGTTCGGCAAGGACAAAGTGGAAGTCGGCAGCGTAGTCCAGATGAATGGCAAGAACTATCGGGTTGTCGGCATCGCGAAGGAGATAGGCGGGATGGCCGGCTCCAACGACGATTTAAACATATACATACCTTTCGAGGATGGCCGGAAGCTATTCGAGGGCCAGATCCTTCCAGACGAGGTCGGCCTTATATACGTCCAGGCTGATGAGGGCTTCAATCCCGAAGACATAAAATCCACCATAGAGCGCAAGCTGGCATCCAACCACAGGGTGAAGCTGGACAAGCTGGATTTCTCTGTCATCACATCTGCCCAGATAATGGAAATCGTCGGCACCATCCTATTCGCGGTCCAGCTGGTCCTGGGCGCGGTAACGCTGATAGCATCTGTTGTCGGCGCCATAGGCATAGCGAACACGATGTTCATGAACGTCCTTGAGAGGATAAAGGAGATAGGCATACTCAAGGCAGTAGGAGCCAGGCAGGGAGACATACTATTCCTGTTCCTGATGGAGAGCGTGATAATCGGCCTGGCAGGGGGCATCATAGGCCTTGTGTTGGGGTATCTCGTCCTCATCGGGCTGCAAGACGCTTTCGGAGTTCCGGTTTTCCTCAGGCAGCGCATCATAGCGTTCGTCTTCATCTTCTCGGTCGGAGTAGGGCTCCTCGCAGGACTCCTGCCTGCCTGGCGTGCGGCGAAGATGGATCCTGTCGAAGCGCTCATGTATGAGTGACTCAATGTAAACCGAAAACAAACAAAAACCAAAAACAAAATCAGCTCGCAACCCGCGCTTTCTCTCGTGAATCGCCCTGTTTTTCCCGAAGATTTTTGTTTTGTTTGCGCTTTCGGGCTCCGGACGATATTATTTATATCTTCTGCTTTTAACAGAAATCAGGATACTTATGGAACTCATTGTCGCAGAAAAACCACGCGTAGCTGAGAAAATCGCCATGGCCATAGGGGACTCGGTCCACAAAAAAGCCCATAATGGCGTATATTACTATGAGGCGACCCACAAGGGCAAGGAGATCGTGGTAGCGCCTGCTGTCGGCCATGTCTACACGCTCGTGGAGAAGGAGAAGTCCCACGGCTACCCTGTCTTCGATATAGAATGGGTCCCTTCCCATCAGGCTTCCAAGGAGGCCGCATATACCAAAGGCTATGTCGAGCTCATACAGAAGCTCGGCAAGAAGGCGGACACGTTCGTGTCTGCCTGCGACTACGATATCGAAGGATCGACCATAGCATACAATGTATTCAGGTTCGCGACCACCATCCGCGAAGGAAGGAGGATGAAGTTCTCGGCCCTCACCAAGGAAGACCTCTGCAGCGCCTATGAGGAAAGAGGCGAATTCGACTACAACAACGCATATGCCGGAGAGACGAGGCATATCGTGGACTGGTTCTATGGCATAAACCTGAGCCGGGCGCTCATGGCTGCGCTGCACCGCGTCCATGGCTACAAGGTGCTCTCAATCGGAAGGGTGCAGGGTCCAGCCCTCTCGCTCATAGCAGATCTGGAGAAGGAGATACGCGCATTCGTCCCTGTGCCCTACTGGGAGCTGACCGTGAAGATAAAGGACGTCGAGTTCACCCATAAGGCCGGCAGGTTCACGGAAGAAGCGAAAGCTCAGGATTCGCTCGAGCGCACAAAGGACCGCGGAACGGTCACGAATGTCGATATCAAGGAGCAGGAAGTCCCGGCACAGCCGAACTTCGACCTCACCAGCCTACAGGTGGAAGCGTACCGTCTGTTCGGTTACAGCCCGTCAAGGACATTGG
>JAQTOF010000076.1 GCA_028713495.1 Candidatus Iainarchaeum sp.
CATCGTTGTTGGTCTTGAGGGTCATCGGGAGGAGATAGTATCCTGATGACGATGCGGAATCTATGCCGAGGTATACTATCTCGGAGCGGCTCTCGCCAGGCTGGATGTCGTCGAAATACAGGGTGTTCTGCCCTATCGGGGTGAAGACGTCGCTGTCTTCTATGACGATGATCACGGACTGGACGCTTTCTCCCGGATTCTCTAGCGTTATGTTATATGCAAGTTTCGAACCTATCTCGCTGGATGACATGGGCTCGCATGATACTTTGAATGATGACGATGTGCTGCTCACTGTCACCGGCCCCACGTATACCGTCTCTTCATTCACGTTCTGGAGGGCGTCGTTGTAGGTTATCTTCAGAGGCACCAGGTACTTGCCGGTCTCTGTGGAAGACGATGATGAGAGCGGAACTGTCACATTCGTACTGGAATTCGACGGGATGTCGCCGACACGCTGCTGCGTCGTGCCAGAGAGGCTGAACTGGGTGCTGTTCGCGGATGATATCACCACGTTGTTCATCACGCCGCCGGTATTGGTTATCTCGAGCTCCACCGTGATGGTGTCGCCTTTCCTCAAGGTGTCCTTGCTCAGGCTGAGGGTCTTCACTTCCAGTATGTCGTGCTGGCTTATCGTCACCGGGATGGATGCCATGGAATGCTTGGAAGACAGCTCGTCCTCATCAAGATAATATATGTCCAGCGTCAATGTGAACATGCCGCTGTTCACGTTGTCCGGGACCTTGAACGGTATTGTGGTTATCGCTTCGGCGCCTGAGCCGATCTGCCCGACATAGACGCTGGATTGGTAGTCGATATTGTAGTTGTAATACACCGTGACGCTCTTCGCCGTCTCGGTTCCGCTGTTCTCGAGCGTGAGCTCGAGCTGGCCGGTGCTGCCAGAGTATATGTCATCCGGGACTATGTTATAATCCACGACCTGCACGATCGGACCCGACGCGCTTTGGGCGAAGCCCAGCGCCATGAACAAGAGTACTGCCGTCAAAACATTCCATCTCATCATCATATCACTTCCTGACTTTCAGTTCCTTGACTTTCAGCTCATCCGCCCCGGCTTTCCTGCCGGGCTGTTCCGTATCCTTCTCCACTTTCCCGTCACGGATATATATCGTCCTTTTCGCGTAGGCCGCGACGACGGGCTCGTGCGTGACTATCACCACGGTCTTGCCCTGCCTCTTCCAGAGGTCGTGCAGCACGTCCATGACGTGCTTGCCTGAAGCCGAGTCGAGGTTGCCGGTGGGCTCGTCCGCAAGGATGATTTCCGGCTCCATGGCGAGGGCGCGCGCTATCGCGGCCCGCTGCCTCTCCCCCCCGCTCAGCTGGGACGGGAGGCTGTCCCATTTCTGCAGCAGGCCAACAGACGTCAGGAGTTCCTCGACCTTCTTCCGCCTATTTCCTGCCTCCCTCTCCGCGATTATAAGGGGCAGCTCGACGTTCTTGGAGACGCTGAGCGTCGGCGCCAGGTTGAAGGACTGGAAAACGAAGCCAATCTTCTCGTTCCGGATTTCCGCAAGGTGGTCCTTGGTAAGTTTCGACATCGGAGTGCCGTATATCAGCGCATCCCCGGAGGTCGGCATGTCGAGGAACCCCAGAAAATGGAGCATCGTGCTTTTGCCTGAACCAGACGGACCCATGATAGATACAAATTCGCCAGTGTGGATCTTGAGGTTGACGCCGTTCAAAGCCCGGAAGAGGGATTTGCCCCTACCGTACTCCTTGACGATGTCCCTCAGTTCGAGCACAACCTCTGCCCCATTTTCCGCTCCGCACTTCAACATCGTATTTGTCATCTCTTCTGGGCATTTTGCCACCACAGCACCGTCAAGCAGATGGCCACAACAAGAACTATCGCGGCCACGAGCAGCAGATGGAGCGGCATATCCATGGATGAGGATGCGCCTGGCGCGCTATAAATAGTTTTACCGAAATAAACCCCAAATTACGCCGTAATGCAGCCTATTTCGAGCTTACCCAGCCCAATATCGCTAGCGCGATGGTCGCGAAGAGATATGGTATCAGCTGGAATGGACCCCGGTCCCCATATACACCCAAAAAGACCATTAGCAGAGGATTTGCCGTGAGAGCGAACAGCATGAAAGAGAATATGGCGAAGATGATTCCGAGCGTGAACCTGCTCTTGAGCTGCAGGTAATCCTTCAGGTAGGTGAATAATAGGTAGAGGGAAAGGAGGAGCATCGCTGTCAGGAGGAAAGTGTGAGCCATGAATATGTAGGGCATCACATCTGTCCCTTCCGGTCCTGGGCCCATCTCCCTGAAAGGCATTATGGCGTCCGCTATGATGAATATAGCCACGGCGAATAACAGAGCCAGGACCGTTCCGGCCAGCGCCTTAAGAGTGAGATTGTTTATTTTTGTTTTTTCCATTGCCATCACCTCGCATTATTTCGCTCAGATATTCGTTGTTTTCCCATTCCGGGCTTATGAAATAGATCGAACCGTATTTCTTCTTCGGGGTCTCTACTATGCCGTTTTCCATAAGGATCTCCACATGGCCCTGCACGGTCTTATAATCCAGTTCCAACCGTAGCGAAAGCTGGCGCATATTCATGGGTTTTTGCGCCAGAACGTTGAGAATACGCACCCGTGTCGGCCCTCCCCGTGATGCATTCAGAAGCCAATACAATAAGCGGGTTTTCGAATCCATTCAGTACCAACTTGGTTTGGAGGCAGAACTGCCCAGAGATATTTGTTTTCCCGGATTTAAATAATTTTACCCAAATCGTCATGTTTGGGGCATCTGATGGTCCTCAGAGCGGCAGGTAGCAGCTGTCAGGCGCGACTCCTACTGTGGCATAAGTGGCTGAGCATTCTTCCATGCATTCTGCCTTGGTCGTGTCCCCTTCGGTAGATTGTTCCAGCTGCGTGCACATGGAATCGCAATACTGCCTGAAGGTGTTTTTGCAGCAGGTGGTGGCATCTCCTAAGCCTTCGGCGCGGACTCCGTCCATGCATTGGGTGAAACAGCCTTCGCCCTGATTCAGCTGCGAGCAGATATCAGTGCAAGCCGAACCATAGGTGCCGTAAGGGCAGAAG
>JAQTOF010000077.1 GCA_028713495.1 Candidatus Iainarchaeum sp.
CAACCTCAGGATACAGAACATAAGCGCCAACAAGCTCCTGGTGGAGCATGCCCGCAAGCTGGTCGGCCTTGAACCGCTGGAAGTGATATCGCCAGACCAGGGGGCGAATTACCTTGTCTCTGAATTCGGTGGCAAGAGCATGAGCAAGACGCGCGGAGAATACGAGCACGCGATCGGGCCCCAGGGCGAGGAGGCATACCGCACGGTCCAGAAAGTCGAGCGGGAGTTCGATGTGGCAACCAAGAATGTGCTCATAATCGACGACATGATCTCCACCGGCGGCACCATGATAAAAGCCGTGGAGAACGTCAGGAAAGGTGGTGCGAAGAAGGTGATATGCGCTGCCACCCACGGGTTCTTCCTGAACGGTTCATTGGAGAAACTGAGGAAGATAAGCGACAATGTCTTCACAACAAACTCCATACCGAACGAAGCTGCTGAGGTGGACATCCTTCCACTGCTGAATGGCGCTCTCCCTGTGAATCCTGCAAAAACAGATCCCTGAACTGCTTATCAGCGCACATCCGCTATTTTCTATTCTTCATTCATTTCCCGAGCGCTATCCTCTGGTATTCCTCTGCCAGCCTTTTCGCTTCCCCAGCATTCTTGGCTTCTGCGAAAATGCGTACGTATGGTTCCGTGCCTGAAGGCCTGCATATGACCCACGAGTCCTTCAGGTTGATACGGACACCATCTATAGTGACGCAATCGAGTTTTTTGTTTTTGGCATGCGCGAGGACGCGCTCAACGATCTCTTTCTTGCTTTTTTCGTCTGCCTCTATCTTGAGCTTGACATTGAAATACTCAGGCACTTCTTCCAGCCACTTGCTCAATGGCTTCTCGCATAACGCTTCAGCCAGCTTCGCAACGGTCATGAACCCGTCCTTTGCCATGCTCAGCTCCGGCCATATCACGCCGCCGACCTCCTCCCCTCCCATGGCAGCGGATTTTTTCGCTATCTCCTCGCAGAGATAAGGCGCGCCTATCGCTGTGTATCTCACTTTCGCTCCGTATCTCGCAGCAACATCCTCCACTGCCTTGCTTGTCGCGACCGTCGTCACGACATCGTACTTCAGCTTCTTGCCTGCGGCTTTCCATATGATGGACAGCGCATAGACCTTGTCGCCGATGACGTAAGCGCCTTTCTCATCAACGAAGATCACACGGTCTCCGTCCCCATCCCATGCAACTCCGGCATCAGCTCCGCTCGATTTCACGAGCGCGATCAATTCTTTCACATTCGCCTCGGTAGGTTCGGATGGCCTGCCTGGGAACCGCCCGTCAGGATGGGAATTCAGGCTGATTATCTCGCATCCCAGCTCTTTGAGCAGCCTTGGAGCTATCACCGATGCTGCCCCATTGCCGCAATCAATCACTATCTTCGGCTTCCTCTTCGCTATCTTGTCGGCTGCAGCCAGCTTCTTTATCGCCTCTATATGCTCTGCAGTCCCTGTCTCGTATATCCTTATCTTGCCTATCTTGTCCCATCGCACCAGTCCAGGTTTCTCAATGAGCTTCTCTATGTCCTCCCCTTTTTCCCTGGATACCGCTATGCCCTTCCCGTCAACGACCTTCAACGCGTTCCACTCCGGAGGGTTGTGCGATGCGCTTATTATGATGCATCCGTCAGCAGCCAGCCTCCTGGTAATGTATTCTGCTGTCGGCGAGCTGACCATGCCCAGATCTATCGTTTCGCAGCCTACAGAAGAGAGCCCTGCCACCACTGCCGAGCGCAATGCTTCACCGGTCAGCCTGCAGTCCCTTGCGACAACTATCTTTCCGCCCTTGAAATACCCGCCTATCGCCTGCGACAGCCTGAGTGTCAGCTCTGGCGTGAGCTCGTCAAACCTGCCTCTGACACCATTCGTCCCGAAATACTTCGCCATACAGACAGGAATGAGCTTCACAGATTTAAATTGGTTGCGATAAATCACCATCATGCAGATAGAGGTGCTCAGGCTAGGACACAGGCTTCCGCGCGACGAGAGGATATCCACCCACGTGGCTCTTGTGGCCAGGGCTTTCGGAGCGAGCGCGATCACCTATTCAGGGCAGCATGATTCGGGCCTTGAGCTCAGCGTGAAGAGGATATGCGAGAGCTGGGGTGGCGAATTCACGATAAGCTACGACAAAAGCGCCTTGGCTGTCATGAAACAGCGCAAGCGTGACGGCTTCACTATCGTCCATCTGACGATGTACGGCCTTGCCTTGCCAGACGTGCTGCCGGACATCATGCCTCAGGATAAGCTTTTGGTGGTTGTAGGCTCGGAACAGGTCCCTCGGGAGATCTACGAGCTGGCTGATTTCAACGTCTCGGTCACCGGTCAGCCTCACAGCGAGGTGGCGGCCCTTGCTATAACGCTTGACCGACTTATGCAAGGAAAAGAGTTCGGCTTGGATTTGAAAGGGAAGTTGAGCATAATCCCTTCTGCGAAAGGCAAGAACGTAAGGGAACGCTAACCCTTGGTTGTCAATCCCCAAAGCCGTTGGCTTTCGCTGAATTGGAACTCTTTGAACAGGTTGGCAGCCTCCACTATCCTGCC
>JAQTOF010000078.1 GCA_028713495.1 Candidatus Iainarchaeum sp.
AAGGGGTTTTCCAGGGAATAGTGGATGGCAAGGTAGCTGTGAGCGGAGATCATATCTTCCGCACGACCATCCGCTCGCTCTCGGGCAGCGAACTGGTCCAGCAGAGGGCAGAGTGGGGTGTCGGATTCTCAGTGGATAAGGAAGGCGGGGAGCAGTTCGCAACTGCAGCCAAGGGTAAGGCTGATTATCCTGTATATATGTTCATAGACCGGCCCACTGACGCGGCATTGTTCTATAACCGGACAACGTTCAAAAATTACATACTGGCTGATTCAGGGGAGAAGGAGTCCCTTCGCTCCCTCCAGGACATGCTGTCACTGGAAGGCGGCAATGACATACCGGTATATATACTGGAAGACCTTCCTGCGAACCTGACAGCGCCGACGAACAAGACCGAGGCTATAGTATCTGAGAACCTCTCGGCCGCTGCCAAAGAAGACCTGGTGCAGCGCGGATATACGGTGGTGGAATTCCCTGAAAGCCAGATGAAACCGGAATTCCAGCGCTCCAGGACAGGAGTCCTTCTGGTCAACAAGCTTGAGGCTGCAGGACTCCTTACAGCGCCACTGCTCGGGGGCAGCATCACCAGCGGCGTGCCCAACTACGCGTTCGTGGTCACAGGCGGCCTGGGTGATATTGATTCGAGCTTGAAGGCTCAGGCAGCTGCTGACAAAGTCAAGGAGATAGAAACCATACTCAAAGGGGGCGCGCTGCCAGTGCAGATATCGCTGGGTTCCAGGACCGTGCTCCCTGCATCCCTGGGAATAGAGTTCCTGAAACTGAGCATCATAGCCGTGGCGGCATCCCTTCTGCTGATATCCATCCTCATAGGCGTACGCTACCGCAATGTCATGGCAACCTTGCCAATCGTGCTGATAAGCCTCGCCGAGCTGACGATATTGCTCTCCATACTGGGCTCCTTCACCATAGACCTGGCTGCTGTGGCAGGCATCATAGCAGCCATAGGCGTGGGTGTGGATGCGCAGATAGTCATAACCGATGAGCTGCTCAAGAGGGACGAGCATACGGTGGCAGAGAAGGTGGATCTCGCCTTCGGCATAATAAGGACCAACGCAATAGTGGCCATATTCTCGATGATGCCACTCATATTCTCGCATTTCCTTGAGATAAGGAACTTCGCCATGTCCACCATCCTCGGAGCGCTATTGGGCTACCTGCTCACCAGGCCGGCTTATGCCGTGCTTGTGGAGAAGACCCTGGCTGCCGAGAAGAAGGCCAAGGCTCCGGTGCGTGCATAGGTGTAGGGGTTTATAATCTTTTTGCAACATAAAGTACAACATGCGGGATAGATTAAAAGACGGCAAATTGACCCCTAGAGGTACACCGGCACAACCTAGACCACCACTTAGGGATGAGGTCAGCGGGTACCACACCACCGAGGACGACGCACTTATCGGCCATGTCGTCGGGGACCGCTACCTGATTGAGAGAGCCCTCGGCGAGGGTAGTATGGGAAAGGTCTACGCAGCGAAGGACTTCAAGGGAAAGGAAGAGGAAGTGGCGATCAAAGTCATCTCCACAAACGCCTTGGCCTTTTCCAACAAGGACACAGTTATCAAGCGCTTCATCAGGGAGGCTGAAACCGCAGCGAGCGTGAAGCATCCCAATGTCATAGATGTGAAAGATATAGGCAGGTTTGGTGACCAGGTATACTACGTCATGGAACTGGTCGGGGGCCGGCCATTGGATGACGTTGTTGGAAGCGAACAGAATGCCTTTGATATAAACCGGTTCATGCGCATAACGGAACAGATATGCCAGGGGGTCCAAGCCGCCCATGACAAGAAGGTCGTACACAGGGACCTCAAACCCCAGAACATCATGATTAGCATAAGGAACGGAAGGGAACACGTCACAGTGATGGACTTCGGCATCGCGAAATTCAAAGAGAATGAGACCCTGCTCACGAAGCCTGGATCGGTTCTCGGAACCCCAAGGTACATGTCCCCTGAGCAGTGCCGCGGGAGCGAATGCGACCATCGCGCAGACATCTATTCGCTCGGTGTGATAATGTACGAGCTGCTCACCGGCACAACGCCTTTCCATGGCAATCTCGAACAGGTTAGTATCGGACATCTGACGCAGATACCAGAGCCGCCAAGCACGAAGCGCGCGGGCATACCGCAGCATATAGAGGGTGCGGTCCTGAAGGCGCTTGCGAAGAAGCCGGAAGACAGGCATCAGAGCGTGAATGCGTTCATGGAAGCGCTAAGGGGATCCGCGACGCAGAAACGGGACAGCGGCCCCGCGGCGATTTCAGGGGCGCCAGAACCCGAGGATGCCACACCAGCGCCTAGGCGCACATATCAGACATTCCCTGAAGATATTGATGAGGGACGAGGCGGCACGATTGCAAAGGTGGTTGTGACCTTCATCGTAGCAGGAGCCCTTGGTATCGGGGGGTATATTTACCGCAACGAAATCAAGGAGATGGCTTCGGGAGCGATCACCGCAGCCAGAGGCCAAGTCGCACCTGAGGAAGAGCAGCCCCAGCCGCTTCCACCGATAACCGAT